>SLBD01000027.1 GCA_007126515.1 Kiritimatiellia bacterium
CCTTGATGGTGGGCATAATGCTGCAAAAAAGGCGCGTGATGTACAATGGCATCCACCTCCCCGTTTCCTAAATGCGTAAGAAGTTGTTCAACGGTGGGCCGCTGTTGAGGCCGAATGCCGCGACGGCGCAGTTCATCCAGAGCCACGCTGTCTTGAACCACTCCGACTCGCACGCGATGAAGATCTTCCGGGCCATCAATCGCATAGCGCATCCGCGATACCGTAACCGAGGAGGTGACGGCAGCTGTAAAATAAGCAAAGACAAAATAGCCAGCCAACACCCAAAATATAGCAATGACTTTACCCAAATTGGCCTTTGGAGTTTTATCACCGTACCCTACCGTGGTTACTGTAACCACGGCCCACCAGAGGCCGGCAAAAACACCGCGAATGTACTCAGCTGGAAATTCAGGATTACGGTAGCGCTCAATCCACCAAATCAAGTGAGCGGCAATCAGTGTGACGAACAAAAAGATAAGCAAGACCGGAGCCACACGCTGAAATTGAACAAGCGTGCCTTGCGCGGCCGACAGGAAGCCGCGCTGATGTTGGGCATCCCGACGCATCAAGATCTGTAGCCCCGATAAAAGGTAGGGATGCGAGAAGTCGACTTCTCGCTCGCGGCCGGCCGTTAAGGCCAGCGCCGCCACGGCAATATCCGCCGCACCGCGCTGTAAATCATCCAACAGTCTCGCCGTGCTATTGACGCCAGAGATCTCGAGCTCCCAGTTTCGGTCTGCAGCGATCGCTTCGAGCAATTCGATGCTGAGGCCGCGAAACATGAGTTCTTCATAGGTAACAAACGGCGGTAGGACGCGGGCAACGACCCGCACAACCTGGACCTTCTCCTCCGTGTCTTCAAGGGTGGCTGCGCGTGGCTGAGGCGCTGTTCTGCCCGGAGAGAGCGGATATGCGCGGGCAGCATCTAACCAGCGATCAACACGCGAACGATGAGCGGTTATCCATTCCTGTGCGTGCTGGCGAATGTCAGCTTGCGTATCTTCGCCTGCATACATTCGTGCGTTTTGAGCATGGACATCGGCTGCAGAAATTTGAATGGATGCCAGCAGATTAGATGCGGCAGGTAAAAGGCCCAGTGTTTCAACATTCGCCACCACGCGAATATCCGTGGCAGGCCAACCAAGATGGCAAGGCGTATCCGGACACCCGTCAATGTTCTCAAATCCGGCAATCGCGTCCCCCTCAAGAGGCAGATCGGGCGGCAGCTGCAACCACTGTACGGCTTCGCCCGGGGGCAAGGCCCCAATCGTCCAGTTGGGTGTCCATGTGTAAAAGAGGACCGGTTTGCCTTGCCGAAAACGCTGCAGTAGATTCCCCATCAGGGGCGAGTAGTCACCTTGCACATGGTTGACGGTGTCGTGTAATTCGAAATGTCGCAAATGCTGATCAATGGTTTCGGCGCATCCCCATCCGACATTACAACCGATCAAATCAGCCCGACCGTCGCCCGTGTGATCAAATAGCGCGGCAATCTCTGGGCGCTGCAAATCCGTCAACCAGCGAATGCCATACTTCTCTGCGGTCCGGCGATCTACAAGATATCCTTGCATGGCTGTTTCAGGGATCAATTCGCCAATCACGACCGCCCGCGCCACCGATTCAGCATCTGGGGCAAAATAGGTCTCGTGCAACGGCAACCACCCACTGGCCCAAAAGTCAACGGCACCGCCTTGCACGGCATCGTAGAATTCGGCGTTTTCCATGGTGCGCGGGCCGATCACCTCGTAGCCCAGTTCAGAGAGGAGCGCCTTGATAACTTCCGCTTGGAACCAACCTGTATCCCACGTGGGCCGCGCCATGACCAGAGCAGGCGGTGCCTCCCCGGCCTGCACACCGCAGGCCAGGAAGACCACTGCCAGCAGCCCAGCAAGTAGCTGTCGCCCGTTAACAACGCTCACCATCACCCTTTGTTCAGACTTTCTTTCACCTTATCAACCACCGCTGCCTCAAATCCCTCGTGGACATCGGCAATGGCTTCTTTGAGGCGATGATCTTCTCGCACATCCTTGAGTTTGCGTTCGACCGCTTCTTCCACATACAACTCCTGCCGCAAACCGATGAAGAGGGCATAGACAATCAGCAGCAAGACGATCGTGAACGGAAGGCCCGTTGTGATGGATACGGTTTGCAGGGTTTCAAGTCCGCCCCCCAATAACAGCACGCCGGCCAGCAATCCTTCCATGACACACCAGAAAATCCGCTGGGGTACCGGAGAATCTAGCTTGCCGCCAGACGTCAAGTGGTCAACCACCAACGACCCGGAATCCGAGGAGGTGACAAAGAAAATGGTCACCAATAAGACCGCCACAATCGACAGAATGGTGGTAATCGGCATGCCTTCCAACATGGCGAAGATGGCTGTGGCCACGTTAGAACTGACCTCGGAGAACAGATCAACACCCAGTTCCATTTGCTGGAAGATCGCGTTGCCTCCGAAGACCGACATCCACAAGAACGAGAGAAAGGTGGGCACCAGCATGACGCTGAGAATGAACTCGCGCACCGTTCGGCCCTTAGATACGCGGGCAATAAACATGCCGACAAACGGCGACCACGAAATCCACCAGGCCCAATAGAAGACCGTCCAGGCACCTTGCCAATTGGTATCTTCGAAAGTCTCTGTCCAGAGACTCATTTGAACGAGGTTGGCAAAGTAAAATCCGGTGTTGGTGGTGAAGCCACCGAGCAGGTAAACGGTTGGTCCGACGATCAACACGAAAAGCAGGAACAAGGCAGCGAGCCCCATATTCCATTCGCTGAGCCGCTTGACGCCGCCGTCCAATCCCGCAATCACCGACGTCGTAGCAAACGCCGTAATCACGGCAATCAATCCAACTTGAATCCAAGGACCAATCGGCATGCCGAATAAGTAATTGAAGCCGGCATTGATTTGAGACACGCCCAGCCCCAGCGAGGTCGCCAGCCCGACCAGCGTGGCCAGTACGGAAAGGACATCGATAAAGTTACCCCAGCCGCCGTGAATCCGATTCCCGAGAATCGGATGAAATATGGAGCGAATGGTTAGCGGCAGTCCGCGGTTGTAGGCAAAAAATGCCAGGCCGAGACCGACGATGGCGTAAATAGCCCACGGATGCAGTCCCCAGTGAAAGAACGTCACACCCATGGCAGCTTGGGCCGCTTGCGAGCTGTAGGCTTCTACTCCCTCAAACATCGGAGAGGGACTGTCGAGGTGGTACATCGGTTCGCCGACGCTCCAGAACATCAACCCGATGCCCATGCCAGCGGCCAATAACATAGCGAACCAGGCCGAGGTAGCGAACTCAGGTCGTGCTTTCGGCCCTCCGATCCGAATCCTCCCAAAGCGACTGAATGCAAAAAACAGCCCAGCAATAATAAAGATATTCGAAGAGAGAATAAAAAACCAACCGAAGGTATTGGAAATCCAGCCCAGAACATTGCTGCTGATTTCCGCGGCCGACTCTTGGAACATCAGAGTCATAACGATAAAGATCGTCAACACCGCCACAGAAAAGAAGGTAACTTGCGGATGAATATCAAAACCAAACCCACTCCAGTTATCTTCGCCGGGCTCTTTATGCTCGGCATCATCATCGAAGAATGAAGCCGTAGGGCGAATTTGCAGGCCGCGAAACTTTTCGCGTTCCTTGATGGCTTTTTCTCGGGCCTGTTTTTCAGCTTTACGCAGTTTCTGGGCCAGAGTCCGTTTGGCTACCGCATCTTGCGGGTCAACTTCGTGCGTCATGATCCCTCCTAGGTTAAGGACAATTCAGTGAATGTCGTGCATCGGCATAACATTCAACGCTTCTTACCGAATGGCTGCAGACTGCCTGAAAAGGCAATCTGGCATGGAGGTTATTGTAGTCTCACCCCTCATCATTGAGGCCAACCATAAGGATCATGACTGGCATTGCAACCCCTTATTCCCCACGCGCGGCAGGAGCGAGCGATATTGAACTTCCTTCTAGTCAATTCACTTTTTGGTGCTGGAGGACAGGCAATTTCGCATTGCTGCGAGCGATACCTTACTATCCCACAGATCTTCAACAATCTGCACCCGTTCAGGAATCGGTAGTGTCTCAAGTTCGTGTATTGCCATCGTCATATCCCAACAATGCATCCTGACACGTGCGGCGACAATTTGATTTTTCTACCAGGCAAATCAGTAATTCTAATTATGGCCATTTCGGCTCGCTCGGCCTGTCACGCCAAAGCTTTGCGAAGGCGGATGAGCTCGCCCTACCTTTTAATTCGCCGTTTTCCCGAAGAAAATGAGGTAGGGCGAGCTCACCGAGCGAGCCGCGAGTTTAAATGGGAGACCATAATGAGAATTGCCCAAAGGACCGATTAATCGCTGGTCATCTTCAAGCGGTTTGGTATAGTTTCACGTTGCACAGACGTGTGTGGTGAACCTGAATGAGGATGACGTTATGAATCGTGCGTTTCAATATCGGGCCGCGTCCTCTTACGATGAGGCGTTGGGCTGGCTGGCAGAGCTGGGACCGCAAGGGCGAGTACTCGCTGGCGGTACCGACCTCCTAATTAATATCCGAGCTGGACTGATGCGACCCGAGACCGTGATCGATATCAAGCGCATCCCCAACATCGACCAGCTCAGCGACTCGCCGACCGAGGGCCTGGTGATCGGCGCGGGCGTGACGATCAATGAATTACTGGAACGCGAGGAAGTCATTCAGCACTATCCCCTTCTAACTGCCTGCGCCGAACACCTAGCCTCCCATCAAGTCCGCAATCGCGCCACGGTGGTCGGGAATATTGTCAATGCCTCTCCCTGCGCGGACATGGCGCCCGGCTTGCTCTGCCTGGACGCATCGATTGAGGTTCGCAGTCAGGCCGGACCGCGGACGGTGCCTGCGCATACCTTCTTCACCGGCGCGAAACAGACGATCTTAAAACCGGGCGAACTGGTCAGCCGCATCCTGATTCCAGCCACAACACGCGATGCGCAGGGTGGTTATCTGAAACTGAAACGGATCGCGGGTCACGATTTGGGCATTGTGGGTGCGGCCTTACTGAAGCACGGCGACTTGATTCGTGTGGCAGTCAGTTCAGCAGCCCCGACACCGGTGCGGGTGCGCGACTTTTCGACAGCGGATTCGCTCGACACAGTGATCGCGGAAACGCAGGCGGCGATTTGTCCAATTGACGATGTCCGCTGCACCAAGGAATACCGACTGTTCATGGTCGGCGTGTTTTTGAAGCGGTTATGGCAGGAGGTGGTGGCATGATTATTCATGTAACGGTCAATGGACAAGCCTACACGCGGGAAACGACGGACTACAAAACGTTACTTCATTTTCTCCGCGAAGACATTGGATTAACCGGCACCAAGGAAGGCTGCGCGGCCGGCGAATGTGGGGCTTGCACGGTCATTCTGAACGGTAAGGCGGTGAACTCCTGCTTGGTCTTGGCGGCAGAAGTTCAGGGGGCCGTGATCGAAACCGTGGAAGGCGAGTTGAAAGACGGCAAGATGTCGGTTCTGCAGGATGCCTTTGTTCAGAATCATGCCACGCAATGCGGGTTCTGCACGCCGGGGTTGCTGATGTCGATCCGCGATCTACTCAACCGCAACCCCACCCCCTCGGTTCACGAAATCAAGGAAGGAATTGAAGGCAACTTCTGCCGTTGCACGGGCTATGTGCAGGTGATTGAGGCAGTTCTAGACGCCACCGGCCAGTCGGAAAAGAAGAAGGAGCTGCACCATGTATCATGATATTGATCCCGCAGACCTGAAGTACGTCGGTTCCGGCCCACCCCGCGTCGAGTCCGCCCGCAAAGTGACGGGCCAAGCGACCTATGTGGCCGATATGGACATTCCCGGCATGTTGCATGCCCGCGTCAAAAAAAGTCCGCACGCCCGCGCCAAGATCGTCAAGATCGACACCTCTCGCGCAGAAGCGCTGCCTGGCGTGCGAGCCATCGTAACCGGCGAGGAACTGGATTACCGGCTCGGGCTCTATGTAGTCGACAAATACATCCTTGCCAAAGGCGAAGTCCGGCACTACGGCGAGGCCGTGGCCGCTGTGGCAGCTGATTCTTTGGTGATTGCCGAACAAGCTGTCGAATTGATTGACGTGGAGTACGAAGAGCTGACGCCGGTGCTCCACCCGCTGGAAGCGATCAAAGACGATGCGCCGCTGGTGCATCCGGATCTGGGCACCTACGATTATTTCAAGCCCGCCTTCACGCCGAGACCTGGCACCAACATCGTCAATCACAACAAGATTCGCAAAGGCGATGTCGAAACAGCATTCGCAGAAGCGGACTTTATCATTGAACGATTCTATACGAATCCGTCGGTACAGCATGTGCCGATCGAAACGCACATTGC
>SLBD01000144.1 GCA_007126515.1 Kiritimatiellia bacterium
GAGTTTTCGGGCTGCGAACTGTACGTCGACACGCCGGTGAAACGGTATTCGAGCGGTATGGTCGTACGGCTGGGATTTGCTGTGGCTGCTCACTTGGAACCGGAGATTCTAATTGTGGATGAAGTCCTGGCCGTCGGCGATTTCGCTTTTCAGGCAAAGTGTATTGGCAAGATGAGCGAAGTGGCCAGTCAAGGGCGGACCGTGTTGTTTGTCAGTCACAACTTGGCGGCGGTCCAGAATCTCTGCCAGACGGGAATCTGGCTCGATAATGGAACCGTGGCCTATGCGAAGGATTCCAGCGAGAAAGTTATTGCTGCCTATGAGCAATCCGGGCGAAGGGGGGCTGGTGCGATCTCTTTTGCTTCAATCCAGCATCGTGTCCTATCGCCGTTTCAAATCGAGACATTGGAATTGGTTGGGCATGACCGGCACTCTACGATCAATTTTATGTATGGAGAGCCGATTCGCCTGCGATTTCATGTGGCCTCCTCTGAATCAATGTCACAGATCAAAATTGGCTTTGCCATCCGGACTCACGGCCTGCGAGTGACTACATTCTACTCTCCTGCATTACGTGTCGAGGCGGGAGATCGTAAAATACTGGAGGCCGAGATTCCGGGTGGTGTCTTTCTGCCGGGCATGTATGAACTGGATATAGGAGCCTCACCGGCTGCTGAAAATCAAAGTTTAGACTATATCCCCAATGCGGCTAGTTTCTTTGTGTCCGACGTGGGACTGGACCGGAATTGGGTCTACAATCGTCGAGTTACAGGTTTTGTGCAGCTGCCAATCGACTGGAGTTATGTATGACATTATCATTGGCTGCCGTAGTTACGACGATTCAAGAACCGACCGCCGCTGTTCGTGCCCTGAACGAAAAGCTGTCGAATGCGGAGGGAGTTCTTATCATCGCAGGAGATCGGAAAGGGCCGTCTGCCTGGGACGTGCCGAAGAGCCAGTTTCTGAGTTTGGCGGATCAACTTACGTTGGGGTTTGCCCTCGCGCAGCATTTACCTGTGGGGCACTACGCTCGGAAGAATATCGGTTATCTTTATGCGATGCGACAAGGGGCCGCTTGTATCTATGAGACTGACGATGACAATGCGCCGTTGCCTCGCTGGCGCGTGCGCTCGCTGAAGGTGTCAGGAGCACGTTGCGTCGATTCGGATGGATGGGTGAATGTATATCCTTATTTCACGGGGAAACAGAAGATCTGGCCGCGAGGGTTTCCGCTTGAGTGTATCCATTCCAGCCTTTCCGATGTGCGACCTGCCACCGTGTCCGCCGAACCTCTTAACTCGCCCATCCAACAAGGTTTGGTCAATGGATCCCCGGATGTCGATGCAATATGGAGGCTTACGCAAGACCGTTTCTTTGAGTTCGATATGGAAGCTCCGCTTTTCCTCGGTGAAGGGCAGTGGTGTCCGTTCAATACCCAAAGTACGTGGTGGTGGCCGGTGGCGTACCCTTTGATGTATGTTCCTAGCTATTGCTCGTTTCGGATGTGCGATATCTGGAAGAGCTTCATCGCGCAGCGGTGTCTGTGGGCCATGGATGCGGGCGTTACCTTTCACCCTCCAGAAGTTGTGCAGGACCGGAATGAGCACAACCTGATGAAAGACTTTGCCGACGAGGTGCCCGGATATTTAAAGAACACACAGATTGCGGAAATTCTGCAGGCGTTGGAACTTGATATTGGCTGCGATGCCGTGGGCGAAAATTTACTGCGCTGTTACGATGCGTTAATTGCAGCGGACATATTCCCTCAGGAAGAGGGGACACTTGTCAAAGCCTGGCTCTCGGATCTCAGCTCGATTCGGCAAGACTCATTGATCTCCAGCGATTCGTAGTTATCCGCATGAACGTAAATCAGCATAGTCCCACCGAAGCGGTAACCGATAAGCTGTCGCCGTTATCAGTGATGCCCTTGGTTTCGATTATTATTCCCAGCTATAATCAAGGTCGGTACATTCGCCAGGCAATTGACTCGTGTCTCCGGCAGTCGTATCGCCCCATCGAAGTGATTGTTGTTGATGGGGGCTCGACGGATGAGACGGTTGAGGTGCTTAAATCTTATCCGGAGCTTGCGGAGCTCCGTTGGATATCCGAATCGGACAACGGAGTTCAGGATGCAGTGAATAAAGGAGTGGGGATGGCGCAGGGGGAGATCTGCGGGATTCAAAGTTCGGACGATGGATATCAGGAAGGTGCGATCGAGAAAGCGGTATCTGAATTCCGGCAGCACCCTCAGGCCGCCCTTGTGTATGGTGACTCGGTTCGAGTGAATGAGAATGGGGAAGAAATAGAACGTTGGATCACGGGACCCTTTTCGATCCCCAACTTTTTGTCCAAGCGCACCCATGTTCCCCAATGCGCTGCCTTTTTTAGGCGTGAGGCGTTCGTACGAGTGGGGGGGTGGTCGCAAACATATTTCATTGCGGACACGGAATGTTGGTTGCGGATGATCCTGCGTTTCCCGGCCCGGAAAATGGATGCCTTCTGGGGGTGGCAGAGACGGCATGAGCAGCAAAGGGACCATCAACAGGATCGAATTCGACAGGATTTTGAGAGTATGCTTTTAAACAATGAGCAGGTGATCAACGGCCCTCGCCGTTGGCAAAGAGCAGCAAAATGCGGAATCATTCGACACTCGATGAGGTATGGGGAGTCGCTGAACACGCGCGAGTCCCGCCGCCGGCTGCTAAAAGCTGTGTGGCTTTGGCCCCCAGTCATATTGGATCCGACGGTGGCCAGCTTGCTGATTCCATTCTATCTGGCTATTCGCTCGCGATTGGGAGCGCGGTGTTCGTCTAGAAAAAATCAGACAATTCGACCAGGATCTTTGCCGTGAATGTAATTCATCTCACAGGCGGACATTGGTATCAGCGGTTCTTGTCTGACCAGCTGCGTTTGGCACAAGTTGACATCCCGCCGGTGGAGTTCCCGTGGGGGTGCTACCTGCCAGGCTGCCTTGAGCAAATCGTCGCGCTGAATCCTGACGTTCTCCATATTCACTGGCCGGAATCGTTCTCTCGTCATTTGGTATCCGGTCTCTTCCCTCGCTTATCTCGGCGTCTTTATTTGTGCGCGATGAATAGTGATCAGGAGTGGGGACGATGGCTGTATGAAACCTATGCAGCGCTCAAAGCAATTCGGAAACATGGGATTGCAGTTGTTTGGACGATGCATAATCTGCGTCCGCACGATGCCGATCCAGCCTGTCTGGATGCTTATGATTTGCTCTATCAATCGATTGCATCCGTCACAAACGGAGTGATTCATCACTCAAAATGGGGACAAGCGGAGGCCCGAGCTGAGTATGCATGGCCAGTAGCGTTGAAAGAAAAAGTGATCTCTTTTCCTTGTTTCCCGGATTTGGCGCCAGAACAGATGAGTCGCCACGAGGCACGGCGTCAGCTTCAGGTACCGGAGTCCGAGTGGATGGTACTCTGCGTCGGCGACATAAAGTCCAGGAAGTCGTTAAGCTGGATTGTGCAAGGCGTTAAAGCCTGCTTGGAATTTCCCTGTCGGTTGCACTTGGTTGGTAGTGGAGAACCCGATCAAATTCGACAACTACTGGATGCGGGCGATGAGGCAGTTCATTATGCAGGCGCGTTGGATCAAGCCGCATTATCCCTCTATGCGCGGGCTGCTGATGTGCTGGTGGCGGCGCCGCACCCGAAGCAATTGACCACGGGTGCCCCACATGTATCGCAGTCGTTTTTGCTTCCCATGATCACAACTGATTCGCCGTATGTTCGGGAGATTCTGGGGGACCATGCCATCTATTGTGATCCGAATGCTGATCAGTTGCGGAATCGACTTGCGGATGCACGACAGGCTGATTCAGATCCCGCGTGGCGAAGCGATTGGAGAATGGCCTTGGCGGCAACTCGTACAGCGCACGAGGCGCTCTCCGTAGCGAGAGCCACCCGCGATTTCTATGGCGAGGTGTGCGGGGTATGACTTCTGAGATCAGAACAGATTGTGTCAGCGTGATCGTGCCCTTTTACAATCGTGCTCGATATTTGGAGGAAGCAGTTCAAAGCGTTCTCGCTCAAACATGGTCCTCTTTTGAATTGATCTTATGTAACGACGGATCGACGGATGACTCTGTCAATGTTGCAGAGCGGCTGTCGAAAGAACATCCAGACATGATTCGAATTGTTCACATTCCGCACAGTGGGCCTGGAGCAGCTCGTGAGGCTGGACGCTTGCTGGCGCGTGGGGAATTCATTCAGTATCTGGACAGTGATGATCGCCTCTTATCCAATAAGTTTGCGCGTCAAATTCAAGCTCTTCGAGAAGATAGTGCTGCAGACATCGCATATGGAATCACTCGCTTGATTGAAGCCGATGGCAGTGTGGTTAAAGAGCCCTATAAATGGACGGGAGAGGCCCGCGAACATCTGTTTCCAGGGCTCTTAGTGGATCGCTGGTGGTGTACTCATACGCCACTATATCGCCGGAGGCTTTGTGATCGCATCGGCCCCTGGTCTGACCTCCGATATTCTCAAGACTGGGAGTATGACGCACGAGCGGGAGCGATGCGCACACGTTTGACGTTCATCCCCGAAGTGGTTAGTGAGCATCGTCAACATCCAGGACTCCGGCAAACAGGGCGGGGAACGTGGTTGCAGCCAGTGGATCAAGTGCGCTTTTTTGGCTCGTTGTTGGCGGCGGCTCGGCAGGCAGGAGTCGGATTTGATTCGTCCGAGATGCGGCACTTCGCCCGATGGGTGTTTTCCTGTGCGCGCCGGGCCGCGATCATTGGCGATTCGGACGCAGCCCATGCCTTGTTGAGTCTAGCCACTGAAGCGAGCGATCCCGTGATGCCCGATCTTGCGGCCTACCGGATGGCAACTCGCTGTTTTGGACAACAATTGACGGCAAAAGGATTTGAGGCAGTAACCCGGCTTCGAGGAAGAGATAAGGGACCCGCTTCTCTGCAACAGGCGTGGATGGAGGATGAATACCTATGATTCTGCAACTTCATCGGCTTGACGCTTGCTCAAATATGTGGAAATGTATAGCTATAAATATCCACATGCATGTCGGCGAGGAACACATGAGAACGGTGCAAATGACACTCGATGAGGATTTGGTTCAATCAGTGGACCGGATCGTGAAACTGACACATACGACGCGATCGGCTTTTACCCGTGATGCTTTGCGTGCGTCGCTGGCGAATTTCAATGATACGGAACGCGAACGTAAACATGAAATGGGCTACAAGAGGCAACCCGTCAAGAAAACGGAATTCAGCGTATGGGAAGATGAACAGGTATGGGGCGACTAATGAAGCGTGGTGAGGTCCGCTGGTATAAATTTGCCGCTCCCGACAAAAAACGCCCTGTATTGATTCTGACACGAGATTCAATCATCGAGTATTTGGGAGAAGTGACTGTTGCGCCCATTACCACAACGGTTCGAGAGATTCCGAGCGAGGTGTGCCTGACGGTAGGCGACGGCATGCAACATGACTGTGCCATCAATTGTGACCATATTCAGACGGTATCAAAGGGAAAGATTGGGTCCTTGATCACGCACCTGTCGTCTGCAAAAATGAAGGCGGTTTCTAAAGCGATCGCTTTTTCTCTCAATCTCAAATGAATGAAGTGCCCACACTATCCGTCGTCATGGGTGTATACAACCATCCCGAAAGACTTCCGGAGACACTGGAAAGTATACGAGCTCAAACTGAAACCGACTGGGAATTGATCGTTGTGAATGACGGGTCAACCGATCCAGGGGTCGAGGCCGTGTTAAACGAGTTTGCGTCGTCGGAGCCTCGCGCCAAAGTCATTACGAAGGAAAATGAAGGACTGACCCGAGCATTGATAGATGGATGTCTTGTCGCCCAAGGGATCTATGTTGCCCGAATTGATGCGGGGGATGTGATGACTCCGGAGCGTCTGGCATTGCAGCGGGCACGGCTGGATTCGGATGCAGCCATCACGTTCGTTTCCTGCTGGACGGAAGTGTGCGGACCGGACTGGGAGCCCTTGTACGTGAAGCGGGAATACACATCGGAGAGCGGGGAGCGCATGATTCCGGACCGTCCAGATGGTGCGATTCGTAAAGCGCCAACGCATCATGGGTCGGTAATGTTCCGCGCAGATCGATATCATGACGTCAAAGGGTACCAGCCATCTTTTTACTACGGGGAGGACTGGGATTTATGGTATCGGCTGGCTGAGACGGGGCGATTTGCGGTTGTTCAGGAAGTGCTTTATCGGTGTCGACTTTTTCCCACCAGCATCAGCGCCCGGAACCGTCGCAGA
>SLBD01000044.1 GCA_007126515.1 Kiritimatiellia bacterium
CAACCGCATGCACGGCGGCAGTGAACACATCCCCAGGCAACAACGTGCCCACGTCAATATTCATTGGCGGAGACAGTAATGGATCGATCAAGGTCATGTTGGAGACGGCATAATCGCCCTCATTCACCGCCGTGAACCAATAGGTGATCAGACTGTTATTGGTCGCGATCAATGACGTAGAACCGGGATAGGTATCTCGCACGGATACGGTTTTGCTGAGACTAATGGCCGGCTCACAAAACACGAAGTCTCCCAACCAAGCGGCATCCAGCGCATGCGCCAAGTTTCCTGATACCGGATCCTCGGACCAGACATACCAACGAATGGAGCGGATGGGCTGGTCACCAAAATGGATCGCGTCCGATGCGCTGGCATCGGTTTGCGTTTCCGGGAATTGGGACCGCAGCCAGGGGCTACCTCGCACGGGATGCGGCTCCACGACCAAAACACTGTCGCCCGAAGCGCCCCACGTCAGCGGAGACACAGCATTCCCAACCAGGTCCAGTGCTTCAAATGCCACGTGTTGACTCACTCCCTCTCCCACCAAATGGCGGAACGAGGCAGCCGACAAATCATTAATCGTAATGTCCTTGGAAAAGGTGATCGTCACCATCACCCGCCCAGCAGCCGGAAATGTCGCTGCATCCAAATTGCCGATCCTCAATTGCGATCCGTCGACGTCCGGATAGGTCAGGCCTGCGGCGGCCACGTATACACCAAGGTCGTTGTAGGCCGCATCAAGGACGCGGATGGAGGTAACAGCTTCCACAGAGGTGCCCGCCACGGATGCAAACGTCTGTGTGCTGCTAACCCCATCGATAAAGCCCAGCTCAGACCAAGCAAACTGGCGGGTATCACAAAATTCCGGAACAAAACCCGCATCAACGCCCGTCAGATGCTGATCGGGATGCACGGAAATCACGCCTGTGCGCCCCGTCACCGGATGAGCATCGCTATCCAAAGCCGGGTCACCGCCCTGATTCTGAGGCGAGAATCCGTACACGTTCTCAATGGCCTCAAATTCGACGATGTAGTTGCCGGGCAGCACGTTGGAGAACTGATAAAATCCGTTGGTTGAGAGCGTTGTGACGGGCACCCCATTGGTGTCAAGGATGGCCGCGCCATTCGCCGCCAACAGCTTAATCAAGATGTTATTGAGACCGAATTCCAATTCCGCTGCATCCTGAATGCCGTCGCCATTCGCATCGATCCAGACACGATTCCCAATCGACGAAGGCGGCAGCCGATCTTCCACGGACGCGCAGAGGCGCTCAGGATTTCCCGTCACACCGGTACACGCTTCATTGATTAAGTTGGTCAGGCCGAAAAAGTTATTCGTTGCCGTCACTTCAAAGGAAACAATCATGGATTCGCCCGGTTCCAGACTCTGTCCCTGTGTCAACAGCGGCGGGGCAGCGCCCGGAAACGTGTTCATCGCCCGCACCAACGTACCCGTGGCATAAGAAATATCGACGGAATCAATAAACAGAAACTCATCTACTCCCGTAAAGTCCGCGTTGGTGGGAATCCGAAACCGGATCCGGCCCATTTCGGACGCAAACGAAGTGATGTTCAAAAGCACCGTATTCGTGGTCGCCCCCACATTTCCGGACATCGAATGGATTGGGAAATAGTTCGTCCCGTTATTGGTGGAGAGCTCGACCAGCACTTCATCGGCAAAATCCACGGTCTCCGACGTTCGGTAACGGATGTCCAGCCACGCTTCCACGACCGGACTAGGCATATTGAATCCGCGATGGATATGCGGCGGCGTCCCGTCTGAGTGGCGGATCCTCAACGATCCCCCGACAATCCGGATATCGCCGTTGGCAGGCCCCCCGTCATCATTGAATTCAATCCAATTCCCCGTCCAGGGACGAGTGCCCGTGTTGAGATTGTAGGCACTTGCAGCAAAATCATCGCGGAAATTATTCGTGGTCAGCGTGCCAAAATATTGCGGAGCAGTCACCACCGTGCTGTCAGCAATATACGCGACTCCATCCGGCAAGGTGTCCTCCACGTAAATGGCAGAGACCGCCGTCGCCGTACTCGTGTTCGCCACCGAGATCGTATAGGTGACCACTTGATTATTGGTCACGGGCTGGCCCCCCGTATCCGAAATCTTGTTGATCTCTAATGCTTGCCGAGGTCCCGGACGCACCAACCCAATATCCTGCGAAGCATCGGTCTGACCATTGGTGAGGCTGAACGACGCCGAAAATCCGGTCGCCGGATTGATCACATTTTGGACCCCCGAATCCTCTCCCGTCCACGGCTGAGTGATCTCAACGCCAATAGGCAAGTCAACGCCAATGAAATAGGTGCCAAGCATCAAGCTGTCGAACTCGTAATAGCCTTCCTCATTAGATCGTGTGAACGCAATCAAATTGGAATTTGCATTGTACAAATTCACCGTGATGTTGGGGATGCCTGGCTCATCGCCCGAACGGATGCCGTCCTCATTCCGATCTTCCCAAACCAAATCCCCAATGGTCGCCAACGCGGGCGCTCGATTGGTGAACGGATCCGCCGACAATCCGAAGAATTTCACATCCGCTTCACCTCGGTTCTCAATCCGCAGCCCGTAGACGAGTTGCTGATCCAGTGGGACCGAGGTATTGGCGAAGAATTGAGTAATGGAAGCTACCGTAAACGCATAGGCCTGACTGGATTGATACTGAAAGTGGGCATAACCCGCATTCCAGTCATAGACTGTGAATGCACCGCCCCCCGGACATCCAAAGCCCAGCACATTGGCTCCCGCGATTTCGTTGCCCTGAATATCCAATGCCATCAGCTCAAAACAGGAATTGCCCCAGCGTTCCATCACCAGCAAGTAATCATTCGTCGCAAACGGAAACTTGTAAAAAATATCAAAATCCGGCTCCCCCGGCGGCGGCATGTCGCTGACGCCATCATAATAGAAGTAATTGTTCAGGTTGGCATTTTGCAATACCTCGATCATTTCCAGACGGAAAAGATCTTTGTCCTGATCCATCGTCACCGTCACGCCATCACTGCGAAGCACGCCGACTCCGCCGCCCCCTGTCACCGCTGGATCAGCAAAGGACTGCAAAACAACGTTCGCGCCGTCCGTGTTGAACTGATCCAGGAAAAGGGTTTGACCGTTGTCATTGATCGTGACCGAAACAAAGTTGACTGCATTGCTGCGGTTGAACAACGTGCTGTTGGCTTGAGAAAATGTCTGAGTGACAACCGTGCCCATCTGCACATCGTCAAAGACAATTTCAGTAATGGGCTTATAGGAACCGGGATAGCCAGGGCGTACCGAAACAAAATTCTGAGCCTGTGCCAGCGGTGCCGCTGCCAGAAATGCTCCAATTATCCATTGCCAGTAAACATATCGAATCGTCAAATACTAGTCTTTCGGTTCGCCGTCTTGTTGTCTCGTATCAAGCCTCTCAGCTTAAGGTTGGTAGAAAATAATTTTGGCTGAACACAAACAACAATCCGCAATCCGAATGACTTTTTGACACCCTGCCCTTGCGGCCCTTCGCTTGGGAGGTCATACTCTTCACCTCGCCAGTGTCAAAACTCCCCCTTATCCCCTTGTTCGATCTACGAACGATGTGTGCCGGACATTTCACTATACTACCCTCAGTATGCTACAAAGATACCTGATACGACCCTGAGTGTCCAGAACATTAAGGTTTTAATCCCTTAAGATCTCCACCATTTGCATGTAGTATTTTCCCCTAAGTCCACGGTGACTCAGTCTAAGAACTGTGTTGGAGCGGCATACGGAATAGTATTCGTCCACGTCCACGTGGAGGTTGATCCGAACGTCCGAATCACAATCGCGTCATCGGGAGCAAAGGCGGAACCGTTGACCTGGTTCGCAGATATCGGACCACCATTACGGACTCGGTACCAGCCTTCCACGGGAAAGGTCGAGGACACATTTCCATCGTTATAGTACAAAATGCCTGACGGACCTTGATCAGCTCGGTTGAGAGCCCAGATGCCATCCGCTCGCTGGCTACTCGGCAAAGTACTACTAATCCCGATGCCTGCCCGGATCCCTGACTCTACTAAATTCATCTCACTCGGATGCAGAGAACGCGGCAACCGCGCACTCACCAAATTATAGGAATCGTTGGCAGCAATGTCCTGAGTCTGCTCGTGCTCTGGCACAGCGGCAGAAGGCACCCTGCCGACAAACAGGAACGTGTAGGTTTCTTGTGGCGCGCTTTGCGGGATTTCAATCACGACACCATCGGCCAAATCAATCGGATCATCCATCGCCGATCGGGGGGACGACTCAATGGTCTCCCACTCTGTCCCCTTCCACCAAATCTGTTTGGACACATTCGTGCCAGATGCCCGGTCGTACCAAGTAATCCGAGTCGAAACATTCGCAGTTGCCCCGGTGGGCAGATTAGCGGCCGACTGAAATGCCCGCCCAACCGTCAACTCATCCGGGATCCCCGGCAGCGCCACCCAGTTTTGCCCCCGGTGCAGCGTAATCGGCTTGGCCACATAGACCTCTTCGCTGGCGATTCGGCGCTGACCGCTGGGTACATTCGTGGCAGTCAGGTCGGCAGGAGGTTCCCAACGACCCGCTGGCGAGGCTCGATAGAACCGCATCGCACTGCCGTTCAGCGTAAAGTTATCCGTAATCGCGTTGGTCATGTCGCGGGCAACCAGATCCCATGCGCCATTGAGATTTTCGGAGTAGTTGTTGGCATCGGCAAAAATCAGATCATATTCCCGATTTTCGGACGCGAGCCAGTAGATCCGCGACTCACTTTCGGCCAACGCCACCCCCTGTGTGACGATGAACGAAGCAAATTGATGTGTAATGGCATCCGACAAGGGGCCGATATTGCCTGCTTCATCTTCGCCAGCAATAGCCATCCGATAGGTTGTGCCGAACGCAAAATTCGATAGCACCGTCGTCGCAGTATCATAATCACCCAAGGCGGCAATCTCAGTGACATCGACAAACGGGTCGTCAAAGTTGGGATCTCTCGCCTCGCTCGTCAGATAGATTCGATAGGATCGCCATGGAGACAACTCAGCAGAATCGCTTTGCCGCCATCCAGCCCCTTCGGCCTCCGAACCACCGGGCGGATTCCATTCCAATCTTACTTCGGACAAATCATCAATGTCTTCATCCTCAACCACATCCAATCCACTGATCGCGATGGGCGGATTGGTGTCAACTCGCGCCACCAAGCGCATGATATTGCCCATCGCCCGGTCCCCCGGACGATCATCATCGTCGTCGATCGCAAACAAATAGCCCGTCAACTCGCCCTGCCTCCCAGTGATGTCCGCCAAATAATTGGTCGCCGAGGCCAAGACAGAAAACCCATCCGACTTGTCCGTCGGTGTCGTCGTGTTGAAGTCCGGAGAGATCAATCGATATTCATCCACGTCATTGAAATCGTCCACCGCTTCCGTCCAAAAGATGTCCAGTTGATTAGTGCTGATCCACTGCGACCGGGGAACCACGGAAATATCTTCGAGATAAACCTGGTTCCCGCTCCCCACGTCGCGGGTAATCCGCAACAGCACATCCTCACCCTCAAAATCCAGATCCCACGTATACAACTCATAGGTCGGGTTGCGATTCGTGACGACCCGATCCCCCATACCAACCCAGGTGCTACCATCAAACCGTTCCACGCGAATGGTAATATCCTGAGCTTCCTGGCCAAATCTGCCCGCGTACAAAGAAAGTACTCCGGGATTGTCGACCGGTGGCAATTGCAGCCATGGATCCGAATAGGTCGACGTCAAAAGACCAAACCGCTGCACACCACTTAGGATCGGCGGAAACGTGGTCCGGAATGCTCCCCGACCGATCCATGTCCGCCCCGATACCGTATTGGTCCAATCATGGCTACCTGTAGTCGGCTGGAAGGGCGGTGGCCATCCCTCCGAGGCTTCGAAAGCTGAAAACAAGATCCCATCTTCGTCGATCGCACCACGAATACCTGCAGAAGCAATGATCGGTCCTCGGATATCGTCATCGATCACTTGTAAGTAGCCAACTTTCGCACTGTAGAGCACAGCTTGGTCGCCAGGACGATCATTGTCGGTGTCCGGGATCGTCACATAGATGGGTTGTCGCCCAGCCTCAATCAAGGCATCGACCATCGCGAAGGTGAAGAAACCATTCGGGAAAGTCCAGACATTGGTGGCCACCTCTCCAGGGCCTGCCGCTGGTGATGAAAGACCACTGTCGTATTGGCCAAGGAAGACATCGCCATCATACAGATCCCCGATACTAAAGGTCATGAC
>SLBD01000071.1 GCA_007126515.1 Kiritimatiellia bacterium
CACTGGTTTGGCTGCAAAAGAATACATCCAGTATACTGCTTCTAGTGTACCGAAGACATGGTTCGAGCGGCATGAAACAGGCAGCCTCTATTGGACGGGCGAACGACCTCAGCATTTGTTTAATCATAACTGGATGTTTAAGGCTAATGCGCCATTATCTGATGCTCGCTTAGTCCTTGTGTCTGGAGCTGGAGAAGAGCAAGTTATGTTGGATTCCGATGTTTTGGATCATGAGAGAGCTTGGTTTGCTCTCCGCCTCAATGAACCGCACAAACCGTTCAATCCTGGGCAGGTTTGGCATGTTAGCTACAGCTTTGGGGGTGTCGGCTTTACGACACCAAGTCTGATGCGCCATTTTGCGATTCACGGGGACGATCTCAAAGTCATTTCCTACAACGCTGATGCTGTCCTCGCCGCGTCCGATTCGATGATACTTGCGGAATATTCTGTGACGCGAGTGGATGTCGTCGAATCGTACGTGCTGCGGTTGGAGTATGAGAAAATGCCTCCGGATGAAGGCATCTCTCCATCCTCCCTTTAACAATCCGATCTCCCTGCTTTGATTTAAACATCACCGTCCAGTAGTCCCACACTTCGATAAGTGTGGGACTCGCTGGGAGTTTGTAATCCCCTGCAATTCGGCGGTCTGCCGGTATTCGGATCTATTTGTCTAGCGCGCGCATCCCGTTGATTTTCAACAAGCCTCCCGATTGCATGCAAATTGATGCAAAAAAATGTTGACTTGGGGTGGGGCAATGTGGTGTAAAGTGGGGAAGGTGATAGGTGATATGGAGGCAATGAATACATCTGTGCAGTCGGGCGCGGGCGAAGGAGTCTTCGTCAGCAGCTATGCCCACTCACTGGATGCCAAGCGTCGCCTGACTATCCCTTCCGATTGGCGCGAGCTGGCGGGTGAGCCGAAACGGTTGTTTGTCCTCCCCGGTGTGAACGACAAGTGCCTGTGCGTTTATCCTGCTAGAGAAATGACCCGTCGCATGGAGAGGCTCCGCAATCTCTCTATTGCAGATGAAAAGGGTCGGCAATTGGCTCGGACACTCGCTTCTCGCTCCGATTTGGTCCCTTGGGACAGCCAAGGAAGAATCCGCGTTAAAGACGACTTGCTCGATTACGCGGGCATCACCAATCAAGCCATGCTGGTAGGCACCTTCGATGGCTTCGAAATCTGGAATCCAGAAACGTGGGCAACCATGGAAGGATCTGTGGATCAAGATGGATTGGGCGAGGCTGCCCGATATGTAGGATTTTAATCAACCAATTAAAGTAAAAATGGAGAGTTTATCATTATGAGTATGCACCGCATTGCTGAATGTCTGAAGTGGAACAAGGCGTTGGATGGATCCCAGCCAGCCGAGCGCTGTTTCTCAGTGCCAGAGCAAAATTTCAAGGTGCGATATCAATTGTGGAAAAGTGACTCGGATTGCACGGAGTTGTTTGAACTGCCATCGCGAAATCGTTCGCGAAATGGCTTTATGAGTCGGTTTATGCTGTAAGGGATGGGCCCAGTGGGCAAGTTCCCTAAGGAAGGTGAAGTGGCATGCATGAGCCGGTCTTGCGCGAAGAAAGTATGGAGACGTTGGCTGTGCGAGAAGGCGGTCAGTATATAGATGCGACAGTTGGGGATGGCGGTCATGCCCTCGCGTTCCTGGCAGAAAGTGCGCCTTCGGGGCGCGTGTTGGGTTTAGACCGTGATGCCGATGCTCTGACGGTGGCGCGCGAACGGTTGGCGACATGGTCGAATCGATGCTCATTGGTTCAGGCGAATTTTGATGAGATCGATGAAGTGGCGACCGAGTTGGGTTTTGATGAAGTCGATGGTGTGCTCTTTGATTTTGGTGTGCGCTCGGATCAATTAGATCGCGCTGAACGTGGGTTCAGTTTCATGCGCTCGGGACCGTTGGATATGCGCATGGATCAGCGGCAGACGCTGACCGCGGCAGATGTCGTGAATGAGTACGAGGAGCAGATGTTGTCTGACATCTTCTGGCGGTGGGGCGAAGAGAGAGCCGCGCGCCGAATCACTCAGGCAATTGTGGCGCGACGTTCAGAACGCCCTTTTACGACCACGGACGATTTGGCGGCTGTGATTGAAAAGGCTGTGGGTGGGCGACGCGGTCGCATTCATCCTGCCACGCGCTGTTTTATGGCGTTGCGCATAGAGGTGAACTCAGAGTTGGACGCAATCCGGCAGGGAGTGGAGAAAGCCTTGGGTTTGGTGAAACTGGGCGGGCGAGTGGCTGTGATGACCTATCATAGCGGAGAAGACCGCTTGGTGAAACGATTGCTAGGTGCGCATGTCGGGCGTTGGGAGTCGCTGCAGGCCGGTGGACAAGAATGGATTGGTGATCTACCTCGTTGCGTCTGGGTGCAGAAGAAGCCGATTTGTCCGAGTGCAGAAGAAATGAAGAAGAATGTCAGAGCCCGGTCAGCAAAACTGCGAGTGGTTGAAAGGACGGAGATATGAAACGTAGAACAAAAAACCGTAAGAAAAAAGCGCAGGGGTTCTCGTGTCCGATGCCATTGGCTTTGTTTCTCGTCCTGGTGACGGTGGGCGGTGTGTCCTTTCTGTGGATGGAAGCTCGTATTGAGGCTGCAGGTCAACGCTTGCAACAATTGGAACGCGAACATGAGCGCGTCGGTCGAATGTTGCGACAGGAACAGCGAAAATGGACACAGCTGAAGACGCTGCCGAATGTGCGGGCTGCCGTGGCCCGTCATGGCCTCCAAATGGACTTGGCTTCGGGGGCACAGGTGGTTCAACTGATGCGAGCGGGATCCACCTATGTTCGAGCAGATCAGGGCGATCTGGCACGAGGGCCTGGAGTGGGAGTGTATGATTGAACACGCCCATAACAAAGCCCGGATGATCCTCATCCTGTTGGGCGGCGTGATCATGTTGGGAGGGCTGGGCGTTCGTCTGGCCTTTCTTCATTTAGGCCCCAATGCAGAGCTGGAAAACCGAATTCTCGGGCTGCGACAAACACAGCGAACGTTGCAAGCGCAGCGGGGCGCTATATTGGATCGAAACGGCAATGTATTGGCGATGGACTTGATCACGCGTGATGTGTGGATTGATCCGTTGGCGATCCAGCGCTATGGCCATGCTGACTTTATTGCAGCTCAACTGGCGCGCCTGCTGCAAGTGGATCCGGCCTTCATTCGCACTCGCATGGATTGGCAGCGGGAATACGCCATGGTGCGTCCCCGGGTCTCGACGGATTTAGCCGATCAAATTGCTCGAATGCAAATGCAGGGCGTCCACTTTCATGACAAACTCACTCGCTACTACATGCATGGCTCATTGATGAGTCATGTGCTTGGTTTTGTGAATTGGGAAGGAGTCGGGAGCGCTGGGATTGAGCAACGTTTCCACTCGACATTAGAGGGGATTCCCGGGCTGCGAGTGTCTGAGTTGGACGGGCGGCGTCGCGAATTATACACGCGAATCAATTTGGAGATTCCACCGCGTCCGGGGCATACCGTGCAGCTCACCTTAGATCAAAATCTTCAATATATGTTGGAAGAAGGTCTCGATTGGGGGCTGGAGGAATTTGGCGGGGAAGCAGCGTGGGCCATTATGATGAGGGTTCGAACGGGAGAGATCCTGGCGATGGCATCGCGGCCCGACTACGATTTGAATGACTTTCGACATTCCGGTAAGGAAGAGCGACGCAATCGCGCCATTTCCGAAAACTATGAGCCGGGCTCCACATTCAAGGTTTCCGTCTTGGCCGCTGCGTTTAATGAAGGGATTATCTCGCCTGATAATATTATCGATTGCGAAAATGGGCGTTGGTACTTCATGGGGCGCCCTTTGCACGACTATACGCCGCATGGCCGGCTGACCGTGGCGGATGTATTGCAAAAATCCAGTAATATTGGCACAGCCAAAATCGCCTTGATGTTGCCTCCCGAAAAATTCGATTCGTACTTGCGAGATTTTGGGTTTGGCCGGCGGACAGGAATTGAGTTGCCCGGCGAGGAAGCTGGAATCCTGGGCCCGCGATCGCAATGGTCGGGGTTGAGCGTAACGCGAATTTCGATGGGCCATGAAGTTGCCGTTACGGCGTTGCAACAATTGAACGCTGTGAATGCGATTGCTAATGACGGATTCTTGCTAAGGCCCTACATCGTCAAACGTATCGTCGATGAAGATGGCGACGTGATTCAGGAAACAAGCCCGGAAGTGGTGGGCCGTCCGATTCGGAGGGACACGGCCGCGTTGATGACTGATTTGATGGTGCGGGTGATGGAGCAGGGGGGTACCGGGCGGCGTGGAGCGATGCCTGATTATTCCATTGCGGGAAAGACTGGCACCGCTCAGAAACCCATTCCTGGTGGGTATTCAAATCGAGAAAACATCGCCTCGTTTGTTGGCTTTCTGCCTGCGGAAGATCCTCAGATTAGCATGATTGTGGTGGTGGACGCCCCCTATCCAACTCGCACGGGAGGCGGAGTGGCGGCACCGATCTTCCGACGTGTTGCCGAGGATGTCGTGCGTTATCTGGATATTCCGTCCAGATCAGGGATGGCAGACGCTGGCAGCTTAAGATAAATCATCGCCAGAATGTACGTTTAGTAGGAGAAGTTAGGTGATATTGGGACCGTTACTCATGGAATCTACAAGATTGGAAGAAATCGCCCGGGTATTGGGCGTGCAACTGTCGGCGGGCATGGCCCACGATACAGAATTAACAGGCCTGGCCTATGATTCCCGCCACGTGAAGCCGGGATTCTTGTTCATCGCCATACCCGGCCAAAAGCAAGATGGAACCCATTTCATCGACGATGCAATCAAGCGCGGCGCCGTGGCTGTAGTTGGCGAAGCCCCCTTGGCGCTGCGGCATTTGCCCTATTTGCGTGTTCCTAATGCTCGAGAATCCATGGCGCGAATCGCATGTGAATTCTTTGGCAACCCAGCCTCTGCTCTCGACATGTTTGGTGTTACGGGAACGAACGGAAAGACAACCACGGCTTTCATGCTACGCGCTCTTTTGGCGAGTCAAAACCGATCACCCGGATTAATCAGTACGGTGCGGTATGAAATGGGTGAGCGGATTATTCCCGCCAATCGCACCACTCCCGAAGCGCCAGATTTGCAAGCGATGCTACAGCAAATGGATCGGTCGGGATGTGATTGTGTCGCCATGGAGGTATCTTCCCATGCACTGGATCAAAATCGCGTTCTGGGGATTGATTTTGATGCGGCAATCTTCACGAACTTGAGTCGAGATCATTTGGATTATCATGGCACCATGGAGTCCTATAGTTTTGCCAAACAAAAACTATTCAGAGACTTGGGGCATGGGGCGAAATCGGCTGTGGCTATCCTGAATGCAGATGATCCAACCACCCCTGACTTTGCTGCTGCCATTACATCTTCGCGTGTGCGCACCTGGACGTACGGCTACTCCGAAACGGCCGATCTGCGGGCTCTCCGAACGGACGCAAGTCCAATGGGCTCCGTCACCCAAATCACGTCTCCGTGGGGGGGTGCGGAGTTGCGCCTGCCATTGTTGGGACGATTCAATGTTCTGAATGCTCTGGCGGCTTTGTGTGCACTAGCGGCACGAGGCGCAGAGCTGTCTCCCCTCGTGCAGGCGTTGGTCGACCTACCTGCGGTGCCGGGCCGTTTGGAGAGAGTGTCGCCGGGAAATCATCCATTTCATGTATTTGTTGATTATGCCCACACCGATGATGCATTACGCAATGCGCTAGCCGTTTTAAAAGATGTCGCAACGAGACGATTACTGGTGGTGTTTGGGTGCGGCGGTGACCGCGATCAGTCCAAGCGGGCGTTAATGGGAGCCGCTGCCGCGGATCTGGCGGACCGATCCTGGATCACAACCGATAACCCGCGCGGTGAAGATCCTGAACAGATCGCCCAAGCGGTCACGAAAGGGTTCTCCGCGTCCGATGAATATCGCATTGTGCTGGATCGCGCAGATGCAATCGAGCAAGCCATCGCCGCCGCGCAGCCCGGAGATATCGTTTTGATCGCAGGTAAGGGCCATGAAACCTATCAAGAGTTCGCCCATACCGTGATTCCTTTCGACGATGCAGTTGTCGCGCGGCGTGTGTTGGGAGTCGATCGCTAAGATGGCCCATTTCGATCCAGTGCAACTTGCTGCTTGGTGTCGTGGCATGTGGCAGGGACAGCCCCCTCAATTTATTGCGGGTATTACTCAAGATAGCCGCTCGGTGCATCCGGGGGATCTTTACGTTGCGTTGTGCGGGGAGCGATTGGATGGTCATCAATTTGTCAGCGAAGCTCGACAGCGTTCCGCAGGAGCCGCTTTGGTTCAGGCCGAATTTGCGACGGCGACACGTGATGAATTCCCGTTGTTGGTTGTCGAAGACACGCTGCAGGCTTTGACGGAATTAGCCCGAGGGCATCGGAGTCGGTGTAAGGCCTGCATGGTGGGAGTGACGGGAAGTGTCGGTAAAACCAGCGTGAAGGAAATGGTGGCTGATGTCTTATCGCATTTGGGCCGGGTCACTCGCACGCACGGAAATTGGAACAATCACATCGGATTGCCCCTCAGCATGCTCCGAATGGAGCCCACCGATCATTACGGTGTTTTTGAAGTCGGCATGAATCATCCCGGCGAGCTGGCTCCGTTGTGTGAATTGCTGCGTCCCGATGTCGGGGTTTTGACACCGATTGGTCCGGTCCATATCGAAAATTTTGATAGCGTGGCCGACATCGCCAGAGAGAAAGCCACGCTTTTGCAAACCTTGACTGAAAGCGGACAGGCGATCCTCTCGCTGGATGATCCTTGGTTTGAGCTATTGCGAGAGCGAGTGGGTTCAAGGTGTATTGTGATTTCGATGGAGCGGTCAGAGGCCGACTATTACGGAGAATGGCATCCCGGGAATGGCCACCTACTGCATGTGCGAGAGCGAGCAACCGGGATTGAACATCGTTACCCAATGCCCTTGCCAGGCCGTTATGTCGCGGATAATGCCTTGCGAGCGATTGCTGTAGGACGGGAAATGGGGTTGAGCCCCGATATCATTGGACATGCGATTGCTGCGTATCAGCCCCTATCCATGCGATGGCAAGTCGAGGATCTGGATGGTGTTCGCGTTGTGAATGATGCCTACAACGCCAACCCGATCAGTATGCGATCCGCCATTGAGGCATTACAGGAATCCTATCCGCATGACCGATTATGGCTGGTTGTGGGGGGGATGTTCGAACTCGGACAGATTGAACCCCAAGAGCATGCCGAATTGGGTTATTATATTACGCAATTTCGGTGGGCGGGCGTTGTGACTGTCGGGGGATTGGGGCGTCAGATTGCGGCAGGAATCGCAGAGGCGGGTACTGCATCATTTGGCGTTGTATCCGTGCCTGATCCGCAAGCCGCTGCCGACGAGCTTATGCATCATCTGCAGCCAGGAGATACCGTCTTGCTAAAGGCCTCGCGGGGCGAAAAACTAGAACACATTGTCGAACATCTTCGCAATCGAGAAATGGCTTAATCGTGCTGTACTATTTACATCATCTTTTTGAAATATGGGGGCCGTTGCGGATCTTCCAGTACATTACCGTGCGCGCGTTTGGCGCTGCTGGAACCTCCTTTGTAATTGGCTTGGTACTGGGTCCGCCAGTGATCCGTTGGTTGCGACGCCTCAAGATTGGTCAACAGGTCCGGGCTCAAGCGGAAGTCAGGGCGTTGTACGAATTGCATGGACCCAAGGCGGGCACTCCGACCATGGGCGGCGTTTTGATTGTGATTTCGACCGCTGTCTCTACTTGGGTATGGGCCATCCCTACCAATGGATTTGTCTGGATTGCGCTCAGTACGTTTCTGTTCATGGGAGCGATTGGCTTTTGGGACGACTATTTGAAGGTGGCTCGTAAACAGTCTAAAGGGCTAGGAGCCCGACAAAAGTTGGCTCTGCAAGGAGCCTGGACGCTGGGAATCGTGATTGTTCTGTTGAATTGGCCCGCAACCGCAGAATTATCGCGTCAATTGATGGTGCCTTTCTTGAAAGACCCAGTGATCCAAAACATCGGTTGGCTAGGCGCGTTGATTTTAGTCATGGCTGTGTTGGTGGGCTGCACCAATGCCGTCAATTTGACCGATGGATTGGACGGCCTGGCGATCGGCTGCAGTAATAGTGTGGCGGCAGCGTATTTGGCCATGTCGTATGTGGCAGGCCATGTTGTATTTGCGGGATATTTGCAAGTTCCGTATGTCGCTGATAGTGGTGAGCTGGCCGTTTTTTGCGGGGCTCTGTTGGGAGCCGGACTCGCTTTTCTGTGGTACAATTGCTACCCGGCTAAAGTCTTTATGGGCGATACAGGCAGTCTCGCACTGGGGGGTGCGATTGCCAGCGTAGCCATATTGATCAATCAGGAGTTGACCCTCTTTTTCGTAGGTGGCGTTTTCGTTATGGAAGCGCTCAGCGTCGTTATCCAGGTGGGATATTTCAAACGCACCGGCAAGCGCGTGTTTAAATGCGCCCCGATTCATCACCACTTTGAGCTGGTGGCCAAGGAACGTTTGGAAAGCGAGGGGCGCCCGGCTGGATTGGTTGAAACGACGATCACGATTCGTCTGGTTATTTTATCGATCATCTTTGCCCTGATCGGGCTGGCAACCTTAAAGATTCGTTGATGATTTCTGCCCGCAAAAGTCTAATTCTTGGGGCCGGCAAGAGCGGTATGGCTGCGGCTCGGCTTTTGTGTCATGTCGGAAGCGATGTGATTGTCGCTGACCAACGGCCACTGCCTAGCTTGGAGAAGCAGCGAGAACAAATTGAAGAGTGGGGCGGGACCATTCATTTTGGTCATCAACAATTGCCGTGGGGGCCGTTTGACCTCTGCGTCGTCAGTCCCGGATTTTCATTTCAGTCGGACTGGGTACAGGCTGCTTATGCGCTTTCGGCTCAGGTACTGTCAGAATTGGAGCTGGGCTGGAGCTGTATGAAGGCTCGCACCCTCGCCATTACAGGCTCGAACGGAAAAAGCACCGCCGTCAAGTGGGTCACCGATGCCATTCAATTGGCGGGTCAATCGAGTATTGCTGCGGGGAATTATGGACGGCCGGTTACCGATGTGTGCATGGACACTCCGGAGCTCGACTGGTTAGTGCTTGAAGTCAGCTCATTCCAGTTAGAAACGGTCCATGCTTTTGCTCCCGACATCGGTATGGTTTTGAATTTACATCCCAATCATTTGGATCGGCACGCCAGTTTTAAAGAGTACGCCGATCTCAAAGCCCGATTGTTTTCGCAGATGGGGGAGCTCGCCATTGCCATTTGTCCGGCAAATGAAACTGACCTTTGGCGGGAACGCTCAGCTCGCCAACGGGCCGCATGGGGAGCCCAGCGATTCGGCCGGTCGGCAGATACGACCTCCGGCCCTCGCTGGCTAAAATTTGACGTGGAGTCAGACACGGACAGCGACACCTCTCATGGCGACTACCATTTTTCTGCAGGCACCGTGTACAAGGGAGCGAAGACGGTGGCTGATTTTCGGGGCACGCCTTTTGGAGAAGCCCGGCTGGCGACAACGACGGTTGCGGTGACGGCCGCATTTGATCAAATGTCGTTGCCGGTGGCGCACTTGGTGACGGCGGCGCAGCAGTTTGTGCCGCTGCCGCATCGCTTGGAGATTGTTTGCGAGCGAAACGGGGTCATGTATATAAATGACTCCAAGTCAACCAATAGCGGATCCATGGCTCATGCTGTAAAAAGTTATTCGCGTCCGGTCCGGTTGATCGCCGGGGGGCTGCCGAAGGAATCCACGTATAGAAATCTCAAACAATTGCTGACAGAGCGGGTCGAAAAAGTATATCTTATTGGCAAATCAAAAGAACAAATGCTTGCTGACTGGGAGACAGTTGTTGACTGTGTGTCTTGTGACACCTTGGCAACTGCGATAGCGCAAGTAGACGCAGACGTGAAAGCGGGAGACGTTGTACTTTTCTCGCCGGGATGTGCCAGCTTTGATCAATATCGAAATTACGAAGAGCGAGGCGAACATTTCAAGCGGCTACTAAACGAGCGGCCCGGAAAGGAGCAAAAATGAAACCGACATTATCTTGGAGGACACTAATGGAAACACGATTTGATCGACGAACAAAAATTAAGACACCTACACTTGTTGCCGTTGTGATTGGCTTGCATGTCATAGCCGTCGGTTCCGTCGTATTTATTCAAGGTTGCGAGACCGCCGGCCGTAGGGCGCCCGTGGATCCGCCTCCAGCGGTCGTGTTGCCGGAGCGCGATGAGCCCGCGCAGCCCCCTGCCGTGCATCGTCCCCCTGTTGCGCAGCCCCCTGTGGCTCCACCGACTCGCCGCGAACCTGCTGCTGTTGGCACGCCACAGACGTACACAGTTCGTCCGGGTGATAGCTTGTCTGTCATTGCCCGCCGCCATGGTGTGGACGCAGCGACACTGATGGATTTAAACAACATTACAAATCCAGACTTGATTCAAGTGGACCAAGTCCTCTTGCTTCCGCCTGGGACACAAGTTCGATCCGAACCTGCAGCGGCACGTCCCGCTGCCGCCCGTCCGACACCTTCTGCCTCGGATGGCACGTATGTCGTGCAAAGCGGCGATGTGCTTTCTCGGATCGCGGCGCGACATGGCGTTACACAGGCCAATCTTATGGCAGCTAATAATATCACCAATCCGGATCGCATTATGGCGGGGCAGACGCTGATTATTCCGGGCGGCGCTGCCGCTCCTGCTGTACCGGCCGCGCCGGCTGCTCGCGAGCCACGTTCAACACCTACACCAGCGCCGCAACCCGCGCCCGCGCCCGTTGAGGTCCCGGAAGTAACCATTCCAGAACCAGCCGCGCCCGCTCGCCCGACTGCGGGTCTAGAGCCATTCGTTTATACGGTTCGGGCTAATGACACTGTTTCGGGCTTAGCGCGCGACTTCGGTGTATTTGAGGAAGATATCCTGACCCTGAACGAGTTGGAACCGGGTGCATCGTTGAGGCCGGGGCAGACGTTGGAAATCCCCGGCTTCTAAGTGGATGCCAGCCATTGGCTGGATTTCCCAATTCTAGCTACAATCGAAGGAAGAACGAATGTGGCGCACGGCAAGTGTGTTGGTAGGCGTGTCGCTGATCCTTGCTGCATTTGGACTGATTATGCTGACGAGTACAAGTGCGGATCATGCCGTCCGCACAGTTGGCGACCCCATGTTCTTTGTCAAACGCCAAGCCCTTTGGCTGGCTGTGGCATTGATCGTTGGTTATGTGATCAGTCGAGTCGATGCTCAGATTTGGAATCAGTTGGCCATTCCGATGCTTGGTGTTTCGGTGATTTTACTGGTTCTCGCACTTGTGCCCGGGATCGGGATGCGGATTGGTGGCAGTAATCGTTGGGTTCGAATCGGGCCCATTAATTTTCAGCCGTCCGAATTCGCGAAATTGGCCATCATCGCCTCAGTGGCCTGGTATTTTTCCCGCAATCAAAGAAGGGCAGATGAACTTTTGCGCGGACTGCTTGTACCCTTGTTTATTATGGGCATTCCGGTCGGTTTGATTTTTATCTCGCCGGATTTCGGGACCACATTTCTGATCATGGCTGTCGGCATGATCATCATGTTTGCGGGCGGTACTCGCATTAGTCATTTGGTGGTGACGGCCATCCTTGGCTTGTCGGCCTTTATTCTGGCCGTCCTTCATGATCCCGTGCGGATGCGCCGTTTGACAGCCTTTCTGAATCCGGAAAAGTATGCTGAAGACGAGGCCTATCAATTGCTGAACGCCATCTATGCGTTTGTGATCGGGGGTGGCCGAGGTGTGGGGCTGGGCGGCAGCATCCAAAAGCGATTGTATCTCCCCGAATCGCATACGGACTTCATCTTTGCGATTATTGGCGAAGAACTGGGAATCGCGGCCTCGGTCGGCGTGGTTTTGGCTTATGTCGTTTTCTTTGCAGCAGGCATGCGTGTGGCCATGTTGACTCAGGATGTTGCCGCCCGGCTTTTGGCGCTTGGGATCACGCTGATGATTACCTTTCAGGCTGCATTCAACATTGCCGTTGTCGTGGGTGTCGTTCCAACGAAAGGCCTGGCACTGCCACTGATCAGCTATGGTGGTTCCAGTATCGTGATGACGATGGCGATGGTCGGTATCCTGGTCAGTATAGCGTTGAACGAAGAGCGCGTTGCGGACAGATAGTTCCCTTTCTACTTCGCGCGTTTCAGGGCCTGCAGCCAGTGCAAGGCCCTGTCTTCAGCAGCCATTACCCAATTCTGATTCAGTACGGTGCGCTGAAAGCGCGTCCACAAGATATAGGGACTCTTGTGGAGGTCCTTTTGTAGTGCTCGAATCGAGTCTTTGATCCGTTCAAGCCCGTCTTCTGCTTCCCACAGCTGAATCGGTCGTTCTTTGTTCCAGGGCGATCGCGCCCAGTCCAGCCAATCCTGTAGCGTTGCTGTTTGGGGATGATCGGCCTGATGTTCTCTGTAAAAGGCTGAATCAATTATATACGGGAAAGGCTCAACGCGATATTCATGCAAGCGCAAGCGGCGAATAACCTGAGCGATGCGTTGTCCTTCTCTCCGCGGCTCTTCTGGACTGCCAACCCAGAAGCGAGGGTTGACCTGAATCCCGCAGTCTTGCATAGATTCAATTGTTTCCTGCAAGCCTCGCCAGTCTATACGTACGTTATACCGCTCCAAGATCTCGCGATCGCAAGAAGGGAAGAGGATGTCAACGCGCCGACATTGTGTTTCTCGTAGATCTGCGATCAAGCTGTCATGATGAGAATGCGGAAACATCGTCAGGCCCCACGGCTGCGAATTGCGCGTGCGCAGCAATTGATATATCCAATCGGCAAGTACAGCCTCGTTCCAAAAGCCGGGAGGATCGGTTAACAGCACCTCGCGAATCGGTGTCTGCGCCGTGCGAACCAGAAATTGGCTCATTGCTTCCAGCGGGTACATGCGCAAAGGCTGCCCAACCTCGCCGAATGCTCGATCCTCCCGTGTCCCGCTATGCCCCCGACTCAATCGTATCGACGCTCGGTACGTGCCATGTCCTATTCCTGTCTTATAGTCGGTCCAAAAAGATTGATTCCAATCCGGCGACGGCAATCCGTGTAATCGAGGTAACCAGTACGGCCGCGTCGGCTCTGCCCCGGCACCATAGAGTCCGGGTGTGCGCCGGAGACGTTGGGGAATATCGATATAATCCAACAAATTCCTGAGAATCGGTTCAGCATCACCCGAAAGCGCAAAGTCAACCCGGGGCATGACGGAAATTTGCTCTGGGAACGACGAAGGAAACTCCCCGCACAACACCGTGCGGATCGCCGGAAAATGGCGTTTAACGATATCGAGAATGGCCACCACATTTCCGAGACCGCGTAGCGGCGCATTGACCACCACAATTCGCGGTGGCTCAATAACACTGATCCGTTTCACAAGTGCTTGCTCCACATCCTCCATCAGCCGAGCATCCATAAAATGACAGATATGGCGCGTGTGTTTGTGAAGAAACGCCTGTAAACAGCTCAGATTCCAAGGTGGCGAAAACGGCTCAAGATTCTCAGCAGCGATACCTGTAGTGGGTAACGTGGCCGCATCATCCGAGGGCTCTATGAGAAAAACATTCACTTGAGAATAACGTCTGTGTGCAGGATCATCTGTGTCAGAAGAGAAAACTATGCATCTCAGTAATTTACAGAAGAGTAAAAAGATAGGATAGTAACAATTGCGAATCAAGCGCATTGTGGCGGGCCGCGTTGCCACCGCTTGCGCTTGATCGGATACGAAGCATGAATGATCAAGGAGGAAGCAGAAGAGTATCATGCAGACATTGGATGCGCAGCACGTAGTTGTGGGAAGCGGTTTGGCCGGATTGGTCGCTGCCTTGCGTCTGGCGCAAACGGATCGAGTGGTGCTGGCGACGAAGCGAGGCTTGCCTGATAGCAACAGCGATTGGGCTCAGGGAGGAATCGCCTGCGTGATTGATTCGGCTGATTCGGTGGATGCGCATGTCGCCGACACCCTGGCAACGGGCGGAGGTGTGTCCAATGAAATGGCTGTGCGCGGAGTCATTGAGAGATCGCGCGAAGCCATACTTGATTTGGAAGCGTTTGGTGTGCGCTTTTCCCGTAAGACCGATTCGGATCTCTATGATTTAGGTCAAGAAGCGGGACATTCAGCACGACGCATTTTACATGCAGGTGACATCACAGGTCACGAAGTCATTAAAACCCTCGTCAAACGAGTTTCAGAACACCCTCGAATCAAGGTCCTGACCGATACTATGGCCATTGATTTGGTCACCACGGGTTGGTTAGGGCTGAGCGGTCCGAATCGATGTGTGGGTTGTTATTTTTTGAATCGCGTATCTGACGAGGTGTTTGCTGTCCGCGCTGCCAATACCATCTTAGCTACCGGAGGAGCCGGTAAAGTCTATCTTTACACAAGCAATCCTGACCTCGCTACGGGAGACGGTATTGCCATGGCGTGGCGGGCCGGAATTGCCATCAAGAACATGGAATTTGTCCAATTCCATCCGACCTGCTTATACCATCCCCAAGCCAAATCTTTTCTGATTAGCGAAGCCGTGCGGGGGGAAGGGGCACGGCTGATCAGTAAATCCGGAGAGGCTTTTATGTCGCGCTATGACGAGCGTGGCGAATTGGCGCCCCGTGATATCGTGGCGCGTGCCATTGACCAAGAGGTCAAGCGGCGGGGCGATCGCTGTGTCTATTTAGATATTACACATCGTGGCAAGGAATTCCTGACTCAGCGATTCCCGAACATCTATTCCACCTGCCTCAGCTTGGGAATCGACATGGCAACAGATCCGATTCCTGTGGTTCCAGCAGCTCACTATTTTTGTGGAGGTGTGGAAGCAGGGATCAATGGGGAAACCAGCATGTCAGGGCTATATGTCTGCGGTGAAACCGCATGCACAGGCATGCATGGCGCCAATCGTCTGGCCAGTAACTCGCTACTTGAAGCCTTGGTATCTGCCAAGCTGGCCAGTGAATCGATCCTCTCCCAGCCCGGTTCCGATCCAGATTCGATTTCAATTCCGGACTGGCGAGCTGGTGATGCTGTGCCCAGCGACGAGGCGGTTGTCGTTGAGCACAACTGGAACGAAGTTCGCACGTGTATGTGGGATTATGTCGGTATTGTCCGCACGAATAAGCGACTGGAAAGAGCCAAGCGTCGGATTCGGAATGTCCGCCGCGAAATCCGCCAATACTACTTGGATTACATAATCACCGCAGATGTATTAGAGCTGCGGAATCTGGCCGCAGTCGCAGAATTAGTCATCCGCGCGGCTGAAATGCGACGGGAAAGTCGCGGATTGCATTTCACGCTGGACTACCCGGACCCAGATCCTGCGGGACCGCAACCCGAGACACGAATCGTCGACTTGCCGGGAGATGCGACGCCCTTGTCGTAAGACGTAGATAGCCGGAGTCGTTAGTTGCCCCGTGTTTTGTAGGGCGGGAATAGTTGAGTCTCCGAGGCCTTCCCGCCGACTTCGGGGTATTTGTACAGAAGGGGAGACAGAAGTGGCGTACCCGGAAGGATTCGAACCTTCAACCTCCTGATCCGTAGTCAGGTGCTCTATCCAGTTGAGCTACGGGTACTGCAAGGCGGTATAATACGGATTCTTTGACTTGGCGCAATACTGAATTTGCATTCGATTCGACCGTCGACAAATCTGAATACGTGGGGCATGATCCAGGCCTGTTTGCAGTATTTTTGGCGAATGTGAATAGAAATGTCTTTGTCGCAAGCTTCGTTGAAAAGTTTGATTTGAGGGCAATCGCCTTCAGAGTGGCAATTTTAATTGATTCAGAGGATAGGAAGGGGAAAACATGAAGACGAGAGATATTGTAGTCATTCCGGGTGATGGCATCGGGCCAGAGGTCACCCAGGCTGTGCAGAGAATTTTGGAGAAGGCCGGAGCATCTATTGAGTGGATCGAGCATCAAGCCGGGTTGACGGCCCTGGCAAGCGGAGCGGATGTCATGCCGCAGGAGACGTTGGATGCCATTCAGCACTATGGCGTGGCCTTAAAGGGCCCTTGTACCACACCGGTCGGAAAGGGTTTTTCCTCTGTCAATGTGCAATTGCGGAAGAAATTGAACTTGTACGCAGCCGTTCGCCCCGTGCGATCCATGCCAGGCGTAAAGACGCGCTTTGAAAATGTCGATCTGGTGATTATCCGCGAAAATACCGAAGGCTTGTATAGTGGTGTCGAAAACGAAGTCACGCCAGGTGTGGTCATGAGCATGAAAGTGGCCTCAGAAGTTGCGTGTACACGTATTGCTCGTTGGGCCTTCCGCTATGCCACCCATCGGCAGCGCAACAAGATCACGGTGATGCACAAGGCCAACATCATGAAGTTGACCGATGGATTGTTTATTCGGTGTGCGCAGCAAATCCATAAGCAGGAATATCCCAACATCGCCTATCAGGAAACGATTATCGATGCGGGGTGCATGCGGCTTGTGCAGGATCCGTCCCAATTCGATATGTTGTTGCTGGAAAACTTGTATGGTGATGTCGTTAGCGATCTATGCGCGGGCTTGATCGGTGGGCTGGGTGTGGTTCCCGGTGCAAATATTGGGGATGAACATGCGGTGTTCGAAGCCGTGCATGGATCGGCTCCGGATATTGCCGGCAAGAATGTCGCTAATCCGCTGGCCTTGCTGATGTCAGCGGTGATGATGTTGAACTACATCGCCGATCAACATGGTGATGAAGGGGCCCGAGCCGTTGCCACGCGAATTCGAACGGCTTACGATCAGACATTAGAAGATGGTTGCAAGACGCGTGATTTAGGCGGCGAACTCGGCACCGACGCCTTCGCGGATGCCGTCATTGACCGGCTCGGGTGAACCCGTCCTTGCCCATTCTGGAGCTGCGACACGATCTGGTCGCAGCCTGCAGTGCTCACCGACGCATCATCATCCAAGCGCCCACCGGCTCGGGTAAATCGACGCAAATCCCCCAGTATTTGCTCGATGATGGTTTGCTCCGCGACGGGCGCGTGGTCGTGTTGCAGCCGCGCCGGTTGGCCACCCGGTTGCTGGCGGCCCGCGTGGCCAGGGAGCGTGATGTTCGCCTTGGAGAAGAGGTTGGCTACCAGATCCGCTTTGAAGATGTCTCCAACGACCATACCCGCATCAAGTACGAAACCGAAGGCATCCTCCTGCGCCAACTCATCAGTGACCCGGAACTGCGGGAAGTCGACGCGATCATCTTTGACGAATTTCATGAGCGCCATCTCTATGGCGACATTACCTTAGCCCGCGCCATCCATTTGCAGCAAACCTTGCGCCCGGACCTGTTGCTGATTGTCATGTCGGCCACACTGGATGTCGGGCCCTTACAAACCTATTTAGGCGAGTGTGCCACACTCACGTCAGCGGGACGGGCGTATCCGGTCGACATTGAATACCGCGACCGCACCTTGAATCCGCGCCGTGACGATATCTCGGAAGCGGCGGCTGAGGCAGTGGCCAAACTGATTCAGCGCGGTGTGGATGGGGATGTCCTTGTTTTCATGCCCGGGGCCTACGAGATTCACCGTACCATTCAGGCGCTGCGACATCAATCGGCCTGCAGCGGCTGTCTGATCTTGCCATTGCATGGCGAGCTACCTCCTGCCGAACAAGATGCAGCCGTTGACGGTTATGACCAACGCAAAATCATTGTCTCCACCAATGTTGCCGAAACATCCTTGACCATTGACGGTGTGCGCGTGGTCGTTGATAGCGGCTTGGCCCGCATGCCGCGCTTTGATCCGCATCGTTCCATTAATACCCTGTGGATCGAAAAAATCAGTCGCGCCTCCGCCGATCAACGGGCAGGGCGGGCTGGGCGCACGGCTCCGGGAATTTGCTTTCGCCTCTGGACCGAACGCGAACATCCGGAACGAGCCTTGCACGAAGTCCCCGAGATTCGGCGCTTGGATTTGTCCGAAGCCGTCCTCAGTATGAAGGCCGCTGGCATCACAGACATCCATGGTTTTCCATGGTTTGAGGCCCCCGAGCCCAACATCGTCGATCAAGCTGAACGTTTACTCGAAGATTTGGGCGCGGTTTCGGAAGCAACTGGCGAGATCACGGAACTGGGAAGACAGATGAGTTTGTTCCCTGTGCATCCCCGCTATGCCCGACTATTGATCACCGCCGAGGAATACCGGTGCGTCAGACAAGCGGCTTTGATTGCCGCTTTGACCCAAGGTCGCTCGATCATGATTCGCAAGACGGGTAAGGATACCCGCGGCAAGCAGACCGACATGCTGGGCGACTCAGCCCCATCCGACTTCTTTATTTTGATGCGGGCGTGGCAATTTGCAGCCGGTCACCGCTACGATGTGCGACGCTGTCAGTCCATGGGCATCCACGCCCAATCCGCCCGGCAGGTCGAGAAAGTCTATGACTCCTTTGTGCGATTGGCCAAGCGACAAGGCCTGACCGTGCTGGATCGCGCCGCCGATGACGAAGCCGTTTGTCGCTGTTTGCTGGCGGCCTTTGCTGATCAAGTGGCATTGCGCCGCGATCGCAGCACGCGGAACTGCCAAATCGTCCATGGCCGCAGTGGCGTGCTGGCACGTCAAAGTGTCGTCGACTCGCCATTGTTTGTCGCCGCCGAGATTGATGAGATTCAAGCTGGCGGCACCGGCACTGTACAGTTGTCGGCGGCAACAGCGATTCAGGAAGAATGGTTGAGCGAGTTGTTCCCGGATGCGGTTCGGACTGTGTGTGATTCCTTTTACGACGCCAAGACCAAGCGGGTGGTGCAGGAGGAGCGACGCGTCTATCACGATTTGACTTTGCATGCCAAGCCAGCGGGAACTCCGCAGGAAGATGCCGCCGCCCGCATATTGGCAACGGAAGTGGAGCAGGGGACCATAAAGTTGAACAAGTGGGATGCGCAAGTCGATCAATGGATTTTGCGTGTCAATAACTTGGCAGAATGGTGTCCCGATGCTGAGATCAGTCCGATTGGCGATGCGGAACGACGTCTGCTGTTAGAGCAGCTTTGCCTCGGCTGTTTCAGTGCCAAAGAGGTCCGCAATCAGAATGTCTGGCCCGTGTTGCGGTCGTACCTTTCTTCCGCCCAACAGCAATTCGTCAATCAGGAAGCCCCGGAGCGATTGGATATTGGCGGCAAGCGCGCCTTTCGACTGACCTATGTTGAAAGTAGCCCGCCGTTTTTGACTGCCCGCATTCAGGAATTATTTGGTGTGCAGTCATTGCGACCCATCGCGTGCGGACGTATTCAACCCTTGATTCATATTCTTGCCCCCAACCAGCGTCCTGTCCAGATCACTCAGGACTTGCCCGGGTTTTGGCAGAATCATTATCCCCGCATCCGCCAGGAACTGAAGCGCAAATATCCCAAACACGCCTGGCCCGAAACGCCTTAGAGCATTTAGATAAAACTATAGCCGCAGTTTTCCGCCAATTGTCATCCCGAGCTTGTCGAGGGATCTCGATTTTGCTGACAAGAACGGAGATTTCTCGACTTCGCTCGAAATGACTCTGTGAATTAAGCAGACGTCGGCGGCTACGACATTACTTAAAATGCTCTAAACAGTTCGTGTACAGATTGGCTAATGACTCCAAACGCACGTGAACGAGATTGAAAATTCGTGTGCAACGGCGGACAATGACGGCAACACATTTCAACAAAGGAAAAACATGAAAATAGGTTGTGCATTGGGTGGGGGCGGAGTGCGGGGCTTAGCGCACATTTCGGCTTTGGAAACCATGGATGACTGTGGCGTCAAGCCGACAGCACTGGCGGGTACAAGTATGGGGTCGATCATTGCGGCTTTCTATGCGTCCGGCTGGTCGGGGGCAGATATCCGCTCCTTTTTCGAGCAGCATATCATTGAGCGCGGCGACAATTGGAAGACGTTGATTCCGA
>SLBD01000021.1 GCA_007126515.1 Kiritimatiellia bacterium
TCATAGGGGTTGGCCAGCTCATCCCGGTACTGTGCAACCAACCGGGCTTTTTCTCCGCCAGGATCATCAGCTCCCGTTATCTCATTTTTGAATACGATCTCAACCGCGCCTTCCGGCCCCATCACCGCGATCTCCGCTCCCGGGAGGGCCAGGTTGATATCCCCGCGCAGGTGCTTGGAACTCATCACGATATATGCCCCGCCGTAAGCTTTGCGCAGGATCAATGACACCTTGGGTACGGTAGCCTCTGCATAGGCATAGATCATTTTAGCGCCGTGCCGGATGATCCCGCCGTGCTCCTGGGCAACCCCGGGCAGAAAACCCGGTGTGTCGACCAGCGTCAGCAAGGGAATATGGAAGGCATTACAAAAGCGGATAAAGCGAGCACCCTTGTCTCCGGTGTCGATATCCAGCACACCTGCCAGGTGATCTGGCTGGTTGGCTACCACGCCAACCACATTGCCATCCAGCCTGCAGAAGCCGATCACGATGTTCTTGGCGAATTCAGGCATGACCTCCAGGAACTCACCCTCATCACAGATCGTTTCGATCACCCGGTGGATATCATAAGGATCATCCGCTGAATCGGGCAGCAAGGTGTCAATCTCTGTTGTTTTACGCTTGGGATCGTCGTTGCTGTTCATTTGGGGAGGTGAATCAAGGTTGTTAGACGGCAGGAAGGAGAGCAGCCAGCGTACCAATGCCAGCGTACCTTCGTCATCTTCTGCAGTGAAGTGCGCCACGCCGCTGCGGGTGGTGTGCACCAGCGCGCCGCCCAGGTCATCCGAGCTGATCTCTTCATGGGTGACTGCCTGGATCACTTTTGGCCCGGTGATGAGCATGTTGCTCGTCTGGTTGACCATGAACACAAAGTCAGTGATCGCAGGTGAATATACTGCGCCACCAGCGGATCCAGTGGATGGTGACACATGGTGGGACGGCGCCGATGCGATCCGCCAAATTGGGGGTGCTGATTTTGTCTATGTGAATGCGCCGACCTTGCTCTTTGATGGATCAGCTGCTGGGGGCACCTTGGAAGAAGGCACAGAAGGACCTGCGATTGATGGTGCCTTTGCGTGGTGGATTGCGCGAAATGAATTCTATCGATATGACGACGTCCTCGGCTGGAAGCGTTGGGGAGCCTCTTTTGAGTGGCTGGCCGATGCTCGATGGGCGGTAGAGGACATTGTCGCAGATACCAATGCGTTGCCATCACAGGCCAGTGTAGGCGACATCTACTTTGAGTCCGCTACTCCTGCCTTCTGGCGTTGGAATGGAATGGATTGGGACGATGAGACTGTTAATGATGGCGACCGATTTTTGGATCGCGAGAATAATATTATTTATGATTGGGACGATATCAATTCCGTTGAGATTCCTATTGCTGACGGCACGACGGACGGCGGTCTATTATACATTTATGTGCTTAGCGAAGGGGTGGCCTACCGCTCCAATGGCGCTGTGTGGCAACGTTGGGGTTTCTTACCGCCGGTTGAGGATTTCACGGCTCCGCAAAATTGGATGCAGCAATGGGACAAAGCGGCACGGATTTCGGGGGGAGTTGAATTCTTTTCCACGAGTTCGTTGGGCGCGATTGGTTTAGAACGCGACTCCGATGGGGATGGCTTGCCTGACTGGTGGGAAATTCGCTACGGATTAGACCCGTTTGATCCCACTGGCGATAATGGCGCGTTTGGCGATCCTGATGGAGATGGTCTGTGGAATATTACAGAGTTTCGGGCTGGCTTGGATCCAACAAAGGCATCGACCTTTGATGATGGTGTTTGGGATGGAGATCGCGACTCCGATGGAGATGGCTTAAGCAATCTGTATGAGCAGAATATATCTGGAACTCGCGTTGATATGGTCGATACCGATGATGATGGTCTGACGGACTGGGAAGAAGTCACAGGACTGAGATTGGCCGATGGCTGGACCCCAACCGTTCATCCTCGACACATTCTCAGCGTTCCTGAACACGATCCTGGCAAACCTCGTGGACCTGTTTCAGATCCGATCAACTCTCTGGATCCGCCCAAGCAGTTGTCTGGCTACTTCGGTGGTAACGGTCATATGATTGTGGAAGATCAGCGTCGCCATGAATTGGTGTCATGGACAATTCATGCGCAAGTTCGTCCAGAGCTTTCAGATGATTGGATGGACGACGAAGATGCAGTAGTGATTCGTCGGTCGGTCCGCAATACGGCGGTGGGGGCCAATGCCATCAACTATGAGTTGGGAATCCGTCGGGTCAATGATACATTCATCCCTTACGTGTTGTTCTCGGGATTTGAGGCAGGCACAGCCAATCCTGTTGTGCGTCGCGTCAGTGGCGAGGATGCCGAAGAAATTGTGGGTGGGCAGTTGGTATCGATTCAAGTGCCTGTTGACGAATGGAGTCATCTAGCCGGATCGTATGATCCTGACACCGCCACGCTGAGCCTTTACGTGAACGGCGAACTGGCGGCCTATCGGCGCGATGCATTTCCTGTCTGGGGCTTGGGGATCAATGAAGGTCGCCGCTATGCCGGTACGCTGACCATCGGTGGTGGCGAGCGCATTGCTGGAATCGTCCAAGATCCATTTGTCGGGTATTTAGATGAGGTGATGATCGTCGGTGGTGCGTTGAATGAGGAACGCATTCGGCAGGCAGCCCGGCAACAAATGCTGATCCAGCAGTCAGTGATGGGAGCCCGTCGCGTTCCAGATACAACAATCCGACAGCTGTCCGTGAATGAAGCTCTTTCCTATGAGCATCATCCCGATCAGTTACTCGTTCGGTTTGTAGCCGATATTCGCCCGACCCAAGTCGGCGGATTGGCCAACACCATGGGCCTCGATGTCGCAAAGTCATTCAGAATCGCTCCAGTTCATTTGATGAATATTGCGGATGGCGTCAGTATCACTCAAAAAATTCAAGAGGTTCGCTCGAATCCGAATGTCCTTTATGCTGAACCCAATTTCCGCGTTCAAACGCAGGCCATCCCTAATGATCCCATGTTTGATCAACTGTGGGGGCTGCGAAACACGGGCCAATCGGGTGGCGTCGTTGGCGCAGATATCGATGCGGTGCGCGCATGGCAGCGAACGACGGGATCTCGCAATGTGCAAGTTGCAGTGATTGATACAGGCATTGACTACACGCATGCCGATATCGCCGGCAATATGTGGGTGAATCCTGGTGAAGTACCCGGCTCGGGGCAAGATGATTCAGGAACCGGTTATATTGATGATTACCATGGGTACGATTTTGCGGACAGGAATAGTGACCCGATGGACGTTGGCGGCCATGGTACGCATGTGGCAGGCACGATTGGCGCGGTGGGTAACAATGCCCTTGGCATCACAGGTGTAGCTTGGGATGTTCAGTTGATGGCGTTAAAGATGTTTTCGGATATGGGTTGGGGAACCATAGCCGCAGGCATTGAAGCCCTCGAATATGCTTGGATGAATGGAGCTCGAATCAGCAATAATAGTTGGGGCTTCCTTGGTTTTTCCCAAGCCATGTACGATGCCATCGCCATGGCGAGAAATTCAGATCATCTCTTCATTGCGGCTGCGGGGAATTGGGGCTTGAATGCGGATGAGTGGCCTGTTGGGCCCGGCGACTATGACCTCGATAATATCATTAACGTGGCAGCGCATGATCGACGCGGCAATCTGACTCCGTGGAGTAATTATGGCCGTAACACAGTGGATCTGGCTGCACCGGGGGCCTCGATTTTGAGTACAACTCCGGGCAATACGTATTCCACATTTGATGGAACCTCCATGGCTGCGCCTCATGTGGCAGGAGCGGCTGCGCTGATTCTGTCCGTGAACCCGAATCTCAGCTACCACATGGTCCGGGATGCAATCTTGAGCAGCGTTGATCCCATGGATGGAGCCGAGGATCGTTTGGTGACGGCTGGTCGTTTGAATGCCTATAATGCCGTCACTGGCGTGGGCATCGTTCATGCCTACTTTAGCTTTAATGATGGTGGCAGCATTTTTGATGGCGGCCGTTCAGTGGAAGACTTTACTGTTTCTCAAGATTGGGAAAACAACTGGATGCATGCCGGCCGTTTTGTCGGAAATGCCGGATTCAGTACGGATGAATTCTATCTGTCCAATGCCGATTCAAATAATGATGGCATTCCAGATTGGTGGTATATCGCCTATGGGTATGACCCGAGTGGTCCATCCATCGCAAACGAAGATCCAGACGGTGATGGACTCATTAACTTGTATGAGTATCTGGCCGGAACCAATCCGCATATGGCAGATACCAGTGGCAATGGCACTTCTGATGCGTTAGAGGATGCCAATGGAGATGGTATGACCAATCTCCAAAATCAACAGCTGGGTCTCCATCCCATGTTGAGCGACACGGATGATGATGGCATCTCCGATATCCAAGAATTCAATGACGGTACTGATCCTGGCGACCCACATGATCCCGAGCAGTATGGCGCAGCTGAATTTGACGGTGATCAACGACTGATCGTGCGCACCGAGTCTGATCTCGAGCCGCACGCCGATTGGACTGTGGAGGCGTGGGTGTGGCCCGAAGGGGAGGATGTCACTGGTATCGTATTGCGCAGAGCCGAACTTTTTGCGGGTTTGGGTGTGCGCTGGATTGATTATGAGCTGGGGCTTGAGAACAATGTGCCTTATGTGACTTACACGTACCGACAAGGGGAGAACCAGGTGTCTGTTCGCGTTGAAGGAATTCGGCCGGTTCAAAGCCAGCAGTGGACTCACTTGGCGGGCGTGTATGATTCTGTGGGGCAGCAACTCCGCCTCTTTGTTAACGGCAAGCGCGTCAACTTTGAGCGGCCGGCCCAGCGCCCACCTGCAGGTGGGAAGGGCTCATTTGCAACGACAATTGGTGGCGGTGATTTGACTGGAGCAGGCGTTGAAGATGGTTTTGTTGGCCGCATTGATGCCGTGCGTGTTTGGGCGTATGCTCGAACCAGCCTGGAGATCCAAAACAATCGCGGTGTACTGCATCCAGAATTTACGTCAGACGGACCGGATGCGGTTCGGGCCCCGATTCGGTTATTCAACTTCAATACCCGAGGACAGTTTGCTCATAACAGTCGTCGTCCGCATGACTGGATGAGCGGGCCCGTCCTCGAGCCCGACAACGTGTCGCGGACGTGGTTGCATGCCGCAGAGGTGCAGCCGGCAGCTCCGTTCAGTAGCATCGTTGTCGATGCCGAGTGGCCGCCGTTGAGCCTGGATAGCGACGACGATGGCATTCCCGATCAAGAGGAGAATACATCGAATTGGTCGACTCTGCGTTCGGAGATCCCGCTCCGCTATCAGTATCTCTCGTTCGATGCTTCCCGCCCCGGCGACGTGCTGGTGGATGAGCTTGTGGACAACGAGGAAACTCACCTCTATGCCTTGACCAATTGGACTGTCGAAACTTGGGTTCGCCCAGTTGAGCCGACTGTTCCCTTGGCGGCGGGTGCTGAAATTTCGCTAGTCCGCCGAGAGACCAAGGGAGAAAATTCCCGCATAACGTTTGAGTTGGGGCTAGTGGAAGACGACGGCGAACTTTATCCCTACGCTCGCTTCCAGCGCAGCGATTCAGGAAACGAATTTGTCACTTTGACCCACAATGTTTCGATAGAAATGACGGATGCCGCGAATCCGAATCCTGCTGCCTGGCGCCACTTAGCGGCTACCTTCCATGAAAATCGATTCACCTTATATCTGGATGGTGCTGAAGTTCAGGTAACCACCGCGATTGGGTCTCATCCATTTGTCGGAAACGCGGGTCGCGTCATACTGGGAGACGAAGAATTTACCGGTCACCTGCAGGAGACTCGTATTTGGAGTCGGCCTCGAGTGGCAAGTGAAATTGCGGAATCCTTCCAAAGCATCCTGCTTTTCTCAGCAGCCTTGCTAGAGTCCAGCTTCCAGGGGGGGCCATCCTATGTTGGGCGGGATACGGAATCTCGAGAGGACGGATTGGCCTATGATCGATCTACGATGGCCTCGTTCGGTGGAGTCCCGTATTTGTCTGGAAGAAGAACTCACCGTTTTGCGATGACTGCGTGGGTGAGAATGGAGCCCGGCGCGGCGGGCGGCATTGTTGCCGAGAGAAAACGGGATCTGCTGCTGATTCCTGACGCCCCTGATTGGCGTCCGATTCACCGATTAAATATCACGGGAGAGGGCCACCCGCAATTGGAGTGGGAAGGTCAA
>SLBD01000028.1 GCA_007126515.1 Kiritimatiellia bacterium
GCATCCCCCTCGCCTTTGCTAATGTAGTCCGACGCGGCCCCATCGGCATTGTTGCGGCCTCGGGCACCGGCTTGCAGGAAGTCTCATCGTTCATTCATAATCTCGGCAGCGGCGTTTCCCACGCGATTGGGACCGGCGGACGCGACATCAAATCGGACGTGGGCGGTCTCACCTTTTTGTCTGCACTTACAGCGCTCAAAGAGGATCCTGACACGCAAGTGGTTGTGCTGGTTTCGAAGACACCCGATGCGGATGTGCTGGAACGGATTGGAAAAGCGGTTGCAAATCTAGGCAAACCCGCCGTCGCGATTTTCATTGGGGCCGATCCCGAAGTGGTAGCGAAGTCTGGAGCGATTCCGGCGCAGACCCTCGAAGAGGCGGCTCGGCGAGCTGTGGCCCTGGCTGAGGGAAAGGCCTTGAGCGATGCAGAGCTTGCCTGCCCTCCCCTGCCCGACTCCATCCAGCGGCGCGAGGGTGGACGCTATGTGCGCGGGCTGTTTTGTGGCGGCACGTTTTCGCAGGAAGCTGTTCACTTGCTGAAGCCGGTTCTGGGAGACATTTGCACCAACGTCACCGGCGAGCTGGAGGATCCCGATCACAGTGCGGGACACACGATCATCGACATGGGCGGCGATGAATTTACGGCGGGGCGGCCGCATCCCATGATTGACTACTCACTGCGTAACAAGCGCATCGTGCAAGAAGCTCAAGATCCAGAGACAGCCGTCATTTTAATTGATGTTGTGTTGGGCTTTGGTTCCAACATGAATCCTGCGACAGAATTGCAGCCTGTCCTCGAAGAGGTTCGGGCCTTAGATAATCCGCCGCCGATCGTTTTTCATGTCTGCGGCACCGATGCCGATCCTCAGCAGCGCAATGCCACCGTCCAACGCCTACGCGATGCCGGGGGAATCTGGGCAGAATCCAACGCCATCGCCGTCCAGTGGGCGGGGCAACTGATCGAGGAGCAACAATGACTGACTTATTGTCTAAACCTGTTCGTGTCATCAACGTCGGCATCGAAGAATTTGATGCCAATATCCGTGCCAGTGGTGGCGTGAGTCAGCATGTGCAATGGCGACCGCCGGCACCGATCGCGGCCGCGACGTTGCGCAAGCTCATGGAAACCGAAACAGCGCGCAACGAAGCCAATCAAGAGGCGTTGCAGCGATTGCAACGCGCCAAGCCTGTATTGACGGGAATGGGCGTGGCGCTCGACACCATTCCCGGCATGGCCAAGAATTTGTTTCTGCACGCGGGGCCGCCGATCACGTGGGATCACATGTGCGGTCCCATGCGTGGGGCCATGATTGGCGCCGTCCTTTATGAAGGACTGGCCGACACGCCTGAAGCGGCGGAAGAGCAATTGGCGAGTGGCGCCTATCGCTTTGCGCCTTGCCACGAGCATGCGACCGTGGGCCCGATGGCAGGCGTCGTGTCTGCGTCCATGCCGGTCTTTATTGTCGAGAATCAAGCCGATGGCAACCGCGCCTACTGCACGCAGAACGAAGGACTCGGCAAGGTCCTCCGCTACGGGGCGTACTCGGACGAGGTCGTCAAACGGCTGAAATGGATGGAAGAGGTGATGTATCCCGCTCTGCAAAAGGCGCTGCAGGCATCGGGTGGCATCGATCTCAAAAATCTGATTGCCCAAGCCTTGCACATGGGCGACGAAGTCCATAACCGCAATCGAGCCGGCACATCGTTGTTCCTGCGTGCCATCACTCCGTGGTTGGTGCGAACGGCGACGGACTTGGAAACAGCCGCCTCCGTGATCGACTTTATCAACGGCAATGACCATTTCTTTCTGAATTTATCGATGCCCGCCTGCAAAGCCTCGCTCGATGCAGCACGCAATGTCGAGGGCAGTTCCATGCTCGTGTGCATGGCCCGCAATGGGACTGACTTCGGGATTCAATTGTCCGGGACGGGCAACGCCTGGTTTACGGGTCCGGCGCTGGTGCCGGATGCCTTGTTCTTTGCCGGATATACCAAAGACGATGCCAATCCCGACATTGGTGACAGCGCCATTACCGAAACAGCGGGTTTGGGCGGCTTCGCGATTGCGGCGGCGCCAGCGATTGTCCAATTCGTTGGCGGCTCGGCAGGTGATGCGATGAATTACACGCTGGAAATGTATGAAATCGCCGTAGGCGAAAACGGTGTCTTTCAAATACCTGCCTTGGATTTTCGCGGCACACCCACCGGCATCGACGCCGTTCAAGTTGTGCGCAAAGGAATTGTACCGTTCATCGACACCGGCGTCGCCCACAAAGATGCCGGAGTCGGCCAAGTCGGCGCGGGCGTTGTCAGCGCCCCGATGGATCCGTTTATCAAAGCCGTTGAAGGCTTAGCCTGATTTCGACTTACGGGTTGCACTGATTCCCTCAACTCCGTAGTATCTGGCAGGCTGAAAAATCAGATTAACTACGGAGAGGTCCATTGAGTAATTCACCATCTGGAGAACGTTGGAGCACACGCGTTGGCGTGATTCTAGCCGTTACCGGCAGCGCCGTTGGACTCGGTAATTTCCTGCGATTTCCTGGCCAGGCCGCTCAGAATGGCGGCGGCTTGTTCATGATTCCTTATCTGGTCGCCTTCTTGATTGTTGGGATCCCCTTGGCTTGGTCCGAGTGGGCCTTGGGCCGACACGGCGGCAATCGCGGATACAATTCAGCGCCGGGCATTTTTGGAGGTGTCCTGCGTCGCCCCAAAGGGGCCTATGTCGGCATGCTGGGTACCGTCATGCCGGTATTGATCTACACCTACTACGTCGTAGTCGAAGCCCTCTGCTTGTATTATGCATGGCATTATTTAACCGGCACGCTGGCCGGATTTGGCGACGATGTTTCGGCGGTGGGCGACTTCTTTGTTGCTTCGATGGGCATGACCGAGCACGGAGCGATCTTCACCTCGGGCCAAGGTCAATTCCTTGGATTTGTTGGCATTTGCTTTTTCATTAACTTTTTCTTGATCTACCGCGGCCTGAGTCGGGGAATTGAGAAGTTCTGTGCCATCGCCATGCCGTTGCTGGTGGTTTGCGCGTTGATTGTCTTGGTCCGAGTTCTGACCTTGCAGCCGCTTCCGGAAACACCGGATCAAACCCTGTGGGCGGGTCTAGGCTTCATGTGGAACCCCGCCCAACAAGATGGCAGTATCTGGGACACCTTGGCCAATCCGGATGTCTGGTTGGCTGCCACGGGTCAGATCTTTTTTAGTCTGTCCGTCGGATTTGGCCTGATTCTGACGTATGCCAGCTACTTGCGCAAAGACGATGACGTGGCGCTGTCTTCCTTGACCTCCGTTTCGGGCAATGGGTTTTGCGAAGTCGTTCTGGGCGGTATGATCGCCTTGCCTGCAGCCTATATCTTTCTGGGCCCGATGTTTCTTTCCGATCCCCAAAATATCGGGACGTTCAGCCTTGGCTTCGTGACCCTTCCCAATGTCTTCAATCAAATGCCCGCAGGGTCGTTTTTCGGATTCTTGTTCTTCTTCCTGCTCTTCCTCGCGGCAGTCACTAGTTCGCTTTCCATGTTGCAGCCGTCGATTGCGTTGCTGGAAGAGGGGTTGGGCATTACCCGCAAGCCATCGGTGGCCATTCTTGGGTTCATCACGTTTGCGGGTACGTTCTTTATCGTTTATTTCAGCGCCGGTCTGCAGGCATTGGACACGGTGGACTTCTGGATGGCTAATTTCTTCATTTTCATCTTTGCCACGGTGCAAACACTCATCTTCGGTTGGGTGCTTGGCCCCAAGAAGGGCTACGAGGAGCTGGCGGCCGGCGCGGAAATCTGTGTTCCACGCGGGATCATGTTTGTGATTCGCTATATCTCTCCGCTCTTTTTGCTGACCGTGTTCGCACTGTGGTGCCGCCGTAGCCTGCCGGGGCGGTGGGAGGCGATTATGAATCCCCCGGCCGGTGAGCCGCCTGTCGTCTTGATGGCCTTGGGATTTATCGTCGTGGTGCTGCTGTTTTTCTCTTTCGTAATTGCAGGTGCGAATCAACGCTGGTATCAAACCGATAAGGAGCCTTCCTGATGACCACTGCGGGCCTATTTGTAATGATTTTCGCGATTGGCGGCATGACCGGATTGCTGGGGTGGTGTGTCTACAAAGTCATGTCCACACCTGACTCTACACAGCATCTGCACAGCCCACTCGATATCGATGCTGGCGATAAATCTGACTCTCATCATGGCTCTCGCCATGATGGAGCGAAGTAACTCATTCTCGACTGGAGGTTCCCCCTTGGACTACGTATCCCGCGCTCGTGCCATCATCGATATTGAAGTAGACGAACTTACCAACGTCCGCAACGGCCTCGACGAGGGATTCAATCATGCCCTCGACCTGCTGCTCCATGCCGTGTCCGACGGACACAAGATCGTGGTCACCGGTGTAGGCAAGAGTTTGCATATTGGCCAAAAGATTGCAGCCACCCTCACCAGCACAGGCAGTCCCGCAGTGGTCCTGCATCCGGCGGAAGCCATGCACGGGGATCTGGGGATCCTCAACGAAGGAGATGTGGTTCTCTCGCTCAGTTATACCGGCGCATCCGATGAATTGGTGACCTTGCTGCCCCTGATCCGGCAGGCCAACGTAAAAATTATCGCGCTGACCGGAGATCCAGACAGTCCCTTGGCGGCTAACAGCGACGCAGTCATCTCCATCCGCGTCCAGCGCGAGGCGTGCCCGCTCAACATTTCCCCGACCAGCAGCACTACGGCCACGCTGGCTGTTGGGGATGCTCTGGCCATGGTTCTCCTCGAAGCGCGAGGCTTCTCGCGGGATGACTATGCCAAACTGCATCCGGGCGGCGCGATTGGACGCGCCTTATTGCTGAAGATCAAAGACATCATGCGAACTGGGCACCGGGTCGCTTTTGTCCGGGAAAATGCGCTTGTTCAGGACGCGCTTTTTGCCATGACGGAAGCTCGTTCGGGGTCGGTCGTCATTGTCGATGAAGATCATCGTGTGCTCGGCATCTTTACCGATGGCGACCTACGCCGTCATCTTTCGGACGGGGGCAATCTTCCTGTGAAACGCATTACAGAAGTGATGACACCCCAGCCGGTTGCCTTGAACCAAAATGCCCTGGCTGTGGATGTGGTAGCCCACTTCCGCGAACACCAAATTGACGACTTAATCATCGTCAATGATCAGGGCACGCTCGTGGGCATGGTCGATATTCAAGACCTGCCCAAATTCAAAATATTCTAATTGAGGCCCCACTCATGCCCCCATGGAAATCCATTCTACTCTGCTTTTGTCTAACTGCCACCGTCGCTGTGGCTGCCGAAACTGTTCCTGCCGAAGAAGTCAACATGACGTGGTGGCAGGCCTTTGTCCTGGGAGCCGTCGAAGGTGTCACCGAATATTTGCCAGTCAGCTCCACGGGGCATCTGATTCTGGTGCAGCGGGCCATGGGAATTGGCCAAACAGAGGAGACCAACGAAGCGGCAGATGCCTACTCCATTGCCATCCAAGGCGGCGCGATTCTCGCCGTGCTGACTCTTTACTTCCCTTACATGCGTCGCATGTTCATGGGGCTGCTGGGCAAAGATTCCTACGGGCTGAAATTGAGCATCAACATCTTGATCGCCTTCCTCCCCGCCGCAGTGATTGGCTTGCTCTTTCACGCCCAAATCAAGGAATACCTGTTTAACCTCTGGGCGATTGTCTTTTCCTGGTTTGTGGGTGGAGTCGCCATCTTGGCTGTGACATGGTGGGGTCGCGGGCGACCTTCCCAACCGGGTCTTGAGATCGAGGATTTGACCTGGAAACATGCGCTCTTCATTGGTTTCATGCAATGCATTGCCATGTGGCCCGGAACGAGCCGTAGCCTTGTGACCATTCTCGGAGGCTTGCTAATCGGGATGAATTTAACATCTGCGGTTGTGTTCAGTTTCTTGCTTGGGGTGATTACTCTCACGGCGGCTACGGCGTATGACACGTTGACGCACGGAACCACGATTGTTGAGGCATTCGGCTTTGCCAATTTTGCAATCGGATTCATTGTGGCTACATTTGCTGCAATCTTTTCTGTGAAATGGTTGCTGGGGTATTTAAAGAAACACGGCTTGGCCTTGTTCGGTTATTATCGGATTGCACTGGCCGTGATTGTTGCCATACTGATGCTTGCGGGTGTCCTGCACGATCAACTGTAGGCGAATCCCAGCAGTATCATGAGTACGTGGAATGCCATTTACAGAATCGTCTCGTTTGCCTTGGGTGTATTGCTCCTGATAGGTTTGGCCATGGTATTCATCCCTCAGATCCAATTGGATCAAGAATATCATCGCCGCGAAGAACAGCTTCGACGTGAGATCCAAGCCAAACAGGAAAACATTCGCGAGCTGCAACTCAAGCAAGAACGATTCGAATCCGACCCCGCCTTCCTCGAACGAATCGCACATGAATTTGGTCTCGCCAAGCCGGGCGACACATTATTCCGATTCATCGATGAACATTAACCCGCATAAGTCCTTTGGCGAGCGCGAATGTCCCGGCTGCGCGATGATGGTTGAGGCCAATCACAACCGTTGCCCGATTTGTGGATATGAATTCCCCCATGCCTCTCCCATGCGCCGCCAACTCATCTGGCTTGGTAGCCTGCTGCTCTTAGTCATCTTTCTGTCGCTCTCGTTGAGGCTGTTGAGATGAATAAGGAAAACGACACCGAAATTACTCCTTCCCGCTGGCAATCATTCCGATCTGTCTGGCATGAACTGGTGGGTAGCAGCACGGGCAGCAAAGTCGCATCCAAAGCTCAGCCGGAACCGTTACGGGCCCATATCCAAGCCTGTCTGGAAGGCCAAGGAGGTGAAGTGTCGGCGCGGCAGCGAGCCGGCAAGTTGGCTCGACAGTATCTGGCTTTTGGCCCCGAAGATCAACTCGTCTTCCTGCGGCTGCTCCAAAACGAGTTTGGCTCCGACGACGAGGAAGTGAAGTCAGCGATCCAAACGCTCCAGGCGGCAGAGGATCCTGTCGCGGTTTCTGCGGGTCGAGCCCACTTACGTAAAGTCCTTGAACCGGCTCGGAAACGCTTGTTACGCCAATTCAACATGTTTCAGTCTGGCGCCCGCTTTCTGGTCGAATTGCGCCGGGAACTTCTTGATCTGCGCAAGACGGCCCCTGACCTGAAACCACTCGAAGTTGATATCAAGGAGTTGCTGACTGAGTGGTTTGATGTTGGCTTTCTCCAGCTCGAAAAGATTACGTGGGACTCGCCTGCCTCTTTGCTAGAAAAGGTGGGTCGATACGAAGCCGTCCATCCCGTTCGCAGTTGGATTGATCTCAAAAATCGGCTGGAAAGTGACCGCCGCTGTTTCGCCTTTTTTCATCCCTGCATGCAAGATGAGCCCTTGATCTTCATTGAAGTCGCTTTAGTGAGTGGTCTGGCTGATAACATCCAAACATTGCTCAGTAACCAGCATGTCGCGTTGGATCCGGAAACGGCGGACACGGCAATCTTCTACTCCATCTCCAACACGCAACGCGGACTGGATGGCATCGGATTCGGGAACTTCTTGATCAAGCAAGTGGTCGATCGGTTGCAAAAAGAGCTTCCTAACCTCAAACAGTTTGCCACTTTATCCCCCATCCCTGGATTCAGCCGCTGGCTGACGGATCATCTGGAAGAGGAACTACGGACACTCTCTCCCAAAGCCCTGAAACCACTACGCACCCTAGCCGACCCTTTGCCCATCGAGGAAGTTGTGCGCAATATTCTCGGGGATCCCAAGTGGGCACGTAACGAGTCTTATACCAAGGCGATGGCCCCTGCCCTACGCAGTTTGTGTGCCCGCTACTTATTGAACGCGAAGAAGCCAGATGGCAAACGCGCCCTCGATCCGGTAGCCCATTTCCACCTGACCAATGGCGCTCGCATGCAGCGACTCAACTGGCTGGCCAATACGTCGACGGCCGCCCTGCAGCAATCGGCAGGTATGATGATCAATTATCTCTATCGACTCGATCGGATTGAACGCTTTCACGAAGAGTATAGCGGCACCGGCAAGATCAATGCTTCATCCACAATCACCAGCCTGCTGTAAATCACACGGACATGAATATGCAGCCTCCAACCAACGTCCAATCATGCATGAATGAAACGAAACCAGCTCGCGTAGCGCCTGTCGCCCTGCCGGTCGCTCTCATCTGCATGGCCTTCCTTGCTGTCGGCTGTGGCACACTGCAACATGACCCGATTAGCGGCCGCCAAGTACGTAACATGTATGTCATCGACCAAGAGATCGAGCTCGGTCGTGGCGTGGTTCAGAATGCCGTTGAGGAATTCCAGCAACAAGGCATTCCCATCAACCAAGATCTTGCCACATTACAGGTCCTCTCCAACATGATGCATCGGATCGCCGCAGTGTCACATTTTCCCGAACTACCCTACAGTGTGACACTGGTTCATTCTGATGTCGTCAATGCCGCCTGCGCCCCTGGCGGTCAATTGATTTTCTGGGAAGGGCTCTACCATCCCGAGCAGGGACTCGTGAAAAACGAAAATGAACTGGCCGCCGTGATGGCTCATGAAATTGCCCATGCCACAGCCCGCCACACCACGCGCACATTGACACGGGAAGCGCCCATCCAAATAGGCCTTCTCTTGGGTATGCTGGCCGCCGAGCTCGCAGACAAAGAGGATCTCGCCATTGGGCTCGGGGTGGCGTTTGTTGTGTACCAAGGCATCTGGTTGCCGCGTTATTCGCGCCGAGATGAATTCGAGGCAGATCGGCTCGGACTTTTCTACATGGCAGATGCGGGATATGATCCTCGTGCTGCCTCCGCCATCTGGCAACGGGCTTGGCAGCGGCAGGGAGATCCCGGCCTGGAACGATTTTTGGCTTCTCATCCCTCGCACCGGGATCGCCATCATCAACTTGAACGCTTGATGCCGCAGGCATTGGAGCGATATTATGCCTCCATTAATCAGTCATCGCCTTTGGCGGCCCGACCCGATGCCCTGCCTAGCTCAGCGACAACGGAATCGACTGCGGCCCAAATGCCCGCGACAGTCGGCAGTCATGGACGAGCTGTTCAGCGTTAAACAATAGGGAGTTTGAGAAATGGCAAAGTGGACAGTACTTGTTGGAACCATCCTGACAATCGTTGGGATCTTGTCGGCATCGCTAGCCGACACAGGCATTGCCGGGCTTTTTCCGGCTTTTATCGGCATTCCGATTGTTGCCCTTGGGGCGCTTGGGCGGATCAACTATGATCAACGCAAGCCACTACTCATTGGGGCCATTGCCATAGCAGCCTTGGGGTTTGTGCGAACGGTTGGAGATATCCGATTGGGGCTCTACCTGATTTCCGTAGGCCCCGTTCACGTAGATCATCCTGATCAAGTCGTCACGCACTCGATCATAGCCATCGTTTGCGGAGCGTACTTGTACGGGGGATGGCGATGGCTGCGGACACCCCCGCGCCCGCAACCGGCCTCAAACCTTTAGTTCTTTGAGCTTCGCTCGCACCTGCTTGTCATTCAATTGACGCAAGGTATCTTCTGTCACACCTGCCGCCAGCAATCGGTTGCGGTGCTCCAGAACTCGGCGCCGACGCGCCGCACCGGTCTTTTTGGGACGCAACAAATTCTTATTCTTCGTTAGTTTTACTCGTGCCATAATATCATCCTTCCACACAAACGGGGTGTTCTCCAATAAAAGCGCCGTACCATACCCGCCCTAACCGCCGCTGGCAACATCAAACCAACACCCACAAGAGTAATTCTTTCCGGCCATTAGAAGGAACTTGACTCCTGAGTCGCAACAACGCGTTGAGTCTGCCAGATCACCATGTCCAATTATGCCAGACACATATACCCGGCATACATTGGGAAGGCAGGGCACACTCACCCGACTACGCGAGGAAGCTACGTCGGACAAGCCGCCCGCCCTACCCGGTACGTTTATGCCGAACAGTTTGCGTGAATCGCATTAAAAGCGGAATCCAAGACGGCCCCCAATGATTCGTGTGTCATCTTCTAAATCCTGCCAAAACGTTCCCCCTAGCAGAAAATTATCCGACAACCAGAAGTTTACAGACGCGTTTATCGAGTTACGCGTGTCCTCGATGTCTGCGTCGCCAAGGTCGGCACCGAGTTCGTCGCTGAACAAATCAGGGGATTGACCGTCTGTCCGAGCCACACCAATCAAGACGGATAATTGATCGGTAAAACTAATTTCCACACCAGCAGAGAGGATCAATGCAGATTCCCAATCATCGTCAGAGAAACGCTCGTCCATGGCCCGCACTTCCACCTCTACCAATGTGTAGGAGTAGGCTACCCCCACATAGGGATTAATCATTTGCCCGGGCAAGAACTGAAGCCGTGCCCCGCCGACAAACGCTGTCAGATCGCTATCCAGGGAGGCCCGCATGCCGACCTCACTTATACTTCCGTTGATGGATGTCCGGCTGACATTGGCCAACAGGGAAAGGTAGTCGCCCAAAGGTAGTTGAAGCCCGACCCCATAGACATAGATGTCATCGAGAAAAGATTCCACTTCGTCGAAATCATCACCCAATTGAACGATGCCAAGCTCGCCACTAACAATGCGCTTTCCTAATGTCGATGCATGAGACACATCCACCAGAGAAACGACAATCAACGCAACTAAGCCGCCTATGACTCTCTTCACCTTAGACCACCTTCCTTGTGTTATACACAATACGTGAACCATTCCAACTCGTAATCGGCATGACTTTTGCCCAACAGAGACTTGCATCATACCTCACACCATAAACTATGATTGAACCTTTGCGCGGGCTGTGTCAAACAAGAAGCATGGAATCAAAGTCGATTTCTTTTAGACCCCCAAAAAGTAATCACGGGGTTACAAACCCTGTGAACTGCGCCGCTATCGGGGCATGGATGATGCCGCCATCCATACCTCAAGTATTAGATATCGATAGGCACACTTGCAGCGTTGATCACACTCGCAGCAACAAGCCGGCGGGCATTGACTCGCCCTGTGAGCGACGACTTTCATCGCCCTGCAGTTGACCGCCCTCAAGGACCAGTTCAATCCAATGCGACGGCGCGGATGCGGCCTCAAGACGACGTACCACCCGTTCACGCAGGTCGCCAGAAATGTCTAGGTAGCGATCCCCCGTCCTGCGGGCCAAAGACATCAATGTGAACAACCACTCATCTTCCCCATATGACCCTGCGAGCAGTCTTTCCAGCCACTCGCCAACCACTTCCGCAGATAATAGATGGTTTTCCTCGCCATACATCGGCACTCGGGCACCGGCTCGGCCCAGCCCCCATAATGCAGCACGCCGATGCGATGTCGGCACATTCCGGCGCTGTTGATAGTCGATCAAATAGCGCCCCCATACTTCTCGCTGAGTGACCGGCAATCGCTCCAACCATGAGATCAATCGAATCCATTCAACCGTCTCATGATCGGCCAACCGCACGTCCCGCTGCAAGAGTCGCACTTTGGGTTTGCCGCCGAATAGTTGCCGTGCGACGGATAGAATCGGCGCAGCCAAGGTGGATTGTTGCCCCGCGGTCAACCCCGCCGCGAGCCGCCGCCAGAGGATCCACCATTCGGCCCTCACTGTCTCCTGCGTATAATGAATGGGCCCGTCGTGCCAGATTTTCCACATTTCCGCCACCCGCCAGTCGTCCAGAGCCACACCGCATCCCGGGCGTAAGAAATACCCCATCAAATTCAACCATCGTTGCTCATGAGCGGCGGATCGTTGCCGATACGCAGTCTCCTCTCGCAAGGCACTCCACAGTGCTCGCAACAAGGTCGCTGGCCATTCCGAACGCGGTAAGGCCAATTCCGACTCCAAGTGCTTCATCACCGACGTATTTTCCAGCACTGCGGCCTTCCCTGTAAAGGCGTGCTGCACAACTGCAATCGCAGATGCAGTCCGTTCCGCATCGACAATCCCGCCGGCTTCCCCTTCCCCCGCATGAAACGTCAAATCGGCCTGCGTCGCTGCTCGCAGATCAAACGTCAATTTCCATGACCGCGATCCGTCCGCCTCCTGAATTCGCACATCGAGGCTACCCAACTCCGTCAGGTGACATACGACATGCACATCGATACGATCGTTCACCGCTCGTTTCCCTGCCGTCAAAATCGTCCGCAGCGGCGGCAACGCGGTATACAGCTCAGGGGGCTCCATGACGACGCGCTCACCAGCCGTGTCCACAGTTCGGCTACTGGACACATACAAGGGGAATTCAACCGGCGTTTTCAGACGCGCCTGCAAGGGATGCTGATCCAAGGTGAACGACTCCCCTGCCATCGCACCTGCTGGTGCCACACACAGGGCATGCCTTTGCCCATCGCTATCCGTCGATTCCAATCCCAAATAGTAAGCTCGGGCCAAATCGCTGACGATGCGAATACCATGTCCCCGCCGCACCCAGCCGTAATACGCAGCTCCTCGTGCCACGGCCAAATCCAATCGCTGATGAGGCAGCAGGGTCGGACACCGGTCCCCAAACCAGGCAGTCAATACATCTTGAAGTCGCCGCCGCATAGCCTGCGACTCAAACAATCCGCCGTTCAGCAATAGGTGTTGCGGCGGGTTCGGTCGTCCGTCAGGATCGGAGGGTGCATGCGTGCGCAGAAATTCGGCGAGATACCGGGTAATGGCGGCATCAGCCGCGTAAGGCAAGCCAAACTCGCGGAACCCAGATCGGCGCCGAGCAGGCGACTCGGCCAAATCTACGAGCGGCAGGAAACCGTCTAACAAGAGTCGCTCCACGTCGGATTTCGTCAGGGTTGCCTGCCGCTGGGCAGCTAGCAGCTTGGCCCCACGGCTTGGCAAGGTCACCTCCACCTGGTCCGGCGCATTCTCTCCCAGTAACACTTCTTTCTGATGGCGGCAGAGGCGTGTGAGCGTGGACCAAGATGCCGGGTCCAAGGTCTCGTCCCCCCACTGCGATTCGATATGATGGGCCAAGGCCAGATCGAGATTATCGCCGCCCAGAATGAGATGCTCTCCCACAGCGGCACGATGAAACTGGGCATCGCCGGCACGGGTCGTACGGGCATGGATCAGAGTCAAATCGGTCGTTCCGCCGCCCACATCGCAAATCAAAATCTGATCGCCCGGCTGAATCGTATTTTGCCAATCCGCTTCATGATCGGACAGCCAGGCATAGAAGGCGGCTTGCGGCTCTTCCAGCAAAATGGGGGCAGGGATTCCCGCTTGCTGCGCCGCATTGATTGTCAATTCCCGAGCCGCCTCGTCAAACGACGCCGGCACCGTAATGAACACATCTTGTTCGGCCAACGGCGCATCGGAATGGGCTTCGTCCCAGGCAGCGCGGAGATGTCTGAGGATCATGCTCTGGGCTTCGACAGGAGAAATGGCGGCAACATCCGCCGCCGCATGCCACGGCAAGATATCTGCTTCGCGATTGACACCGCCATGGCAAAGCCACGATTTGGTGGAGGCAATGTAGCGGCCCGGCGCGAGGGCGCCATGATCGCGGGCATGAATCCCCACACGAAAGCGCGCATCCACCTGCCGATCCGCTTCGGTGACTTCGTCGGGAAGCAGCGCGTACAGGAAAGACGGCAACGTATCGCGTCGTTCCCGCACACCAGCCGCCGTGTATTGAGGAATCGGTACATCCACGATTTGGTTCGTGGCGGCTGGTTCCACAGCCGCCATCGCGCACTGGGTGGTTCCCAGGTCGATGCCAACCACGAACCGGGCTGGTTGCCGCTCATTTGGAGCCGCATTCATTGTTTTCGCTTCCCGAATCAGTTCTCGCGAACGCTGAACTCAAGCTTCCACCGCTCATCGCTGACCGTACTGGCGCACCAGCATTCCAGCACGCCCAGTTCCGTCACATGTGTTTCGATCCGAACAGGGACATACCCCCCTTCGGCATTTGCGGCGGCGGGGAGTTCCGCCTCAAGCGAGTCGGTCTCTTGCAAGTCGTCTTCATCCCACCGGGTCAGCAAAAGTCCAGGCTGATCGTGGACGCGGCGCGCCGAGCTAAAGAATCGGAAATGCATCGGCTCTCCCACCACCAAACCAATTTCCTCGCTGGGCACCTGAATGGAGGTCCCCTCTTCCATGCCATGCGGCACTACACAGAGAGCATGCAGTGGCCGCGGCGCTCCAGGCACCGCCAACCCCGCCGTCTCAATGCCAATGTAGTAAGCGCGCGCCGTACCCCCACGAATGCGCACTCCGCCTGCTTGCTTGATGCGGCCATACTGCGCAGCTCCCCGCGCCACGGAAAAGTCGAGATCTTCGCTGCCGGACAAAGAGGCAGGCGCTTCCTCTCCCGGGAACCACTGCTCGAAAAACGAGCGGACGCGCTCCTTTAGTGCTGCCGACTTAAACACGCCACCATTGAACAACAGATGCGTGGGACGCTTTGCCGCCGCTGCATCGGTTTGCGTATGTCCAGCAAGGAAGCGAGCCAGATGCCGTGTAATGGCTGTATCCGATTCATACGGGAGTCCCAACTGCTTAAATCCGGACGCTGGGCGCTTTTGCGGTTTGTCTGTGATTTCACATGGAGGCAGGAATCCTTCGAGCAAGGTTTTTTGCGCCACATCCCGATGCAACTCCACGGACAGCGACCCGCCAATGACTTTGGAACCTCGTCCGAGAATCGTCACTGGATGGGACTCCGGCCCGTCCGGCGCCAGCAGCGCTTCCTTGGCAAGGCGACAGGCATGCCACAACGAAACCGACTGCCAAGCATCCAGCGTATGCCCTTGCTCCTTGAACAGCTCCTGCACGGTGAAAGCCAATGTCAGGTCCATGTTGTCGCCGCCCACCAGAATATGATTTCCGACGGCCAGTCGAGACAGCTCCAAATCGCCGTCCCGATCCTCAACAGCGATCAGGGTAAAGTCCGTTGTCCCGCCCCCCACATCGCAGACCAGAATCATGTCGCCGACATGTAACTCCTTGCGCCACTCCTCGCCGCGATGTGCCAGCCACGCATAGAGCGCTGCCTGCGGTTCCTCCAACAAGATGAAGTCGGCCGGGAATCCGGCTATCACCGCTGCCTCACGCGTCAAATCGCGGGCGCTGGCATCAAATGAAGCAGGTACTGTCAACGTCACTTGCTGTTGCTTGAACGGTGCCTCCGGGTGGTGCTGATTCCACGCGTCCGCCAGATGCCGCAGATACAGAGCCGAGGCAGCAACAGGAGAAACCTTGCCAACGTCCTCGGGCGCATTCCAAGGCAAAATCGCCTGGTGTCGGTCCACGCCAGAATGACAGAGCCATGACTTGGCTGCGGCGACGGTTCGGGTGGGCACGTCCGCCGATTGTGCCCGCGCAAACTGTCCCACCACGCCAGATGCCTGTTTGACAGAGGAGAGCTGCAAGGCCCCTCCCTCTCGCTCCACGTCCGTGGGCAGATACAAAAAGGACGGCAGCAAGGGCCGGTGTTCGGCCACTGTGGCTGTCGTCATTTGCGGAATTTCCAGCAACTCAACTGTCGGCGCCTCATCTGCCAATGATACATAGGCAAGTGCGCTGTTGGTTGTACCTAGGTCAATACCGATTGAATATAAAGGATCACTCATAGTTCGATCACTTTCTTATTGAAATGGAATGAGAATACAAAGGGGGACGTGGAATCAGGATATTTCCACCTCAGCCGGGGCCACAATCCAGGCGGCATCGTCGCTGCCGGTCCAAGCGGGCAGCTCGTGACGAGTCAACGTCCAGCCATGATGTCGGAGGATGCCTTGGCTGGCTTCTGAATCGACGCGGCCCGTCAACTTCCATGCCCCCGGATCACGGGTAGCTGGCAGCTCCACCGATTCGCCCTCCGCCTCGGCACGAAGCGACTGGAGGCCGAACAAGCGATCAAGGGCTTGACTGCAATCGCGATGGATATCACGTACCGCCGCGCCGATTTGCGCGTCGGAATAGCCGTCAATGGACTCCTGCAAGAAATCCACCAAGCGCCCTTCCCGCTGCAAGGTTGCCAGCAATTCGATGGCCGCCGTGCGACGCGGAGCCGGAGATGGCTTGGGCAGAACCGGAGCGGGCCGCTCCAGCCAAGCAGACAGATCGGCCGCAAACGACTTGTCACGGATCGTTCTAAAAAACGTTTTAATTGCTAAAGATAAACTCATGATGACTCTCAAAAAATAAAATAGGATTGGGCGGAACAGGCAAAGTCCCGCATTCGGTGTGCCCCGTTACAGCAAAGCACCGATTGAGACAAGCCAGAAATGAAGGTCTTTAACAAAGAATTGTGGTTCGGGATCAATCGTAGTACAACTGGAATGTTCATTAATCACGAAGGAATCAGATCATGAAGGCAACTGACTTACGGGGGATCCTCGGCTATATCGCCCGGTTTCGAGACCGGTTGTTTGTGCTGAATATCGACAGCGCGGTCATGGAGGCGGACACGTTCCGAAACCTGCTGCTGGATATCTCTGTTCTTCGTAGCCTGAACATCAATGTGCTGATTGTCCACGGTGCCAGTTGCCGGATCCAGCAACTGGCCGACACAGCGGGCCTGCAGCCGTCCGATCTTGACGGCATGGGCATTACGGATGCCACCACGCTGGAGCTTGCCATCCTGGCCGCTAATCGGTTGTCACATGACATTCTCGAGGGATTAGCTGAAACCGATGTGCGGGCGGCGGTAACCAACGCCATCGTCGCGCACCCCGCCGGTATTCGGCGGGGCCAAGACTTCGCCCTGACAGGCAAGGTGGAACGGGTGGATAAGGCCTTTCTGCAAGAACTGCTGAAGCAGGGCATCGTGCCCATCGTGCCGCCGCTGGGCTTTGATGGCAATAGTCAGACGTTCCGAGTCAATTCGGATCAGGCGGCTCGGGCGGTGGCGGAGTCGCTGAAGGCGGCCAAGCTGATGTTCATTACGCCAGGCGATCATATTCAAGGCGCGGGCACCCTCAGCGCCCAGTTTTCCGTCGCCGAAGCCGAGGCATTCATCCAGGATCATGCCGACACCCTCACACCGGAAATGAAGTCCAAGCTGGAGCATGGGGTGCACGCCTGCAAACAAGGTGTTCCCCGGGCCCATTTTATTAACGGATTACTGGATGAGGCGCTGCTGGGCGAAGTTTTTTCGAACGAAGGTGTCGGCACAATGATCTATGCCAATGAATATCAATCGATTCGCCCGGCCCGGAAGCGGGACATCGGAGCTATACTGGCCTTGATTCGAGAAGCGATTGCGGCGGAAGAGTTAATTCCTCGCACGCGCCATGACTTAGTCGGGCAATTAGGTGCATTTTATGTATTCGAGATCGACCGGAACGTGGTGGCCTGCGTGGCCTTGCGATTGTATGCAGAAGCGGAAGCGGCAGAGCTCGAATGCCTATTTGTTTCCGAAGCGCATGAGAATCAGGGCATTGGCGGCAAATTGGTGCAATTCGTCTGCGAACGCGCTCGCCAACTGGGTTGCAAGCGGTTGTTTGCCTTGTCGACACAGGCCTTCAACTACTTCCAGCAGAAGGGCGGCTTCAGTCTCGGCTCTGTTGAGGACCTGCCCGCAGAACGGCGGTCTAAATACGATCAAAGTGGACGGCAGTCTCGTGTCCTCGTTCGGGATCTCGATTGATCAAACATCGGAGAATATATGAACGAACCTATTCCAGAATCTGACCGAGTGTCAGAATCGGACCCTGTGCCCGTTGCCTGGCCGGTATTAAGCAAAGTGCAAGTTCGCGTGCTGGGCTGTCTGATGGAAAAGGCCAACACGACGCCCGAATACTATCCGTTGACGCTGAATGCGCTGACAAACGCTTGCAATCAAAAATCGAATCGAGATCCGCTGATGTCCTTGTCCGAGGCGGATGTGATTGACGCGTTGGACGGTTTACGGCACACGCACAGGTTGGCGGCGCTGGTGCATACGGCGGGCAGCCGCGTGGAAAAATTCAAGCATACGATTACGCAAGTCATCGAATTGAACCCACGACAAGCCGCCATTCTTTGCGAGTTACTGTTGCGCGGTCCTGAGACCGTCGGAGAACTGCGGACGCGGGCTTCACGCCTGCATTCATTTCACGACTTGAACGAAGTTCAGAGTGTGCTAGATGAACTGGCCGCTCATGCCGGAGGTCCGCTGGTTGTGCGCCTTCCGCGCGAGCCCGGACGCCGCGAATCGCGTTGGATGCATGCCCTTGCAGGCACGCCCGAAGCTGCACCGGATCAGGAGCCTGAAAATGCCTCATCACCGACGGCGACGGGAGAATCGGCGCTACGGGAAGAAGTAGATCAAATCAAGGCCGAGTTGGAATCGTTGAAAGCAGATTTCGACCGGTTCCGTCAACAATTTGAGTAGGGAAGCGATGAAATACGAATTTGATGCAATAGTCATTGGACTGGGCCCTGCCGGAATGGCGGTCAGTATTATGGGCGCTGAAATGGGGCTGAAGATTTGTGCCATTGAAAAACGGGCCATTGGCGGCGAATGCATGAACATCGGCTGCATCCCCAGCAAGGCCATGCTGAAGATGGCCCGGGCCCGGGCCACGGTCGGGGAGCTGGAGAAACTGGCCATGGCACCGCTGCCATTACCTGACGTGCAAAATCCGTTTGCCAAGATCGCCGCCGACTTAAAATACATTGGCGAAGCCAAAAACAAAAAAATGTTCGAGAAGGTTCACCTCGTACTGGGTGAAGGGGCGGCCGAATTTATCGACTCACATACTGTAGCGGTTGGTGGACGTCGCTATACGGCCAAGCGCATATATATTTGTACGGGAACCCGTCCAGCGGTCCCACCCATTACCGGGCTCGATCAATTGGAGATTCTGACGAACGAGAATGTGTTTCATTTAGATCGCATTCCAGAAAGCATGACCATCATCGGCGGTGGCGCGATTGGCTGCGAGATGGCGCAAGCATTCACTCGCCTGGGCTGTCGCTGCGCCATTGTGCACATGGATGCTCGACTATTGCCACTGGGTGACACCGACCTGGGCGCAGCCTTGGAACAGGCCTTTCAGCGGGAAGAGATTCCTGTCTACAATGGCCGTCACATCCGTAATGTCGAAAAGCGGGCCGATGGTCAAGTGGTGTTGACCACTGAAGAGGGCGACGAGTTGGTTGCCGAGCGACTGCTAGTCGCGGCGGGGCGGTCCTCCGTACATGCCTCGTTGCAACTGGACAAAGCAGGTGTGCAATTCGACAAGCGAAAGATTCCCGTCGATAAATATCTGCGTACGTCGCAAAAGAATATTTTCGCTTGTGGCGATTGCAACGGCCATTCCCTGTTCACTCACGCCGCCATGCATCAGGGAATGCTGGCGATCATGAACAGCATGATTCCGGGACCCTTCAAAATCGACTATCGCAAGTTTGTCGTCCCGTGGACCGTCTTCACAACGCCGATGATCTCTCAGGTGGGTCGCAGTCGCCAGGAACTCGAGCAGGCTGGGGTGCGATTTGAAGAAGTCACCTGCAAATATGAAGACTACGGGGCCGCCATTGCCGAAAACATCGCCGAAGGATATGTGAGCGCGTACATCACACCCACCGGACGGATTCTGGGTGCCAAAATTGTTGGCGAAGGGTCCGGCGAGATGATCGGTGAATGGGCGCTGGCGATTCAGAAGAAACTGCGAATCACCGACATCATGATGCTGCAGCATTCCTTCCCGACCATGTCCTTCCTGACCAAGCGCGTGTCCGAGACCTGGATGATGGGCATGATGAAATCCGAGCGGATCAAGAATCTGTGCCGGTTTATGTTCCGCTGAATTAAGGATATACTTTTACCAGACAATTTAGTTAAGGTTTTGCCAGTAGACGAGAGTGAGGTACAGATTGACGAATGAGACTGACGGGATTGATCCAGAGCGCTGGATTTCGGAACACGGGGATGTCATGTTCCGCTACGCAGTGGTGCGCTTGAAAAGCCACGCGGTTGCTGAAGATATTGTGCAAGAAACATTTCTGGCCGCGATGAAGGCCAAGGAACGCTATCAAGGTCGCTCCTCGGAACGATCGTGGCTGATGGGTATTCTCCGCCACAAATTGATCGATCACCTGCGCAAGGCGGCACGCGAAGTCAAAATGGAGGATATGGAATCCGAAGATTTTCAGGATTCGCTGATGTTCCGCGAAGTTGGCATCCCTCACTGGAGACCCCCCAAGTGGCAGTTCAACCCTCGCAAAGTGTTCGAGCAGAAAGAGTTCTGGGATGTCTTCTCCTCCTGCCTTAGCAAACTGGATCAGCGCATGAATCTAGCTTTTACCATGAAGGAGCTGGAAGGCCTGTCTACGGAAGATGTGTGTAAGGAGTTGGGAGTAGAACCGACGTACCTTTGGGTTATCTTATATCGGGCTCGCAACGGATTAAAAGCGTGCCTCGAGAAGAACTGGTTAAAAAAGAACAAAGGTGTGAAAGAACTCCATGCTGCGGTGTAAACAAGTATCAGATGCGTTGTCGAACGGGAAATACTGGGATCTTCCCCTGCGCCAGCGAATTGGCCTCAAAATGCATGTGTGCCTGTGTTTTGTATGTGGTCCCTTTAATCGCTTCATCATGCTGATGCAGGATACGACCCGTCACTACTTAGCGCACGAGCAATCTGACGCACCGCCGTCTTCCATGTCTCTATCTGATGATGCAAAAAAACGGATGGCATCGTCCTTAAAAGAGAAGTCGTAAGGAAATGGTATGGGAGCTGTGCGACGCATTTTCATGTCTCGCCTTCTCTGGATCAGTGGCTGTGGGCTGCTGGTTCTGCTGATTGTCACGACGAAGCCTTTCGCATCCGATATTGCGTCCGATTCTGAGTCGGCGACTTGGGTGACCGTTTATTCGCCGGAAACAGGAGGAACCATCATGGTGGAACGAATTGTCAAAACCGATGCCGAATGGCGGCAGATTCTTACAGAGGAACAATACCGCGTGACGCGGCAAGGCGGCACGGAATGTGCCTTCACCGGCCAATACGACGGCAACAAAGAGGCGGGCATGTACTATTGCGTCTGCTGCGATCTCGCCTTGTTTTCATCAGAAAATAAATTCGATTCAGGGACCGGGTGGCCCAGCTTCTGGAAGCCCATTGCGGCAGATAATATGGCGGAGCGTACGGATCGCAGCCACTTCATGGTTCGCACTGAAGTGCTCTGTCCCCGCTGCGATGCTCATCTGGGTCATGTTTTCTCAGACGGCCCGCCCCCCACCGGGTTGCGCTATTGCATTAATTCGGCTGCGTTACGATTTGTCCCGGATCAGGACAGTTAATGGCTGAAAAGACGCAAGTAAGCGCTGCCGCATCTTTACCCGCGATGCAGTACAGGCGCTTCGGGCGCACAAATCTGCGTATACCGGTGTTCTCCTGCGGCGGCATGCGATATCAGCAATCATGGCAAGATTTATCGCCAGACGAAATCGAGGCGGAAAAACAGGTCAACCTTGAGGCCTGCATCCATCGCGCCGTTGAACTGGGCATTAACCACATCGAGACAGCACGCGGATATGGCACATCAGAGCAGCAGCTGGGCCGCATTTTACCCAATCTACCTCGCGAACAATTGATTGTGCAAACCAAGATCGGGCCCAAGGAATCCGGGGCGGAGTTTATGGATGTTTTCGAGACCTCCATGCAGAACTTGAAACTGGATTATGTCGACTTACTCGGCATCCACGGCATCAACACGCAAGAACTTTTGGATTTAACGCTGCGCACGGATGGCATGATGACGGCTGTCCGCGAGGTCCAGCGGCAAGGCCGCGTCCGTCATGTTGGCTTTTCGACTCATGCGCCAACCGATGTGATTGTTAAGACGATTGAATCGGGCGAATTTGAATACGTCAATTTGCACTGGTACTACGTCAATCCCTTCACCTGGGAAGCGGTCGAGGCAGCAAACCGAGCCGACATGGGAGTGTTCATCATCAGCCCCAGCGATAAGGGCGGAAAATTGTATGAGCCCAGCGAGAAAATGAAGCAACTCTGCGCGCCGCTGTCGCCGATGCAATTCAATGACCTCTACTGTCTTTCTCGAGAAGAAGTTCACACCCTAAGCCTTGGCGCCGCACGGCCCACTGATTTCGACGAGCACGTGCAGGGGCTGACCGACTGGGATACACATCAGGAATTGACGACAGACATCGCGACCCGATTGCACAACGCCCTTACCGAGCACCATGGGGAAGAATGGGTCTTGCATTGGCACGAAGGGTTGCCCGATTGCAGCGACATCCCCAGCGAAATCAATGTCCATGAGATACTGCGCCTCTGGACCTACGGAACAGCGCTGGACCTCCTTCCCTGGGCAAAAATGAGGTACAACTTGTTAGGCCAAGGGGGGCATTGGTTTCGAGGACAAAATGCAGCAACAGCAGCCGATGTGGATTGGTCACCCTTACTCTCCCAAAGTCCCTTCGCGGACATCATTCCCGACATCCTGCGTCAAGCCCACGACTTACTCGTCGAAGCCCCCGTGGAACGCGCCAGCCAGGGGAATTGAGCTGCTCCCGCAGCACAGTCGACCGATAGCCACAGGGCAGATAGCCATCACGACTGTTGCCCTTTGGCACAACTCTTGGTAATCTGCACGCCGTTTTTCCATGCTATGGAAGGGTGACGAGCCTGATGGTTCAGGCTGATCCCGCCCTCGGAGGATGACACGTTGTATCTTAAAAATCTTGAGTTGATTGGCTTTAAAAGCTTTGCATCCAAGACTCGGCTCCAGTTTGAGCCGGGCATGACGGCTATTGTGGGCCCGAATGGATGCGGGAAAAGCAATATTTCTGATTCGATCCGCTGGGTCTTGGGTGAACAAAGGGCCAAAGCCCTCCGCGGCTCAAAAATGGAAGATATCATTTTCAATGGTACGGACTCTCAAAAACCGCTGTCCATGGCGGAGGTCAGCATCACCCTGGCAGATTGCGAATCCACGCTAGGCACCGATTACAACGAAGTGACTGTGACACGTCGCGTGCTCCGTTCGGGTGAAGGCCAGTATTTTATCAACAAGACGCCCTGCCGCCTCAAAGATATTCAGCGCCTGTTTATGGATACGGGAATTGGCACCAATTCCTATTCATTGATGGAACAGGGCCGCATCGATCAGATTCTCAGCTCCCGGCCCGAGGATCGTCGCGCCGTATTTGAGGAAGCGAGTGGGATCACCAAGTTTAAGGCAGATAAAAAGGAAGCCATCCGCAAGTTGGACCAAACGGAAGCCAATCTGCTGCGCCTGGCCGATATCATCCGCGAGGTTAAACGCCGGATCATCTCGTTGCAGCGTCAAGCGGGGAAAGCCAAACGCTACAAGTCGCTTCAGGAGGAATTGCGGGCCTTTGACACGTATCTTTCCCGCGATCGTTTAAAGCAGCTGGCTACAGAGATTACTGCGCTGGAAGAAAAACTGGCAGCGATTCACGGCGGCGAAGAGTCGGCTCGCGCCACCATTCAACAAACGGAGCAGCAAGCTCACGAGTTGCGGTCCCGCGTTCAACAAAAGGAAGATGAAATTGCGCAGGCAATGGAAGCGGCTTCGCGAACCAATGCAGAGAGGGAACGAGCTGAGCAAACCATTCAGGTCAACCAAGACCGGATCAAGGAACTCAAACAACTGTCCGAACGTGATCATCGGGATGCGCATGAAGCCCATGAGCGGGTGAACGTGCACCGCACAACGTTGGTTGAGGTGGGCGAACAATTGAGCGCGGCCGAACAAGCCCGCATGGATGCAGATGCGGATGCTCAATCCAGCGCAGCAAAACTGCAAGAAATGGATGCAGCGGTCCGACAGATTCGCGATTTGTTAAATCAGTTGCGAAGTGAATCGGTGGACCTCGAAAGTCGGGGGGCGCGGTTGCAGAATGAACTGTCCGACCTGGATGCTCGCGAGCGCAATAGCGTGACCCGACGCGAACGACTGGCCGCTGAATTGGCGGCAACCCAGCGAGCCGTTGAGAAATTTGAAAGTCGCAAGTCCGAGGCGGAAGCGCACATGAACTCGCTGCGCGAGGCGGTTGCCACACAGAAAGAACAAGCGCAGACGTTGCAATCGGAAAAGAACAATTTGCGCGACTTGATGGCTACCGAAAGAAAACGCCTCGGCGAATGGCAACAAAAGGTGGCGGCGCGAGAAGCCCAGACGGAACTCTATCGACAATCCGAGGCGGAAGCAGAAGATGTCCCGCCCGGAGCGCGACGGATCTTAAGTTCTGACGAAGAACCATTGATCCCTGCAGATCAAGTGCTGGGAACGTTGGCAGATCACATCCAGGCTCCCGAGGAATTTCAAAAGGCACTGGAAGCAGTGCTACGGGCGTGGCTGGATGCCGTCATTGTGTCCGATCCTGCTGCGCTTCAGAATGCGTTGGCGGCCCTCGAATCAACGGGAGCGGGGTCGGCCCGGTTGCTGGCGATGGACGCAGCGATGGACGCGACCGATTCATTTCATGATCTTCCAGGCCAGGCCCTTCGTGACTGCGTGAATGTGTCTGATCGCGCCACTGGCTTGGCCAATCGCCTGTTTGCCGGAGTCCGCATTGTGGATTCGTTGACAGACATTCAATCTACAGATGTTTCTCCGGCAGCCGTCTTTGTGACGCGTACGGGGCTGGTCTTGCGAGGAGGCGCAGGTGAAATCTGGATGCCAAGCGCACAAGAAACCAATCCCCTGAAGCGGCGGCACTTGCTGACCCAGTGGCTGGGCGAGTTGGATGAATTGCGCAATCAAATGGCGCGGGCTGAACTGGCCCTGCAAGAGCTACAAGAGCGAGATCATACAGTCGACGAACAACGCGCGGCTGTGCAAAAGGCGCTTGATGAAGCGCGGCACGAATTATCGCTTTGCGAAGGCGAACATCGCGTCAAAGCACAAGAAGCCAAGCAAGCAGCGCAACAAATGGAAACCGTGTCGTTCGAGCTGGAGCAACTGGTTCAACAGCAAGCTTCCAGTGGCGAGCGACGGCAAAGCATCATTGACGAGATAGAATCGGCGCGCTCTCGACAAGCCGATGTCCGACACGAAATCGCTTCTCAAACCGAGACCTTGCAGAAGATGGAAGATGAGCGAGGGCAATGGCTGTCCGAGGTGACGGAAAAGCGCGTCTTGCTTGGGGAACGCCGACAGGCTGTGGCTCAACTGACGGCTCAACGCGAGGATTTACAGAACCGAATTACCGAGCTGGACGCATTAATTCAGGAACGCCGCCAAGGACTCGACAGCTACGAGACGCGAATTGAAGAGCTCAGCCAACATGTTGAAAAAACCCAAGCCCGCTTGCAACCGTTGGGTGACCAGTTGGCTCAGCAAAAGCAGGCTCTAGAACAAGCCCGCCAGAATCGGGAAGATCACACGCTGGCATTGCGGCACATGGAAAGCCAGCTGCATGAGCATCGCACCGCACTCGAAGAGGTGCGAAATCAGCGATCGAAGTTGGACGTGGAACTGGCGGAACAACGGCTGCGCCGCCAGACAATTGTGGACCGACTGTCGCAAGAATATCGTCTCTCCCCCGAGGAGTTGGAAGAACTGCCTGAACCGCAGTGGGAGAATGAGCAGCAACCGGATCGCGACACGCTCGAAACCATGATTGCTGAAATTCGGACCAAATTGGATTCGATGGGTCCGGTGAATTTGATCGCTATTGAGGAACACCAAGAGTTGGAAGAGCGCTTTGAGTTCTTAACGGCACAACAGGACGACTTGGTTAAGGCCAAGAATCAGTTGCTCGACATGATTCGCCGGATCAACAACACGACGACCGATATGTTCAAACGCACGTTCGAACAGGTTAACGAAAACTTCCAAAAGACCTTCAAACAATTGTTCGGGGGGGGCTCGGCTCGATTGGTATTGGTCGACGACGATGATGTCCTCGATTCCGGCATTGAGATTATTGCCCGTCCGCCGGGCAAAAAATTGCAGACCATCTCATTGCTGTCCGGTGGAGAACGTACCATGACAGCCGTGGCTTTGTTGTTTGGGTTGTACATGGTCAAGCCGAGTCCTTTCTGTGTGTTGGACGAGCTGGACGCGGCCTTGGATGACGCCAACATTGGCCGTTTTGTGGGGATGGTGCAGGAGTTCCAAGCAAATTCACAATTTGTTGTAATCACCCACAACCGTCAAACGATTGAAGCGGCCGATGCGTTGTATGGTGTAACGATGGAGAAATTTGGTGTCTCCAAAATTATGTCCGTACGGTTCAACAAGCACGAGGCAGGCGATGCCGCGGACTCGACCGAGACGGAACCGCAGGACGAGTAGCCATGACTTCCGCAACGGATGGTCCCCTGATTCCAGATTCCCATGATTCGGGCAGCAAGAGAGGTGCCTCCGGATCGGAAACGCGACGAGCCCAACTCCTGTCCCGCTTTTGGGAACAAACCATATCGGGTCACATTAACAGCATCCAATCGGTGCGCACCCGCCTGTTGTTGCTCTTGTCAGCGCTTTCGATTGTAGTGAATTTAATTTATGCGGGTGCGGCGGCGAGTACGCAACAGGTTCAAGCTTTATCCATATATGGGATGACATTGGTCATTCTCGCGGGCGTGTTCGTGTCGGCAAGGAAAGTGGGATGGAGACGTCCAACCGCCATCGTCTATATTGGCTCAGCCGTTCTCAGTCTGACGCTATTTTTGTTACTGGACGCTGAAGTACCTTCAGCGGTCGCGGCCTGGCTCCCCTTCATTCCTATGCTGGCCATGATTTTGCTCGACCGTCGCGATGGCGTGATTGCCACGCTGGTAGCGACGACTTGGTTTTGCGGCGTGGTGATCGCTCTGCAGTGGCACACGTCGGCAGATCCGCTGCTCATCGTCTTGCAACGCAGTCTGCCCACCCTGCTTGCCTTTGCGGGAACGGCTTTGGCTGCCGTAGCCGTTTTGCTTGTCTATGTTTACATACGAGATGTGGCCTTTGGCCAGCAACAGCGGGAGAGACAAGCGAAAGAAGCTTTGCTGCGTATCCTTTGTCACGATATTTCAGGGGATCTTTCGATTATCCGAATGAGTGCCATGATGGCGAATTCCCCACAACGCTCAGACCGTATCCCTGAAGCCCTAAAGAGGATCCGGACATCCACGGAAAGCATCATTGAAATGGTTCAGACCGTCCGTTCTATGGCCGCTCTTGAGGCGGGTAAACTGGCGGTTCGACTCCAGCCCGTTTCTCTGATTGAAGTGATTCAACATGCCCTCGCCCGCTGGGAAGGGCCGGCTGCTCATAAAGGGGTCATTCTCATTGCCGACCTGCCAGATGCAGCACTGCAGGTCTGGGCAGATTCAACCTACCTCGAGCAAACTGTGCTGGGCAATATCATCAACAATGCGATCAAGTTTACGCCAGCGGGAGGACGGGTTCGATTGGTGGCTCAGAAGGGAAGCGAGCCAGGTTCGGTTTTGATTACAGTGACGGATGAAGGCATTGGGATTCCTACAGAACTCATGGAACATCTCTTCGATCCGGGCAAGTATACCAGTCGGGAAGGCACGGACGGGGAAGCGGGTACAGGCTTCGGCTTACCTTTAGTGAAACAATTTGTGCAACACTTTGGCGGAGATATTCATGCCCACTCGCAAGGCGAAGGCGCAGGAGCGACTTTTGAAATCACGTTACGCCGCGCATCTGCTGGGGATCAATCCCCTCCCGCAACGCAATCGTCGCCATAACTTTCGGGACATACATTTGCGTTTCGCTGGGTAGATACGGCGCAATCTCCTCGAACCGACTGGCCTCATGTTGACGCAAGAGTCGAGCGACCCGTCCCTGCCCCCCATTGTAGGCCGCCAACGCCAAGGACCAGGAACCGAAACGGCGATAGAGTTGACGCAAATATTGCGCAGCAGCGCGAGCATTGAGCTCTGGGTCCAAGCGTTGGTCCACAGGTGCAAGACTCATCCCAAAGGATTCTGCCGTGGCGGGCATAAACTGGAACAATCCCAACGCCCCGACCGGACTGCGGGCCGCCGGATTAAACGAGGACTCCACCTCAGCGACCCAAATCAATTCCGGCGGCACCCCCTCCTCCTCGAAGATCCGTCTCAACGTCGGCGCCAGGGCTTCCGCACGCTCCGGCATCGGCCGCCCGGCCAGCCGCTGATTCCACGTTTCCTGGCTGCTGGCTTGACGGCGAATCTCGCGCCGGTTGTCTGCAGGCAGAGGTTCTGGCGATGGCTGCGGCACCGGCCTCACTGTCGGCGGTTCGGTCGGAGGAGCGCGTCGATGAGCTGGAGGGGCATGGGCTTCCACCGCCCCATGGGCAACATCAATATAATCCCACCGTTGTAGCAACCAATCGGCAAATGGTTTCGTTTCCTCAAATTGACGCAGGAAATCCAGAGTCACTTCCACTTCGGGACGCAACCAGGCCACATCCACAAAATCACCTGTACGCAGCGATTGATAAACTTCCTGCCACACGCCTTGCCAATCGGCAGGAGCCAGTTCCTCAGCCAAAACAGCCCCGATGCGATGTACCCGATCCCAATCGATTTCCCACTCCCAATCCCATGCCATGGTTTGATGGACTGGTAACCCCATCAAAAGCAATCCAATGAACATACGATTCTTCATGTTTAACTTTCTTCCTCCGCCACCTCTGTCCGATTCGCCGCTGCTCGATTCAGCGCCTGCCGAACTTGGCGCAGCAAATCCTGGCTTTTACACGGCTTATAGACGAGTCCTAGAGCCCCGCGATTCAACATTCGGTCCCGTTTCTGTTCTTGAACAAATCCACTGGTCAGTAAGATCGGCACATCTGGACGCACGGCCTGCAGTGCTTTCATCGTCGCTTCACCATCCATTTCTGGCATCACAATATCTAACAAAACCAAATCAATCCGGTCGCGCAACTCATCCAAATATTCCACACCCTTGCGTCCCGCATCCGCTGAGATCACCTCGTAGCCCTGACCGCGCAGGACTTCGGTGACCATTTGCCGAACAATCAACTCGTCATCGATCACCAGAATTCGCTCTGTGCCCGTGAGGGAATCGATGTCTGGAGTTTGTTGATCTTCCGGCGTGCCGGAAAAGGCGGGCAAATAGATCATGAACGTCGTCCCTTCGCCGACCTCACTATCAACAATCACATGTCCCCCATGGTTGGAGATAATGCCGTAGACGATGGACAAGCCAAGGCCGGTGCCACCCTTGTCCGATCGAGTCGTATAGAATGGCTCGTAGATATGCTCCTGCAATTCGGCCGTCATCCCAATGCCGTTATCGGCAACCGAGAGGCAGACAAATTCATCATCGGTGTCCTCGTCCAACACGATTCGTTCGCGCGGAGTCAGCGGTCGCAATTCCGTTCGCACCGTCAACTGAGCATCGGCAGCATCCCGCATCGCTTCGGACGCATTCAAACATAAATTCATAACCACTTGGTTCAATTGCCCTGCATCGCCGTGCACAGCAGGCAGATTGTCTTCCAATTGTTCGATAATTTGCATGTCCCGTGCAGCAGAACGACGAACCAGCGACAAGACATCGCGAATCACCCCGTTCAGGCAGATGGCTTCTTTGGCAAAATGTTTTCGTCGGGCAAAGGCCAACAATTGCCGAGTCAAATCGGCGGCGCGCATGGCCGACTGCTCGATCAATTTCAGATCACGGTGCATAGTGCTTTGAGGATCCACTTTGGACAGCAAATACGAAGAAAATCCCAAGATCCCGCTGAGGATATTATTGAAATCATGTGCCACTCCTCCGGCGAGCAAGCCAACGGCTTCCATCTTCTGGGCTTGCCGCAAGTGATCGGCTAATTCTTGATTGATGACCTCTTGCTCTTCACCACGTAGCCGCGCCGCGATGTGCAAACTGGCCACCGTGATCAATTCGACATCGACGTGGTCATAGTATTGCTTGTCGATATCCAATAAACAAACGGCCCCGCGCACTTTCCCCGTTGAATCCCGTAAAGGGGCCCCTAAACACGTGCGGAATCCCTGGCGAATTACGTCCGGATCGCTGCGGTAAGGATCCGTCTGCTGCAACGTATTACAGCAAAGCGGGAGTCCTGATTTCATCAACATCTTTGTCAGCGCCTCAGGAACAACCACTGCTTCTGCGCGCTCCCCATCCTTTCCTTGGACCACCAACTGAGCGTCCTTGCCGATCACTTGGATCGCGATGGCGGTCGGGCGATACATATCATTCAATGTTTCACAGACGCGTTTCAAATAGCTATCGATGTCGGCAGGAAACGTTCCCACTCGACCAAAGAAATGCTTCAGCTTCGCAATCAGCAACTGCGCTCGCTGATGGCTTTTTTGCGCCGAATTTGCGCGCTCACGCAACTGCGATTCCAACTCTTTGCGCCGATTGATATTGCGAGCCACACCCACAATGCCACGAACTTTTCGCGTTTCATCATGCAACGGACTCAGGCTGAGCTCGAACCATTGATAGAATCGGTCGGCACTCAACAATCGTAGCTCAATTAGCTCCGACACACCCTCTTTCGCACACAGATCAATGCTACGGCGCAGCAGGAGTAAATCATCGGCATGAACGCAATCCCCCCAGCCTTTTTCATCTCGGAACCACAACTCTGCTCCCAATCCCGTGTAGTGCTCGAACCCCGCATTCGCAGAGAGTATATCTCCCTCTGGATTTAAAATCAGAACGGGGTCCGATGATTCACGGAACAAGACGTTGAAGCGTTCCTGTGCTGCTTCCAGTGCATACGCGAGACCATCGCGTGCTTTGACGGAGTCGAGGTAGCGTTGTTCCCATGCCGTCGCCCATTCAAAGAGTAACATGGCGATTGGTTTGCCATCCGCAGCATCCATGTGTCGCCTCAAGACACGGGAAACCGGTCGCCCATGCAAACTCAGAAGCACCTCCGATGACTCATCCGCTGCCTCAGCAGGATTCACGTCCCACCATGAGGCCGGAAGGAGTTGATCCATTTCCGAGGGATTGATTCCTAAAAAGTCAGAGACCCGCACCGGACCTGGCTGAGGCCAAGTCACAGAAGCCATTTCAACGGCCGACTGATTCGCGTATAAAACGTTGCCCTCGGGATTAGCCAGCAATACAGGCGTACGAACCGCACGAATCACCTGACGACACACATTTGAACACAAGAGGTCGTCGTCTTGTAACGGATCCATCATGTGTATCGCATCCTTGTCTTGTTATCCGAAGAGTACGGTCTTGTTGTTATATACAAGGATCTGACGACGCAGGTGCAGCCAAATGGCCCGCGACAACACCGCTTTCTCCAGGTCGCGTCCCCGGCGGATAAAGTCCTCAATCGTTTCACGATGCGACACGCGAATGATATCCTGCTCAATAATCGGCCCCGCATCCAAATCAGCCGTCACATAATGGCTCGTAGCACCAATGATCTTCACACCGCGGGCATAGGCAGCATGATACGGCCTCGCTCCCGCAAACGCGGGCAGAAAGGAGTGATGAATATTGATGATTCGGCTCGGATAACGATCCACTAATGTCGGTGTCAAAATCTGCATGTAGCGGGCCAAGACAATAAAATCAACGTGTGCCTCTTCCAGCAATCGGATTTGCTCCTGTTCCTGCGCGGCTTTGGTTTCTGGAGTGACGGGCAAGTGATGAAACGGGATTCCGAAACGCTCCGCAATATGACCGCAATCTGAATGATTACTAATCACCATTGGGATATCAACCGGAAACTCCCCCGTTTCATGGCGCGAGAGAATATCGTAAAGACAGTGCGGCTGTTTCGAAACAAAGATCGCCATTCGCAATGGTTTTGCGCCCTCAAACAGATCAAATTGCATGCTGTATGTCTCAGCCAACGGTGCAAACGCAGTGACGAATTCGTCCACGGTCAGGTCGAAATCGGCCAGCGTCCACTCCATCCGCATAAAGAACACGTCCTGCTCAAAATCGACGTGCTGATCCAGATGCAAAACATTGCCGTTGTGCTGATTGATGAATCCTGTGACCGCCGCCACAATCCCTTTCTGATCAGGGCAATGGATATGCAGGATGGCTGTATGTTGTTTATTCATGCGCCATTCTTACCACGACTTTGCCCCTGTGGCAACTTGCACGCAGATTTGCGCGTACCCCGCCGCGCTACCGCACGAGCAGCACAGGCACTTCTGCCTGGGTCATCACATAGGTGGTTGTACTGCCTAGAATCCATTCGCGAATGCGGCTGTGGCCATAGGCACCCATGACAATTAAGTCAGCACCTTGCTCTTCGCAATTGGCAAGAATCGAACGAGCCGAATCAGGATCGTCACTGATTAGACTAATCGCGTGACACTTATGAGCCTCCGTCATTCTCATGGCTTCCTCAGAAGTGGCATTGGCCCATTCCTCCTCCCCTTCGGCCACAGTCAGCACAACCAACTCCACATCCAAGGACTGAGAAAACTCAATCGCCTCATGCAGGGCTTGGCTGGCATGTCCGCTGCCATCATAGGCCATTAGAATCTTTCGAATTGGATGCAGTGTTTGAGGCACAACCATACAGGGTTTGATGGAATGCCGCACCACTCTCTCGGCCACAGATCCCAACGCTTCACCGACAATATTGGCATGCAAGCCTCGCTGACCCAAAAGCATTAATTCAGCCCGGACCTCTTCTTCCAACAGCACACGCGAGGGATGCCCCATGCGTAGCACTCCCTCGCCTTGCACGCCTGCGTCAGCACACCGTTGATTGAAGGCATCAACAATGGTGCGCCCCTTTTGCTCTAACACATCACGGAATTGCTGTAATTGACTACTATAGGGTTGAGCGCCAATCCACCCCGAAATATCAGCCATCATCGGACCTTCAAGCATTCTTGAGTCGAGCACATGAATCCCCGCCAGATGGGCATCCAATTGTTTGGCCAACTCCACCCCATACCCTGCGGCCGAATCGCTGTACGCTGAACCATCAATTCCCACCATGATGCTTTTGATCATATCTCACCTCGTGTTGGACAGATGAACTTACGACACCATTTCTAGTATAGGGATCGCGCTGCCAATTGTCGAGTCAGGAGGCATATTGGGACAGCAATTCTAATGATGGCCTCTTCCGGCTGAACCCGGTACTACAAACAGCCTATCCCCCCCGAACCCCCGCATGTAGTTCCGGCTTTAGCCGGTCTTCTATACGCGTTTCTGGCCATAATTAGAATTGCTGCACATTGGATCACCCTCCGCAGCGCGGCGGATACGATCCATCAGGGCATGTCCCAACCCTTTCTCTGGAACGCTTTGACAATAGATGCGGGAGATGCCCGCTTTTTCACAGACACGGAAAAAATGAAATAGTTGCCGCGCATAATCCGTTACATTTTCGCACACGCACAAACGGCGCGGTCGCCCAGGGAAACCGTCTCGATCCAAACCGATATATGCGCTGACAGCGGCGTGGTCAGGCGGGAGTTCGGCAGGACTGGCAATCAATTGGACGCGAGCTGTCGGGGCATAATGCCGATGGTTCATGCCGGGACTTCGTGCTGGTCCTTCCCGAGTGCTTGACGATGCCAATCGGATCGCAGGCCAAATCTCTTGTAACTGCTCCAAGGAAATCGCCCCAGCTCGCAACAGCACCGGACAAGAATGAGTGCAATCGATGACGGTTGATTCCAGGCCAATCTGCGCGACCTCCCCTTTCAAAATCGCATCCACGCGCCCATCCAATTCCTCGGCAACGGCTTGCCAGGTCGTCGGACTCGGTCGCCCGGAGCGATTGGCTGACGGGGCAGCAACGGGGCAACCACATTCCTGCAACAATGCCTGAGCGACAGGATGGTCGGGACAGCGGATACCGACCGTGTCCAGGCCTGCTGTCACAGTCAATGGCAGGTCCGGGTGGCGCGGCACAACTACAGTCAGGGGTCCTGGAAAGAATTCATTCATCGCCGCTTGCGCCGCAGGCGTGATCTGAGCGGCAACTTGCTCCACGTGGGATGCTTCGGACAGATGGACAATTAACGGGTTATCTTGAGGGCGCCCTTTGGCGCGGAAAATCGCTTCCACCGCAGGTTCGCAAAAGGCATCGGCCCCAAGCCCATACACTGTTTCCGTCGGAAACGCAACGACACCTCCCGCCTGGATCGTTTTGCCCGCGAGCCGTGGCGAACGTGTAATGCGAGTTTTCATAGGAGTCACTGAAATCTTTAATAACGAATCATTTCATTCATCAAAAGAGAATGGTTGTCAGTAAAGAAAGCATAATGAGAGCCTTTCTACAATATGCGTACAAAGAGACGCAGGGGATTTGACAAAGCGATGGGGATGTTTTAGCCTCTCCCCAGTGTTTTCGACTTAGAAGCAAACGCTCCCTTGATGTGGGCCGGTAGCTCAGTTGGCAGAGCACGGGCCTTTTAAGCCTGTTGTCGTGGGTTCGAGCCCCACCCGGCTCACCACATCATTCCCCGTTCAGCTGGATAACGATTTCGCGAGAATGACGAGCGGATCGATGTTCCCACAAATACAATCCTTGCCATGTGCCCAGCATTAACTGCCCTCCATGAAAGGGAACGGTTTCGCTGGTTCGGGTCAGAGCCATTTTGATATGGCTAGGCATGTCATCGGGGCCTTCCAGCGTGTGCGTGAACTCGGGATCATTTTCCGGCACCAGCCGATCCAGGAACCGTTCCAAATCATGGCGCGCCGAAGGATCGGCATTCTCCATGATCACCAAACTACAACTGGTGTGCCGACAGAAGACAATCGCGCATCCTTCCTGCAAGCCACTGTCCTGAAGCGCACGGGTGACTTCATCTGTGAACTCGACCGTGCTCTTCGGGCGGGATTGTAATCGGATCGTTTTTGTAAACGTCGCCATTTAAAATTACGAGCCGATGAGACGACGCCGCTGCTCACGTCGAATTTCCTGAATATCGGTCCAAACGATTTCACCGGTCCGCAAATCTCTCAAATTCAGCTGAATCTGATAGTACTGCCGAACCGTGCGACCCACCGTTTCACGCATTTCCAGAATATCTCCAAACAAATACAACTGGGCGGCGGTTTGTTGGCCAGGCTGAATGACTTGATCGGGATCGACAAAACCCATTTCCGCTTGTGCCAGAAAATCAGCGTCCTCGCCTACCTGCGTCCGGTCTACAAAGCGAAATTTGCCGGATCGAATTAGGCGCGTTCGCATGTTCTGAGTGATCAAACGCACGTCCACCATTTGCGTGGTATTATTGCGTAAAAGCCCCAGATCTAGCACAGGTCGCTCATTCGCGGTCAATTCCACAACAGGCGGAAACATCAACATCGAATCCACCATAAACTCGACGGTATTCCGCACGTCTGTTGGATCTAATCGCACACCGATGTGTGGCGCTGTGTCATCGATCGGACGCACCGTTTGACAGCCCACCAGAAATCCGGCCACCAGCAGGATAGCGACACTTTGTATTCTCTTTTTCATCATCTTCTCCACATTTCTATTTTGCTTCTGATAAAACCACTCTACCGACGCAATCGCACTTTGTACTCTACGGCCCGGGAATTCGGCGCAACACTCTGTACAGAGACCGCATCACGGCCCTGCAAGATCATTTTTCGAAAAGGCTGCCCTTGCGCGTCGATTTCCACACCGTTTTCATCATACCACGAAAAACGGTATTGAACATGCTGAGATCTCATCCGATTTGACCGAAACGTTGCATGAGCCCGTATCAATCCGTTCTCGAGGATTTGGTGATCCGTCGAAACCAGATCAATCCGACGCGCCAATGTTGCATCATCCACAATCAGATAAGGAGACGTCGCATAAGAAGCGCCTCCTCCCGCAATGCCCGCCGTCGAACACGCCGTCAATACAATCGCTAACCCAGCTATTGCCAGCCCCAAGGCTGCTTGCACTCCTCGATTCGTTTTCATTTTCATCTCCTGTTCTGTAATCGGGCATCTCACGGAACCCTGACACCCATTCCTTCAGTTCTAGGTCGTTGTTGTCCAGTTTAATTCATTCACTTTCTTCTTTGACGTCGCGATCTGTCATCGATTCATTTATCAATGTACGCTCTCTCGAGCTGGAAACCAATGCCCCGTCATTTCCCCGGCTGATGTGCCCCAAAATAGAGGCAGACTCGACGGCGTGCCCCGGCAAAGAGCGATCTAGGCCTGCCCATGCAACCTGACTGCGAGACCCCAGATCCGCCACCCAAACCAACTGCAATTGCCCCTGCGCCGCCGTGAGATCCACTTGATGTTCCCGGCCCGTGCCGACATGTGTAATCCGCAAGGTGCGTTCTCCTGGTTCAACGGGAAGCCGTGCCAATTGGACGGTCATCGGCAAGGTATACCAACTCCGAGTGTCGGCAGAATCCGCAATCAGTGTAGTGATGTTAAATAACAAGCCCAACAAATTCACCAAGGCCGCCTCGCTTTGCTGAGAAGCACTATACGCCACCTGCCGAGCAACGGCTCGAGTGATATTCCTCAGCATGACCCCGTTCATCTGCTCCTGCAAGTCCCGGTACGCCAGCGACTGGACGTAAACGGCCGGTTGCAGACGCTCTTCTGCCCCTCCATCAATACGCACCTGCAATGAAGCTGGCTGATGAGGGGGATCACTGTAGAACGGCAAATTAAACATCTGCCATGTGCCAGTAAAAATCGGGATCCGTTCGACACGGCGACGCGAGATCAACGCTTCGTCAAAAACGACCAACACCTCCGATGCTGGTGTCTCCAAGTCGGCCACCTGTATTCCATATCGTTCCAATTTAGGCAAATACTCCGGGCGATGCACCCGAACCCCCAGTCGCAGGTAATCACGACGAAATGTGTGATTATCGGGCATCATCTCGGATGCCCGGCGAAAGGCTTGATAGGACCCATTCATATCGTCCTGATGCTCGAACATCACCCCTGCCAAATACCAGGCAAACGGATTTTCCTGAGAGTTGGCGACGCGAGCGGCTGTCGCAATCAGATCCGTCGATTGCTCGCGGAACCGCTCCATGCTTTTCTCCAAGTACTCTTGCCTGGCCTCATCGTCTGGAAGTTCTTGTTGTCGTTCAGCGGCCTCTTGGCGCCACAAATCCTGAACGGCTGCAGCTCGACGCAATTGCACCCAAGCCGCCTCGGGCTCTCCCAACATCCAATGATTCATCGCTTGAGCGACGAACAACATCACAGTCTCAAAATAGGCGAGTACAAATGGACGCATACGGTCATCTGTCAAGGTCCCGGCCAAGGTCACGCCACCGACATCGCGAAGCCGAATCACAGCTCCTTCCTCGCGCACGATGACATGCTCGATCACCTGATCAAACGCTCGCCGGCTGCCGGCGAAATCGCCAGATAATTGCCGCATCCTCCCTGCTTCCAAGAGGTGCAGATAGCGGTTCCGGCCTGCGTTGTGTCGCTCGAAAAAGACCAAGGCCTGATCCACATCCCCTTGAACAAAATGGTGCAGACTTTGCTCGGTTCGCTGGCTGTGGGTGGCGCATCCGGCGGACAACAACGCCACCAGCGCCACCCCGACCAGCCTACCGATCTTGGATTTCCGTACCATCATCTGTCTGCGCCAATTTGCTCACACCACACCGCACTTATCGATTATCTGGGATCCTGAAAATTGATATTCACATCCGCACTCTGGCCCGAATCTCCCAAGACCACACTCTGCCAGGCTTCTGTGTCAAAGTTGACACGAATTCCTCGCCGCCAAGCTGCCTCAGCATATTGCAAAGCAAGGGCCGCTCGTGCGCCTTCCAGCGAGGTAAAACGTCGCAGGCCGGCATCAGACAATTCCAATGCCACATTCAGCTCCATCCCATCACGGATATTCACAGTGACCTCATAGGGAGTCATCCACTCGCGTTCGATCCTCAAGATATGCAGCCCGGGCGTGGCCTCAAACGTACCTGGTGTTGAGCCGATCGCCGCCCCGTTCAAGAGCACGGTCGTACCACCCACCAAACGCCGCACCTCATCCAGCAGATCCACGGGAGCTCGCACACCATGCTCCAAACCATCCACAAAATGATCCAAGTTGGTCCGCACCGAGAACCGAGCCAACGCAGTCGGCCGCTCAATGTCTGGCCAGGACGGCCGACTGTCCGCAACGGCTTTGGCCACATCAGGCATGGCCCGACTCATCAAGTCACGAAAATAAATCCCCACATCACCTGTGGCACCCCCACGACGAGGATGGCGACGCTCGAAGGTCTCGCCAAACACCGAACGCCCTTGTACCCCATCCAGGACGCGGACGGCAAATCGCATCGTGAATGTATCAATCGCCGTTCCCGTTGCAACATTTTGACGGACATCCGCGGAGGCAATGGATAACAACACGACAAAATCTGCATCCACCATCTCGGCCATACGCACCGTTGTGCCACCCGGTGACAATCCCGCCACCATCTCCCGTAGATCGGGATCGCCGGGCAGGCGGCTCTGTCGAAATCGATCCATCAAGTCGACCGCATCAATCACAGCCAAGTCATACATGCTTAACTCCGCCGCCAACTGGCTGCGCAGGGCATCGATTTCTTCATTCAAGTCTGTACGGCGGGATTGATTACGGACAAAAATCGCTACGGTTGGAATTTCTTCAACAAACGAATCCCCAACAGCTTCCTCTTCATCGTCCACAAGCGACTCGGGTATCGATGTCGCCACAGCTTCCTCCGTCTCGCCCCTATAATCATCTTCCACGCTGGCCCAGGCAATGTCTGGGAAGGTCGTTTCAACTTGAGCTCGGAAGGAGTCCAGAGCGCTATCGTCTTCTACCGACTCGGCAGCCAAGATCGGGCCCACGATCAAACTGGCGACTATACACAGCCACCCCATTTGCTTATATGCTGTTTTCATAAATCCATTCCTTTCGGCTTAGAATGCAAACACGAACTTGAGCTGCAGCAGCAGGGCATCGAGGGACACGCTTTCCCCCGCTGAGTTCTTGGGCTTATCTAGGTCAAATCGATATCCCACTCCGCCACCGACACCAAAGCCGGTACCGGTTCCATAGACGAATTCCAGGCCGAGACGCCCTGTAATCCCGTCATCAAAACTATCTCCCGCTTCACTGTAATCAAAGAATGCGTAATGAAGTCCAGCGAACGCCTGCAACCGCAGGGTCGGTGTATGATACAGCTCCCACAAAAATCCGCCTCCCAGAGACACGGCACTGGCATCTTCCAAACCGCGCCGGGATTCTATGCTCTCGTAGTCTACGCCCAACCGGAGCCCCAACGGTCGCGCCATATACCATTCCATACTACCGCCAACGCCCCAAGCGCGGCGGAATCGACTTTCGCTATAGCTGGGATGGTGCAAAATATTTATCTCAAACGTTGGCAACGACTCCCCGCCCCGATCAAAGACCTGGAAACGGTCTGTTTCCCGATACGTCGGTTGCAGTTGATCTTCAGCATGGCGAGGCAATTGCGCGTCCACCGATGACACCCCAATCAACAGAGCGACCATAAATATAGGGAACAGGCGGGAAACAGTTTGGATCATGTGTATACTGACTTCTTTCATGAGCTCCTCCTCAGGTTATTGGTTCATGCTTGCACAGTCACCGATCACTGTCAATTGTGGCCCAACCAGGGACACTGTCATTTTGATACTTTCCCGAATCATTTTGATCGCCTACAGTACAGCACGTTATGAGTGTTTGACGCAGAACCGCGATCAACTATTCAATCAACAGGCAAATTTTGATGAAAACTGAATCGACATCACCGCTCCCCCCCCCCATCGCACTCGTTGGCATCTGTGGTGGCATAGCTGCATACAAGTCCGTGGAAGTGGTCAGTGGGCTGCGCCGCGAGGGCTATGAGGTGCATGTAGCGATGAGCGCTGCTGCCTGTCGCTTTGTAACGCCCCTCACCTTTGCCGCCATCTCGGGAAACCGCGTACTCACCGATGCCTTCCCCGATCCAGGCCAAGCCACGGGCGAAGCCGCCTATCCACACTTGTATCCGGCTACTCAGGCGGATCTCTTCGTTCTTGTCCCAGCCACAGCCAATATGATGGCTCGAATCGCGCGTGGGGAAGGACAAGAGATGGTCTCGATGGCTGCTTTATCCTTACCCAATGCATGCCGCCGCGTATTCTGCCCCAGCATGAACGTGGAAATGTGGGAACAAGCATCCACCCAGGCCAACGTTCGCACCTTGGAGGAGAGAGGCTGGATTCGCATAGGCCCGGAGAGCGGAGCATTGGCTTGCGGGATGACCGGCGCTGGCCGCCTAACGGAACCCGCAGACATCCTCCAACGACTGATCGAGCTCAGAGATCTCGCCCATTGCCTCACAGATAAACATGTTTTAATTCTATCGGGCCCGACTCGCGAGCATCTCGATCCGGTTCGTTATATCGGCAATGCCAGCAGCGGAAAAATGGGACGGGCCCTTGCGGAAGAGGCCGCAGATCGCGGAGCCCATATTACCTTTGTGACGGGCCCCGTGGATCCTAGCCACGTGCCTTGCCGATCCACCATTCGAGTGATTCCCGTCACGTCTGCCAACGAAATGTTGGCCGCGGCTCAAGACGTATTTTCAACGGCCGATGTTGTCATTTTTGCAGCAGCCGTTGCCGATTACCAGCCGGCTCAACGGTCGACCGAAAAGATGGAGAAACCGCGGGGCGAATGGTCGTTGTCCCTTACCCCAACACCCGACATTGCCGCGACGCTAGCCGCTGCACGTCGTCCCCAGCAACGCCTGCTCGGCTTTGCCCTGCAATCAGGCGAGGGCCAGCAAGCGGCGCGCCAGAAATTAGATCGCAAACAATTGGATGCCATCGTCCTCAATCATCCCGATGCCATGGGCGCCGATGCCTCCACATATACGTGGATCCCTAAGAATGGAGACATCAGCCCGTGGGGATTACTGGACAAGCGCGAGTGCGCAGTCCGCATCTGGGACCAACTCAGCGGATCATCTTCATGAATCTACCCACGGCTTGGAAATTTATTACCCGACTTGCGTGTGCACTGGGCGTTCTGCTCACGGTCTTACTTGGATTCGAGTTACTGCGCATCTTCGTTTTTCTGTACCGGTTTCGTCCCAGCTATGGGTGGACCTTTGCGATCTTAATGATCAGCGGCATGGTCGGCATGGGAATCTATCTGATCATGCTGTGGCGACAATGTCCGTCTCGCCAAAGACCGCCTCCACAAATCGATTTGGACAGAGCCACCCATCCTCAGCTTAAGCGCTATGCTCGGCATATGATCTCTGAACTCAGGCACCAAACAATGAATGCCTGGATCCCTGATTCCACACTGAGTTGGTTAGAAGAAGAAATGGATACTCTAGAAGGCCTTCTCAATCACCATCCGCTGAATGAAGATTTGATTCGAATCATCACCAAAAGCGATCAAGAAATTGAATCCGTGCTTCAAGATACCTTATGGCAAGAAGTGGATGCAATTATTCAGTCCTGCGCACAACGCATCATGCGCGACGCAAGCTGTGGAACTCAACGCCCTATTCATTACGCGAGGCTACTGATCACACAAATCGGACTGATCAATCGCATCGTCTCGATTGCCGACCCCGCGCCTACGCTCCGACATCGCGCCCGCATCATTCTTGACGTTAGCACAGCGTTGCTCAGTCCGTCCGTCGAACATGCGGAACAATCTCTGATCCGCAAATTACAAGAGCACGACCATCATTCAGCGGCTCAAAATGACCGAATCGGCACGATAGCTGGCACCGGCTTGATCACAATTATGGGGGGGGAGATTGCCTTTCAACGCTGCCTTTTCCCTCACCGTTGGGACGCAACAGATGCCGAAACAGTGATCCGCGACTGTTTACCGGATGGTCTCGCCCGCATACAAAAACTGCTAAACAATGACCTGCACCCTCAAGCCACAACACCTTCATCAACAGAGGCAGCGAAGCCAAAACCATCGCTGGATATCAAAGGGATCTGCAACACTGTTGCACGGGAACCACGATCAACTCAGCCCCATTCGACTCAATCTGCCCGCCGCCCCCCGAACACGATTGCGCCGAGATCAGTGAACGTCCCAGAGAGAATGGATCACGAAACAACATCATCTTCTCACAGTCGGAAGCGGCGAAAACGGCGAACCAAACGGCGGCGTGGAATTGCTCGTATTCTTCACACCTTTGGACAAAGGATCAAATACACCATGGGCTTGGGACGGAGATAACGGACATGTCCCAATCACGTCACATCAGTAAAGCTGAACTGTCTCGCTGGGCTGTCCAACGAGAACGTTTGCATCTACTGGAAACACGTCCGCCGGCACCCTACCGAGTTACGACCCCAGATTCGATTGTTGCGAACATCATGAAAAAAGTGGGCTTGGAAAAGCCGCTGTGGGAACAAACGCTCCTGAACGAGTGGAACGAGTTGGTGGGCGGGAACATTGCTGCCCACGCCCGCCCCGGCGAGCTAAATCGCGGCATCCTGATCATCCACGTTGATCATTCAGTCTGGCTTCACGAACTTCGCGGTCCACCCGAACAAGCCATGCTGAAAAAGCTACAAGACCGATTCGGACACTCCAAAATCAAAGGCATCCGCCTGCGCCTTGACCCAGATGGACCCACGGGATCGAAGTGAGTGTGTATGAGCCTGCGGCGCGACAGGCCGAGCGAGCCGCCCATAAAGAACTATCAGCCTTCTGCGCTCACCAAGATCCGATCCGGCACAGACGGTACGGGCTCAAAGTCGCCCCACCCCATCAGACACTCCTTTTCGCCGGCTTTCATCGCCATCAGCAAGGAATCTTGGTCGACAGGGACACTGTATACGCGCACGCCCACGGCGTTATAAATCGCGTTCGTGATCGCGGGCGTCGTCGGAATACTGGAAAGCTCTCCAATCCCTTTGGCTCCGAAGGGGCCGTCTGCTGTTTCATGCTCAACAATGCGCGAAATGATCTTCGGCGTGTGCTTGATACTGGGCATCTTGTACCGCGCCATCACATCGGTCCACGGAGCACCTTGATCTGTCACAAAATGCTCTGTCAGCGTATTGCCCAAGCACATGATGATGCCACCCTCAATCTGGCCTTCCAAGGTCAGCGGATTAATCGCCCGCCCCACGTCATTGGCACCAATGATCTTCTTCACCTTGATTTCGGCTGTCTCGCTATCAATTTCAACCAACGCCGCTTGGGCACCAAACCCAAAGGCAACATGCATGTCCCCTCCGGTTCCCAACGGCTGAGTTTTCGGTGCCCAATACTCATGCTCAATCTTGGTTGATTGACCTGATTCCTGCGCCCATTGAATGGCATCGGCAATACTGGCCCGGCTGCCATTGCAGACAATGTGCCCATCCGCAAATTCCAACTCGCCGGCAGAGTGCCCCAGCTTATTGGCGGCGGCGGTGGCAAGAATTAATCGCAGTTGTTTAGCAGCAAGCCGGGCCGCATTGCCACTCACATAGGTCTGGCGACTGGCCGTGGTCGGCCCGCCGTCCGGGCAGTGATCCGTGTCACCCAACAGCACTCGCACCTGCTCATACGGCAGACCCAGCTCTTCTGACGCGCAGGCAGCCAACACCGCCGGCAACCCTTGCCCCATTTCAGCTGACGAGGTTCGAACTTCGGCAATGGCCTTGCCATCCTCTACCCACGCTTCGACGATGGCACTCGCCTTGTCTGGTGCGCCACCGCCCAATCCGGTGTTTTTATAACCGATGCCGATGCCCCACGCATATCGCTTCGTGCCGTCAGCCCACGACCACTGGAACGGCGTGCCGTTTTCCTCGTGGTGGGCTCGCATGTCTTTCTCCAACCAGTCGATGCATTCTTTCAAGCCCACGCTTTCACGCATCACCTGGCCTGTGCATGTTGTTCCGCCCACGTCGAGAGCGTTGACTCGACGAAATTCGATCGGGTCCATGCCTAACTCTTCGGCCACAAGATCCATGTTGCTTTCCACTGCATAACAACTTTGCGTCACACCGAATCCGCGAAACGCTCCACAGGGCGTGTTGTTGGTGTACATGGCATAACAATCCACCACAACATGCGGGACTTCGTAGGGCCCCGAGGCGTGGGTGGTGGCTCGAGTCATTACTTTTTCGCTCAAGCTGGCGTACGCTCCACCATCGCCATACAACTCCGCTTCCACGGCCGTCAGACGACCATCACGCTTTGCCCCCGTCTTGATGCGAATCACTGTGGCATGACGCTTGGGATGGAACAGCAAACTTTCGGCTCGCGTGTAAAGCATCTTCACGGGTCGGCCCGTGCGCTCCGCCAGCAGCGCCACATGAATCTGAGCTGCAATGTCTTCTTTGCCGCCAAATCCTCCGCCCATCAAGGCGGCCACAATCCGAATATCTTCATTGGCCACACCCAATGCCGCAGCGGTTTGATCGCGGTCCAAGTAGGGAATCTGCGTGCCACAATAAATCGTTGTCTTGTCGTGTTGGAAATGGATGCCACGTTCCGCCTTTGGATCCACGCGTCCACCAAACGATTCGGGATTGTATCCTTTGGGGACCCCAATCGAACATTCAGGCTCAAGGAACATTTGTTCCGTCATCGGAGTCCGATAGGTCTTCTCCACAATCACATCCGCATCGGCAAACCCTTGATCAATGGATCCCTTCCGCACTTTGATATGTTTGAGAAGATTTCCGTCAGGCCGTTCTTCATGCACGATCGGCGCATCGGGCTGAGCCGCTTGAAGCGCATCGTTCACAACCGGCAGCGGTTCATAATCAACTTGAATCAGCTCCAGCGCCTCCGCGGCCACATCTTCGGACTCCGCCGCCACCACGGCCACGGCATCCCCTGCGTACCGGACTTTATCATAGCACAACGCCGGCCAATCAACCGAGACGAGCCCGTGATTCTTGCGACCAGGCACATCTTTGTGCGTCAAAACCGCCACGACACCCGGCAAGGCTTCGGCAGCAGAGGTATCAATCGACCGAATTCGCGCATGCGCCAAACCCGCCCGCTTTGTGCGTCCCACCAGCATGCCCGGGAAACAGAAGTCATCAGTATACATGGCGCGACCAGTAATCTTGGCCAACGAATCGGGATTGGCGAGGGCACGCCCCACCGTCCGATGCGGCGTCTTGGTCTCGGGGATGTAGGGCTTCACATCCTCCCCCGAAGCCTGCAAGATCGCGTTAATCACACTTTGGTATCCCGTGCAACGACAATAGGTATCCTTGAGAGCCACCTTGACATCGGCCTCAGACACCCTTTCACCAGCAGCCTTCTTGTCGTCCAGCAACGCTTTCGCCGTCATGATCAGGCCCGGCGTACAAAAACCGCATTGCACGGCACCATGATCAAGAAAGGCCTGCTGAACCGGATGAAGCTGCCCCTCTTTATCAAGGCCTTCAATAGTCGTGACATCCGCCCCCTGGGCCTTGAACGCGGGATAGATACAAGAGTTCACCGGGCGTCCATTCACAATCACACTGCAAATACCGCATTCGGATTCGTTGCAGCCAATCTTCGTGCCTGTCAGCCCCAGATCATAACGAAGGACTTCTGCCAAATACCGACTTTCCGGCACATCGACTTCCACAGGTTTCCCATTCACTGTTAACTTTAATAGACTCATCGTTGCTCACTCCTTTTTCCCTGGGGGGTCAAATCATTACAATAAACCCAATGTTCTTGATCGCAAGCGTTGGCATGCAGACAGGCTATGCCCCGACACCCTCCGGCACAGCTTGGCCCGATTGCGCCCGCTCAACCGCCTTCGCCACGGTTTTCGGTAACTGCACGCGAATCATTTCCTCCCGATACTCCGCCGAGGCGCGATGCGGACTGGTCCGTAACTGAACTTCCTCCAACGCCACCTCTGCTGCTTTCGCGAACGTATCTGAAGTCGGCGGTTGTCCAGCCAAGAACTTCATCGTCTCGACGGCAAGGAACGGCACTTTACTGGCTGGGCCAATCGCAATTCGGCACGACTCAATCACATCCCCTTGGAGCTGGACGCGCGCGGCCATGCCAATCATCGGCAAGGCAATCCCCTGAGGCCGCATCACCCGCCGAAAAGCGGATCCTTCTTGGTCCCCGGTCGGGCGGAATCGAATTCGGGCAATCATCATCTGCTTGGCATCGACCGTGCTTTTGCCCGGACCAATAAACGTCTCCTCCATCGGGAACCAATGGATACCATCTGGCCCCGCCACTTGGATTTCGCCCCCAAGCGCCAGTGTTCCGATCGTTCCATCGCCAGCAGGCAAGGCGTGAGCTATATTGCCGGCCAAAGTCGCGACATTGCGTACCTGCGGTCCGCCAATCACACCGCAGCTTTCCACCAAGCAAGTACCGCGGGAGCGAACACGCTCATCATTCACAATCGTCGTGTGGGTCACCCCAGCACCAATCACGAGGAAGCCATCCTCCTCAACAATCTCTTGCAAGCCCTCAATTCGGGTCGGATCGACCAAGGCATCCATTTTCGGTCGGTGCCCCTGCTGGATTTCCAACAGCAAATCTGTACCGCCACCGATCATGCAGGCTTTGCCTTCATATCGCGCTAAAATTGCCACTGCTTCTTCCACTGTGGTCGGAGTGTAATAATCTTTCCAGTACGCCATCATGCCCTCCAAAATCAAAAATCCATTATGGACAGTTGGAAACTATAGCAAACGACTTCGGGAATTCCACTATTAAATACGTAAGAAAAAGAGGGTGGGCTGAACGAAGGAGATGATGTAAAGTGGTCAAAATGGCTATACCAAAGGAAAGGATCATCATGAATCGATTTCGCGATCTCTGGATGAACTCGATGGCGGTTGCGGCGCTCTTTGTCGCCAGCGCCTGTGCTGAAAACTCCGCCCCCGAACTCAACTCCAGTGTGCCCTCAGAAGAACCCGAGCTTTCGCCCGCTGCAGCGTTACTGAAAGAGCGTGCCCTACCCCTCAACGATGCCGCCGATCTCACACCGCTGTTAGAGCGAGTGGGTGATGCTCGACTCGTTTTGCTGGGCGAAGCCTCGCACGGCACATCAGAATTCTATACCTGGCGAGCCACCATCAGCCAGAGGCTGATCGAAGAAAAAGGCTTCAACTTCATCGCCGTGGAAGGCGATTGGCAAACACTGTGGTTACTGAATCAGTACGTCAAACATCGCGAGCAACCGTTCGCCAACGCCACGGAGATTATGCAAACCTTTGATCGCTGGCCACCCTGGATGTGGGCCAACGAAGAAACACGCGACCTAATCGAATGGCTCCGTGCCTACAACGCCGACCGGCCCATGGGCCAACGAGTCGGCTTCTACGGCATGGACGTGTATGGAGAAGATCAGTCCAAAGCGGTCTTGCGTCGGTCTCTCGATGATCTGGATGAAGAAACCGCCGCCCTCTTGACAGCGGCATTGGACTGCCTGGCTCCCTTCCATGGGAACATGCACGATTATGCTCGAGCTGTTGCTCACGGAAGACAATCCCCTTGTCAGCCAGCCCTCGAAGCAGCTTTTACAGCCATGCAGGAATGGGTCGATCGCGCTGAATCCGATGCCGATGAACGGTTCGCCTTAAAAATGAGCACGAAGGTTCTCAAAAACGCTGAACAACATTTTCGACTAATGGCCCAGCAAGGTCCCCAATCGTGGAATGCCCGTGCGGATCATTTCTATGCCGCCGTCGCCCAGTTGCTCGAGTGGTATGGAGACGACTCCCGCGGCATCGCCTGGGCTCACAACACGCACATTGGCGATGCCCGCGCCACTGCAATGGCGGGCGGCGGTCAACGCAACATCGGTCAAATAGCCCGGCAACGGCATCCAGCAGATGATGTTGTTGCAGTTGGCTTTGGGACCCATCGGGGTACCGTTCAAGCCGGCCGCCAGTGGGGACAGGCCATGGAAACCATGCAGGTGCCGCCCGGAATCGCCGGCAGCGTCGAAGACTTCATGCACCAAACCGGAAAATCAACCGCCCTGTTCATTTTCGATCCTGCCCAAAATTGGAGTCCACTCGAAACCGTGCTCGGCCACCGGGCCATGGGCGTCGTCTATAATCCCGAAGTTGAGCATCGCGGCAATTACGTCCCCACCCTACTCACCCGCCGCTACGATGCCTTCATCTTCATCGACGAAACAAAGGCCCTCCGACCGATTCGCTAGCTAACGATAAAATCATATCAATTGACTTGCGATTGAGCTGGGATCGGGGTAGATAATCCGCCCATGAAATTTGCTTTCTATGTAGTTGTTGCATGCATGTTGGGCTTGTTGACTGGCTGCGGCAGAGTCGGTCCGTTGTCAGATGATGGCCCCCTGCGCGTTGTGGCAACAACGACAATCGTCGGTGACGTAGTGGCCAATGTGGGCGGTGACGCCATCGACTTGCATGTGCTGATCCCGCCCGGAACAGATCCACATCATGCGATCTTTCGCCCTGCGGATCTTGCACTTGCCTCGGATGCACACTTGGTGTTTATCAATGGTGGGCGGCTGGAAGGGCAGATTGACCGCTTGCTGCGAAATGTCGGCGATCCCGACCGGATAGTCTCCCTTGACCGCAACATCGCCGCACGTCGTGCCCATGATCACCACCATCATCATGATCACGGTCACGGCCATCATCACCATCACCACCACCATGACGACGTGGACCCCCACTTTTGGACAGATCCCCATAATGTGATGATCTGGGCCGACACGATTGCCGCCGCCTTGACCGAGCATCGGCCCGAACTCGCCGACGAGTTTGCCGCACGCGCAGCAGCCTACCAAGAGCAGCTTCGCGAGCTGGATGCATGGATTCTAGAACGGGTAGCCCAGTTGCCTGAATCCAACCGCCGACTGGTCACAGATCACCTATCCCTCGGTTACTTTGCGGACCGCTACGGATTCGAGCAGGCGGCTGTGATTCTGCCCAGCTTCGACACCATGGCCCAGCCCGCTGCCCGCCACGTGGCATCTGTGATTGAAGCGATCCGCGCTCAGAATGTCCCTGCCATCTTCATCGGTGCGGCGGTCAATCCAGCGCTAGCCTCACAGATCGCCCGTGACACTGGCACACAATTGGTGGTTTTGCCGTCTGATTCCTTGACCACCGCAGACGGCCCGGCCCCTGATTACCTTTCCTACATGCGCATGATCGTTGACGCATTGATTGACAATCTGGCTGACTCTGTCCATTAGTCAGTCATGTCAACCGCTGTTAAAACTTCCGGGCCGGAATCGCACGGGCGTGACCCCGCACATTTGCCCAACCAACCGATCCTGACCGTTCAAGGTGCATCCCTGCGGTACGGAGAAATCGCGGCACTGGACACGATCTCTTTTCAACTCGACGAGGGGGATCAGGTCGCAGTCATCGGCCCCAATGGCGCTGGCAAAAGCACGTTGTTCAAAGCCATCGCCGGAGTCATCCCCTTGACCTCCGGCGACGTACGTATCGGCGGCAGCCAGCCCACGGCTCATATCTGCATTGCTTACATTCCGCAGCGCAGCCAAATCGACTGGTCCTTCCCCGCCACCGTCTACGATGTCGTCCTGATGGGGCGCGTCGGCCGCCTGGGCTGGTTCCGTCGCCCCAAGACACAAGATCGCGACATGGCGCACACATGCCTCGATCTCGTCCGACTCGGTCATCTGGCCAAACGCCAAATTGGGGAACTGTCCGGCGGCGAACAACAGCGCATGTTTATCGCCCGCGCCCTCGCCCAGGAAGCAGAATTGATGTTGATGGACGAAGTCATGACCGGTTGCGATACACCGGCCCGCGACGA
>SLBD01000206.1 GCA_007126515.1 Kiritimatiellia bacterium
AGTGACTTGCCAGGTGCTCCGCGACCATCGTTAATCGCGCGGTATAGATCATTTGCCCCTGAACTCGGGCGTGTAAGGCCGGCAGACAAGAAGCAAAAAGGGCCTGCATCCGATGATGTCGAATCCAATGGAGCACCTCAGGACCAGTTAATTCTTCCAGGTCGAGTCCCGACTCGGGTGGAGCTGATCCCGCGTAGGCCTCGTTGAAAAGTTGCCGGCACGCCCGTCGTAGCGCCCTAACATTAGCTGTGATCCCGGATTCAATCATCGATATCCCATCGACCATCGACGCGGTATGCCCGGTTGCCAAGGCCATTGAGTTTCCTCGTTTTCCGCTTTCTTTCCGCTTGCCATTTGATGTGCATCCAGTATCGTCACGTTATTCCTTAGTCGGGGCGTGGCTCAGCCTGGTAGAGCGCTACGTTCGGGACGTAGAAGTCGCTGGTTCAAATCCAGTCGCCCCGACCATTTTGGATTTCCGGCATTTTTCGAGCCGGTCGCGGTGGCGAATCTCGCCGCCGCGATGATGCCCCACGGTTCCGGGAACACGACGCGCAGGACCGGGACTGGCCTTTCCGCCCACCGTGAAGATGACCGCCTTCCGGGTGTCACGAAGGATGACGGGTGACGCGATCCGGCGACATGAGCGAGCGAGACCACGGACGCCGCCGACACGTCGGCGGCGTCGGAAGTGACTGCGGGAGAGGCGACTTCCGAATCATGTTCTGCTTCTTCTTCTGACCTTTTTCCGGCCTTCGTCATGCGGGATGATGTCGGGATGGAATGAGGACGGAAGGAGTCACGTGCGGCGACGCCGCCGTGACGAGACGAGCTTGGTTCCGCACGTTCTTTGGAGGTCCGCGCCTGTCCCGTTTCGCCTTGCGGCTCAATCAAGGATAGGTTCGAGCCGATTCTGCGATGAAAATTCCGCAAATCGTCCTCGGTCCCCGATAATGCGGTATTTTCCAAGAGAATTGCGTCTTTCAGGAATGCCGCCATAGGTTCGAGCCAAGCACTGCCCACTTACGTGATTCGACATATCCGGTCATTGGATTCTGCTTCTTCGTTTAGAAGTGTGTTCTTTTTGCAAACGGGTACGCGGATTCAAGCGCATCAATTACAGCGACCATGTAGTACCTAAACCAAACGTCCACTCATTGCGGCGCTCAAAATCGGGCGGTTTAGAACCCGACAGGTAATTAGCAAAGACTACTGGATCACCAATATTGTAGGAAGTGAATTTAGCAACCCAGTTTTGGATCGCGGATATGTAGATTTGGGCACGGCCCTCGACGGAGTACTTCTGGGTACCGCCTTCCAAAAAATGCCACTCACCTCGCCCCCCTAGAAACAGAGACCAATGTGGTACCCGAGCATATACGGCGATATCCCAGTCCGCACTACCGGAACCACGCCACATGTCTGGTTCCTCGTCAACGCCAACAACGTATTTGCCAGACGCACCAAGGGCTAACGGCGAGGACTCCGTATATTTGTTCCAAGGGAATTGCACTCTGGTCCATGGAATGTGTTGCTCAGCAATTACGCCAACCGTCAAATTGGCTAGACGCCAAGAGCCGGGTGCTCCATCTTCATTCATTCGGGGGCCAGATTCCAGACCCGTCTCAATTCCGACTCTCCCTGCATAGGTCCGCCTTTGGGAATGGAGATCGCTGGGGGCTTCGATCCATTCGCCACTTAGTCGCCACGTTCGGTTGCCGCTTACGGATAAGAGTGCCCGCTCTCCGACATTGCGCTTTAATGACAGAAGCGATTCCAAGGAAACCATGATGGGATAATTGTTGTCCTTATTATGCTGAGGATCAATGTCCATGCTGAGTCCGAAAGTCGAAGGGTCTTGTAGCGTTTCAATCGACAATGTGATGTCATGGTTTGCAAGGCTGAACTCTGTAGCGTGACTAGTTGTTCCAAGAATCACCAGGATCGGAACAAGTATACTGGGCGTACACAAGCGAAGTAGACTATGTGATTTCATTATCACTCTCCTTGATTTTCAAACGCGGGCCGAAATGACTGTTCGAAATGCTCCCATGCGGGTTGGGCGCGCTTGGGCGCCTTTATGGCCTTCTTGTCGGCAACCCATTCGGAGAGATCCACCTGCTTGTGTGCATAGTGAAGAAAATCTGTTGCAAAATCGCGGAATCGTCCGATTGGTATAAAGAAAGTAAAATACATGGGCGGATCCTGTCCCAGCAATAGGTTCAACTGGTGAGGTTGAGATGCATTTGGAACTCCAGCCAGCTGCAGGCAGTATCCGTACGCAAGGCGAATCTCGCGATCCGTCGGTTTGCGGCGGTCAGTCATGTTTTCCTCCTTTAGTTGCTGCGCATTCGTCGGCGCTCTTGTGTCATCAACCTTTACCAACGCAATTCTTCAATAAGCTCCACATATCCAGCCATCGCATGATCACGAACAGATATGCGCGCTGGATTGATTCGCTTCCTGAATTTCTTGATTCTATTCTGGGCTTTAACCAGTGCGCTTCCTGAATTTAGATTCCCCTCTTTGTCGTATAGGTGCGACAGCGCAATATGCGCAAAGCCCAAAGAAGGTGGCGGCAATCGAGGGACAATGTCCTCATTGTTGACATGCTGATAGACCTGAACAGAACCATTGGCCTGAATGTGCAGCACGCTTTCTCTCGAAAGACATCGGGGCTGGCCAAAGGTATAGACGAAAGGGCCGTTTCCACCCCACCCGTTCAGCGGAGGGATCAGGGCGGCGACGCAGGCCATGGCTCCTCCCAAACTATGCCCACACATGAAGACCGGTTTCCCGCTTGCAACCAAAGCCTGCAGTGACTGTTCCAATGTTGGCAAATATTGATCGCTTTCTTCTTCAACCCTGCGCCGGTGCTCCTCTATCGCGCCGTAGGCCTTCGGCCGACAGCCGTACAGATTTTCAACGGCACCGAGAAAGCCGCCATGAAATCGCAAATTACCCTTTCGTTTCATGACAACACTGAGGTTGGTAGCCCAGTCCCTGAGTGATTCCGTGCCACGAAAAGCGAGGAACGCGCCCTCGGGGTAGGTGAGCAGGCACCCCTGAGCATCTTTGCGTTCATGTTCGTAGAATGTCACTGCCGGGTTGCCCCAGAACACATCGGTTTCGAGCTGGATGCCGGGCCGTTCTCGATAGACCATGCGCGATAAACGGGCTAACCAATAAGCGTTGTTGGGATCATATCCCGTCGCATTCCAGTCAAAGCTGAACGTCCACATCACATCCCCCTTTCATGAACAGACTAGATATTGGCAATCCGATGTATCCATTTGGCCAACTTGGGTTGAATGAGGTAGCCGTAGGCACTATGCGGATTGATATTTCCAGAGGGTTCCTCGAACGGGCCGTATAAGCCAACATAGTTCTTGTAGGAGAATTCAGCACTGGGCAGCGCGCCTAGCTTGAACATCGGCTCATGAAAGTGCCCTTCCAAGGACATGTCGTTTGAAACCACATCACCCAGAGCTGCATAGTTGTGCCATGCCGAAATAATTGTGGGATAATGGCGAACGCCATCCTTTTTATACCGATCTGCGAGGATCGTATCCCGAATCGTCGAGTTGGCAAGCGGCGACCCAATGGACACGAATAGATCCACGCGGCCTGGCGGCGGGGATTGCTCGTCAGAGCGATGGGACATCTGCCAGAGCACGTCGTAGGCAATGAAGCTGCCCATACTATGCCCGACAAGGATTACCCGCTCGCCGTTAGCCCATGCCCTGCGTAACGCCTCCTGAAGATGACGCCGGATATTGGTCGCCACATATTGATCATTACGATAAAGATTGAGCTCCGTCAGCCGTCGCTCAAGAATCGCTTTTTGCAAACAGAGCGCCCGGGTGGTGATATCAACCAGCTTGACTACTTTCTTCCTAACGGCCTTTCTGTACCTTCCGCCAGCATCACTGCGAGGAACATGAAAGTCTGGGTCTTTGCTGCGTTCCTCAAGTAGTTCGCCAATACTCTCGTCTACCCCGAAACACCAATCGGCATCATCTTCCAGATGATCGGGTATCTCGTTGGCCCAATACACCATCTCGAAGCGATGCGGAACAGAGAGCACAGAACCGAACGGTTTGTTGCTCGGGAATACATGATCCGAGGGATGTGGAGCAGCCGTGCCCGCATGCAGGGCCAGATTGTAGTGCAGGCAACGCAACCACTGATTCGTTAATACAGCCTGCGGTGGCTTCGTAGCCAAGCCATGTATTCCAATGATCGCCAAACTCATTTCGATGCCTCCTTTTGCGCTGCGCGGATCCGCAACGCTTCCATCGATTCATTCTGCCAAACCACTTGAATGCCTTCTTCATTAAACATTGCCTCGATTTTGTCAAGCACGGCTTGATCGGAAGGTAAAGACGGATAGACAACACCGGGGCTTACACCGACATCTTTTTTATGCATAACTGCATCAACGTAGTCAAAAATCTGACGGATATGCCGACGGACATTGCGGGAAATGTTCTCCGGCTTAATGCGGTCCCAGTTCGTAGACTTGATTTCAACAACGGAATACAGCTCGTCCATGCCGTCAACAAAGACATCTATGCGCCCCCCTCTGCCAGACAGCTTTTCTATGGACTTTTCATTGTGCGGCTCTCCGTCATTGATCGTGTCATTCCATTCCTTCTGAACGTGCTTATGGAACGCCTTACCTCTTTTCAGTACGTGCGGTTCTGCATTCATGCGATAACAGTCGTCATCATGAGTGTTCATCATACAGCGCAATTCCGTCGAAACCAACTCCGGCAACCCGATCAACCAGAAGAGGGTTCCGTCCAAGCAAGTCCAGAATAACTTCTCGGTCAGGATGATGATGCCTGAATTGAGGGTCAGCACAGAAGACCGACCAAGCGTGTGGAAATTCATTTGCCGAGCCAGCCTCCCAGTTGTCCCGAGAGCCGTGGTGAGGCACCTGTAGAATGATGAAGCGTTGCCAGCGGTGATCTTTTAAGAATGCGCGCAGTTCCAGCCGATTAGCCTCGCGCATGAAATTCGCATCACCGGTGTATAAAACCGATGGCAACAGATTGCTTGCGGAAAGCCCTCTTTCAGGCCATGGCCAATGACGGCCAAATACATTATTGAAGTAAGGCGGAATGCCGTGCCAAATGCGGGGAGGAGAAATAGCAAAATCAATCTGTGTTTCCGCAAGCGGCCCAGTATATACACAGAGGCTGGCAGCATTAAACTTCTTGCCGGAACCAAAGGCTCTCCGGTACACATCACGGATTTTCGTACGCAATTTTGGATTCTGCAAGGCGTCTGCCAAAGAAATTTGTGCATCTAGCTCGGCTCTTTCATCGGCCAATACCCATTCTGCTTCTTGGACGATCCGGGATATAGTCTCCGGAGGCTCGGGTTTGTGGAAGAACAAAAACTCCCATTGGCTCGGATACCCCTTATCCGATGGAGCCACCGCTCGCAGCTCCACTGTTTCATTCACAAACCACACAGGATCACTCCAATTGGGCGCAGACTCGGTCATGCCGCCTGCGAAACCAGGCGGCGCACCGAGTTGGTTCACATCCCACGGTTTCAGATGCCATCCATCTCGATCATTGTCATTTTGTACTGTCTGACGATGGGGTTGAAAGGGGCGATCATCCAGATCGCGTAACGGGGAGTCGCCACCGGCATCACCATACGGCCAGGTTGGGTCGTCAGGAGGCGGGCGGTGAATATATAGGATCCGATCGACGCGATCCGCACGATCAATAATGAATTCGACGGGATTGGATAGAAATGCGAAATATTCTTCGTCTATCCCGCCGCCTCTGCCTCGGCGACCAGATTGTGTACATCCCAGCACAAGGCGCTCAATAGGCGTAATGTAGGGCAATACCACTGTACCAACTTGCAAGTTGGCAAGGAGGTCGCTTAATCCTGACACATGGTCCTTGTCGAAATGCGATATGCATAGGAGGTCCAGCTTCCCTCCAAGAAGAACCGTCTCCCGGTAGAATCGTATTTGAGAGTGCCAGTCCGCAAGATTGGCCATTGAACCGCAGTCGAAGACCCAGTGAAACGGGGGACGGTTTGCGTTTGCCGCCACGAGCGTGCCAGACGCGAAGAGCCCCTGACCAACCGGGTGAAAACGGTAATGGAAAATAATGGAAGCCGCTGGCGATGACATCAT
>SLBD01000184.1 GCA_007126515.1 Kiritimatiellia bacterium
AGGGCATTGAGAATCGGTTTGGCGCCCGCCACGGGACCGACAATGCTCAAATCGCCGCTTCGCAAAGCCCAGACAAACAAGAGTTGCCCAGACAGAAATAGAAAACCAGCCACCAGCGGCTGATACCATAAGTGAGTCGGCAATTCTGGGGCAGGCAAGAAGCCAAAGGGGGCTGTCACCAAAACGACGGCCCACATCAAAAAAGCCGTCACCCGAAAGAGGCCGCTCCCGTTATACATCGCTTGTTTGTAAAACAAGCTGCCGACGCTGTAGCCAATCGCGGCGGTTAAGGCAAGCAGAGCATATGGAGGCATTGAATCATGGACCTTTTTTAGATGATCAAGGGGGCCGCAGCGTCGCAAATTGCGCTCAGCTCGTCAAGGAATGTGCAGCAATTCTAATTATGGCCTCCTCCGGCTGAAGTCGGTACTACAAACGGCCTATTTCCCTCCGAAAACCCGCATGTAGTTCCGGCTTTAGCCGGTCTTCTGTACGAGTTTCTGGCCATAATTAGAATTGCTGAGGATGGTGACATCGTGCTGTACACAAAGCGGTTCGATATGGCAACCTCCCTGCCTGCAATTGATTTATCACGAAGGAGTATCTCTTATGTCGGAACAAGGCATGCCGGTCACAGTGATCACTGGCGGAGCTGGTTTTTTAGGGTCGCATTTAGCGGACTACTTGCTAGCCAAAGGTCATTCTGTGATTGCGCTAGACAATTTAATCACAGGGAATGTCGCCAATATTGAGCACTTGGCCGGTAACAAGCATTTTAAATTCATCGAGCACGATGTCACCGAATATATCTATTTGCCCGGGCCGGTAGATTACATTTTCCATTTTGCCTCGCCGGCAAGCCCGATCGACTACTTGGAGTTGCCGATTCAGACCTTGAAAGTTGGAGCCTTGGGGACCCACAAGGCGTTGGGATTGGCCCGCGCCAAGAAAGCTCGCTTCTTTCTCGCATCTACATCGGAAGTGTACGGCGATCCGTTGGAACACCCTCAGCAGGAAACCTACTGGGGCAATGTGAATCCGATTGGACCTCGCGGAGTCTACGATGAAGCGAAGCGTTTCGCGGAAGCCATGACGATGGCGTACCATCGGTTTCACGGTGTGGAAACTCGGATTATCCGCATCTTCAATACATACGGCCCCCGGATGCGACCCCATGATGGCCGTGTTGTGCCCACTTTTATTGGCCAAGCCCTAAAAGGCGAATCGATCACAGTGTTCGGAGAGGGCAATCAAACCCGAAGTTTTTGTTATGTGTCTGATTTGATTGAAGGCATATACCGATTGATGATGAGTGATTGCGCGGAGCCGGTGAATATCGGCAATCCTCGTGAAATGAGTGTTCTGCAATTTGCCGAAGAAATCATCCGGCTCTGCCAAAGCTCCTCCGAAATTATCTACAAGCCCTTGCCGGAGGATGATCCCAAAATCCGCCAGCCGAATATTGAGAAAGCCAAGCGGCTGCTCGGCTGGGAGCCGCAGATGGATTTAGAACCCGGATTGATCAAGACGATCGACTATTTTCGGGAACTGAAAGAACAGAATCTAATCTAGAGGATTGCCCCGCCATGCCTCGAATGATACGCTGCAAGTATCAAATGTGGGTGATGCCATGATTTTACGCTATCAGAAAAAGAACGGGACAACGGTTGAGGTTGAACTGACTGAAAAGCCTCTCACTATTGGCCGTAGTCCCAAAGCAGACATTGTCTTGGAGGACGAGCGGGCCTCCCGTTTGCATTGCGGTGTCCGCGCTCTCGACGGCGAATACCTGATCAAAGATCTAGCGTCTAAGAATGGTACGTTCTTGAACGATGAGCGAGTCGAATCAGAAACCCTGAAGGCTGGCGATAAGATTCGTGTCGGCAACACGCGAATTTCTGTCGAAAGCACATCCGCCAAGGGCGCGACCACCGCGCTTCATGAAATGGAGAAGGAATTGTCTCAAGGCAAGGGGTACAACACGATCCTCAAAGAGATCGTCGGCGATTCAAAGTCCCGATCCTGAGCCCCTATTTCGTTAATCAAAAATCGCCTACCAACGCCTCATGCCATTTATATAAACTTTTCGGTGTAAACCTTGTGGGTAGGGCGGGCGGTCCCTCGCCCGCCGCGGCTCGCTCGGTGAGCTCGCCCTACCTTCCTGATTAATACCGATATGTATATGTGGTTGGTATCAATCAGCCCCTGAGGCTGGCTGTGATGAGTTCCGGCACTTGGGCGATGGCATCGGGAACGCGACTGGGATCTTTGCCGCCTGCTTGCGCCTTTTGCGGTTGACCGCCCCCTCCACCGCCAGCAATTTTGGCGACGTTGCCAATCAATTTCCCGGCATGCAACCCTTTGGCGATCCAATCGTCGGTGACGTACGCAACGAACGCCGCTTTACCGGCTGCGGCTCCGCCCAACACGATCACGCCCGACTCAAATCGAGGTCGCAACCCATCGAGAACACTGCGTAAGCCATCCATCCCTTGTCCTTCCACGACGGCTGCGATAACGGGCACGCCTTCGACCGTTTGTACCTGTCCAATCAAATCAGCGGCCGCGTCTTTGCTGGCTGCGGCTGCTTGCTGTTTGAGCGTCTTTTCCAGTTTCCTGTTTTGCTCGATCAAGGATTCGACGCGGTCCAGCAATTCGTCGGGTGCAGCGCTGAAGCGTTGCGACAAGCTGCGGATCAGTCCATGCTCGCGCTGTGTCCATTCGTACGCAGGCCAACCACACACAGCTTCGATGCGGCGGATGCCGGAGGCAACAGAACTTTCGCTGACAATACGGAAAAAACCGAGTTGGCCGGTGGCTTGGACATGCGTCCCGCCACATAGTTCGCGGCTGTATCCGCCGATATCGACGACACGAACTTCGTCGCCATACTTTTCGTCAAAGACAGCAATGATCCCGGAATCGGGCACATCTTTGTAGGCCATCGAATAGGTGCCCACAGGGGTGTTGGCCATGATCCATTGATTGACATCGTGTTCAATGGTCTCCAATTGCCCGGCGGCCACGGCTTCGTAATGAGTGAAGTCAAAGCGCAACCGGTCGGGCGCGACGAGCGAGCCGGCTTGGCGAACGGTGGCGCTGACATGTTCGCGCAGAGCCGCATTCAGTAAATGAGTGGCTGTATGATGATGCTGCAAGTGCATGCGCCGCGTGGCATCGACGATGGCACCAATCCGATCGCCTTCACGCAGTTCGCCCTGAATCACTTTGCCGATATGCAGGACAATGCCCTCGACAGGCCGTTGCGTGTCCCACACTTCGAATTCGCCGGCGGGCCCCCGAATGATACCGTGATCGCCCAATTGGCCGCCGGACTCTGCGTAGAAGGGCGTGGACGCAAGAATTAATTCGCCTGCTTCGCCTTCCTGGAGGGTTTGTTGGCGTTTTCCCGAGCCGAGCAAAACCAGTAAATCACTTTCGAGTTCAAGCTGGCTGTACCCATCAAACGTCGTCCGTACCCCTTCGCTATGCAGGTCATGGAGCAGTTCTTTGTCGCTAGCCAAGACGGTATCCTTGCGGTCGAGCCGGGCTCGTTCGCGTTGTTGCTCCATGAGGGACTCAAATTGTTCCTGATCAACGGACAGGTTTTGTTCGCTGGCCATCAAGACCGTTAGATCAAGCGGGAAGCCATACGTGTCATAGAGCTTGAAGGCTTTGTCGCCGGGAAAGAGTGCCCCCTTTTGCCGCTTCAATTCGGCCACCACGTCGTCGAAAAGGGCCATCCCGCGGTCGAGCGTGGTGGCGAAGCTTTCTTCTTCCGCTTGAATGGCGCGCAGCACACGATCGCGATTGGCAATTAATTCAGGGAATACGCCACCCATCATTGTTTCGACCGTAGGAATAAGTTCTCCCATAAACGGTTCTTTGAATCCGAGATTACGGCCGTACCGGACGGCGCGGCGCAAGAGGCGACGCAGAACATAGCCGCGGCCTTCATTGGATGGTAACACGCCGTCGGCAATGGCAATCGCGAGGGTGCGCACGTGGTCGGCAATGACGCGCATAGCAATGGCTGAATCGCCTTCGTAGGCATGCCCCGAGAGTTCTTCCAGGCGACTCAACAGTGGCGTAAATACATCGGAGTCGTAATTGGATTTCTTCCCTTGCAGAACTGCGCAGACTCGTTCGAAACCCATGCCGGTATCGACGTGCTTGAATGGCAATTCTTCCAAGGATCCGTCATTGCGGCGATTGTATTGAATAAAGACGAGGTTCCACAATTCGATCACTTCCGGCGAACCGGCATTGACCCTGTCTGGGCCACACCCGTCCTCGGTCAGATCAATATGGATCTCAGAGCAGGGGCCGCAGGGACCCGTATCGCCCATTTCCCAAAAGTTGTCTTTTTCATCAAATCGGAGCACATGGGCCGGATTGATGTCGGTGACTTCTTTCCAGAGATCCTCGGCTTCCTGATCATCTTTGTAGACCGTGGCCCAGAGTCGCTCCTTGGGCAGCTTCCAGATGTCTGTCATCAGTTCCCACGCCCAGGTGATGGCTTCGCGCTTGTAATAGTCGCCAAAGGACCAGTTGCCGAGCATCTCGAAAAAGGTGTGGTGGTAGGTATCAATTCCCACTTCCTCGAGATCATTATGTTTGCCACTGACCCGAATACATTTTTGAGTGTTGGCGACGCGCCGATCTCGTGATTCACGAACCCCCAAAAAGATGTCCTTGAATTGATTCATCCCGGCATTGGTAAACAACAAGGTCGGATCTGTGGGCAGGACCACGGGCGAACTCGGCACGACGGCATGCTGTTTGCCAGCGAAGAAGTCGAGGAATGATTGGCGAATTTCAGTGGAAGTCATGGGGAAGGAGTTAGGGGCTAGAAGTTAGGCATTAGGGGCTAGTTTTGTGTTCAGTGCTCAGGTTTGTTTTTCCCTGAACACTGGAAACTTGGCAGACAACAGATCCTCGTATGTGGGAGCTAAGGTTACGGATTCACAACACCGGCGTGCGCAGCCATGATGCGTTCGACCAGCTTGCTTTGCAATTCGGCATCTTCTTTAAGGATCTTGGCGGCGGCATCACGGCCTTGACCAATTTGTTCTCCTTCATACGAGAGCCAGGAACCTCGTTTTTCGATCAGATTGTATTGGATGGCAGCATCCAGAATAGAGCCCGCCCAGGAAATTCCTTCGGCATACAAGATGTCGAATTCGGCTTCCGTAAACGGCGGTGCCACTTTGTTTTTGACGACTTTGACTTTGGTCCGCGATCCGTACACACGGCCCGTCGAATCCTTTAAGTTGGCAATCCGGCGGATATCCATGCGAACCGAGGCATAGAATTTCAGGGCGCGGCCGCCAGGCGTGGTTTCGGGATTCCCAAACATCACACCAATCTTTTCGCGGATCTGATTGGTGAAGATGCAACAGGTCTTGGAGCGGTTAATGGATGCGGTGAGCTTGCGCAAGGCCTGCGACATCAGGCGGGCCTGAAGACCCACGTGAGAATCGCCCATATTGCCTTCCAGCTCAGCGCGTGGCGCGAGCGCCGCAACAGAATCGACCACGACCACATCGAGCGCATTACTTTTTACAAGCTGCTCCGCAATATTGAGGGCTTCTTCGCCCGAATCCGGCTGAGAAACCAGCAAATCATCGACATTCACGCCAATCTTGCGTGCATAGCCCGGGTCGAGAGCGTGTTCGGTATCGATAAACGCTGCCAGGCCGCCTGACTTTTGGGCACTGGCAATGATATGGGAAACCAGCGTGGTCTTCCCTGAAGATTCAGGGCCATAAATCTCAATCACGCGACCACGAGGAACACCGCCGATCCCCAAAGCCAAATTTAAGGTCAAGGCGCCTGTCGAAATGGAGGCGATTTCCTTCGGGATCTCTTCGTCGCCCAGCCGCATAATCGCACCGTCGCCATATTCTTTTTGAATTTGCGCCAGTACAGCACTCAGCGGAGCCGGTACATTCTTGTTCGCTGCGGGGGTATCTGACTTTTTCGCTTTGGGTGGCATGTTGATGTTCTCCTTTATAAATAGGCCGTATGTAGCGTTTGATGAATGGCACCTGTTTTCGTGAGTCGACTTTCGATCAACTCTACACCCGTAATGACCTCGTGCGCACGGAGGGGAACGCTAACCGAAGACAGGGCCTCTGTCAACGAGTCAGAGGGGTGGTGAG
>SLBD01000101.1 GCA_007126515.1 Kiritimatiellia bacterium
AAAATGGCACCACGTATCGACGACAGGATCTAGTTGCTTTTAACCCGCTCACGTCGACGTTCTCGAAATACTTCGATGGCGCAGCGGCCGGGGTCCCGGTCCGCGCGGGCATTGATGCCATCACGCCAGCCGACGATCCCGAGGCTTTCTACTTCTCGCTGGATGTCGCCGCCTCGCTGCCAGGAGTCGGAGCTGTCCGCCAACACGACATCCTGCACTGGAATGGCTCAGATACGTTTTCGATCTTCATTTCAGGAGATTCGTTGGAGCTACCGGCCAGCGCCAATATAAATGCCCTGCACCTCGACCCAGACGACACCATGTATTTCTCGCTGGACAAACCATGGGGAAGTGGTGTGGACCGCGATGTCTGGAGGATTTCTGATTTGCAGGACCCGTTTGCCAAGCTCTACACGTTCCCGTTGTTGAACACGCCCGGTGTCGATGTAGTGGCGCTGGATTTTCCCCGCGACTCGGATGGGGATGGGTTGACGGATTTTGAGGAGATCACGGGCTTGAACGAGCCCTCTTCCGTGCTTCCCGGCACGACGGTCTTGCTCGATCCGGGGGGAAACACCACCGATCCCTTCAATCCAGACACGGATGGCGATGGATTTACAGATGCCGAGGAGGCCTTGGCTGGTACAGACCCGAACGATGAGGATGACTACCTGAGATTCTTGGCGATTTCGGCACTATCGCCCAGCGAAACGGTCGTTACGTGGAGGTCTGAGGTCGGACGGGAATACGGATTGTATGCCGTCGATGAGGACGAGGGCGGATTGATTGATCAGGATTGGTCGTGGTTGATCAATCAATCCGGCCAGTCCGGCCATACCTCCTACACCAATCTCACCTTTGGCACCGACCGCATCTATCAAATCCGGCTGCTGCTGGACTGATTCTTCCCACCGCCCTCGACAAACCGTCGAAGTCTGACATACTGGAGGAAACAGGGGAGCTGAATCGCACTGTCTAAATCTGGCGGCGATTGCTCGCAACAAAGACCTGATTCAATACATGCCATGATTTCCAACGAACAAAGATTACCGCGTTCATTTGCTTGGTACAATGCGGCCCAGTTTGGCGGGGCGCTAAACGATAATTTATTCCGTCTGCTACTGATCCTGTTTCTGGTGGCGGTGCAAGGCGAGGCAGCGGTGAGTCGCGTCAGTGCGTTGGCGGGTGGCGTGTTTGTTCTTCCCTTTCTCCTGTTCACGCCCTTTGCGGGCGCGCTGGCGGATCGCTTCAGCAAACGAAACATCACGATTGGCGTCAAATGCGCCGAATGTCTGGCCATGGCACTCGCCATCGCTGCCTTTGGCCTCAATAGTGTGTTCTTCGCCTATACGGTTCTGTTTCTAATGTCGACGCAAAGCGCCATCTTCGGGCCCTCAAAGTATGGCATTGTACCGGAGCTGGTTGGCGAACATCGACTCTCCCGTGCCAACAGTCTGGTGGTTTTACTGACCTATATCGCGATCATCGTCGGTTCAGCCACCGCCCCTACCCTCGATCAATTATTCGGCAGTAATTACGTGCTGACCGCTATTATTTGCCTTGCCGTTGCCGTGGCTGGATTGGGGGCAGCGTTTCAGGTCCCGACCACGCCCCAGATGGATCAACACCACAAAGTCGGCCCCACCTTCGTCCGAGCCATCTTCCGCACACTGGCTAGCATCCGGCATGATGGGTTATTGACGCTGAGCGTGTTTGCTGCCGCCTTTTTCCTGTTTTTAGGCGGGTTCGTGCAGATGAACATCCTGCCCTACGGCATGGAAATCTTTGATCTGACTCGACAAGGCAGCGCCTACCTGTTTCTGCCTGCAGCCTTCGGCATCGGCTTGGGCGCCTGGGCGGTCGGTCGTTGGTCGGCAGGCCGAGTCGAGCTGGGCTGGGTTCCAGCAGGGGTCATCATTGTTGTGCTGGCCTCGTTGGCGCTTGGACTCATGGCCTCGGATCTAGTCCTTTCCATTGCACTGATTTTTGTTCTCGGCTTTGGTGCCGGCCTTTTTATTGTCCCGCTGGAAGCCTATATCCAATACCGCAGTCCCAGCAAACGGCGCGGTGAAATCATTGCGGCCAAAGCCTTTCTGGCCTGGCTCGGCGTGCTCATAGCATCGGCGTTGATTTTCTTGTTTGCCGATGCCCTGAATTGGGACCCCACACGCGGGTTCCTATTCATCAGCATCGTGACCGCTCTCCTGCTGGGCGTGGCACTGTACAAGTTGCCTGATTTTCGGCGCGCCTTTCTCGTCACGGTCGGCACGCGCCTCTTGTTCAAGCCCCGCTGTGTGGGCTGGCAACATATTCCAGACGATGGCCCTGCCCTCTTCATCGTCAACCGAATCTCCTGGCTCGACATGCTCGCTCTCCAGACGATGTTGCAACGCCGAATTGTATTTCCACTGCCGCGCGCCGTCCTCGAAAAGAAGGGCCACCGGACGTTGATCAAACGCTTGGGCGGCATTCCCTTGCCGCATGATGACGACGACTCAACGGCTGCCGCCAATTTCATCAAGCAGCTCCGTAATGCCCTGGCAGATGGTGAATCGGTCTGCTTGTTTGCCGAAGACACCCTGTCCAGAACAGAATGGAAAGACACGTTTCGCAAAGGGTTCACGGGCCTGACCCGCGATAGTGAGGCCTCCGTTGTGCCGCTGTATTTCGGCGGCATCCATGGCAGCATCCAGGGATATCACCATGGCAAGACCGGCCTCGCCCAATGGCTGCAGCCGCCCTACCCCGTCACCGCTGTGATTGCCCCCGCCGTGGCATCGGACACACCCGCCGCCGAGGTCATGCAGATCATCCGGGAACAATCCGTCGCCTATTTTGACCAAGTCACATCGACGCGCCGGTCTTTGGGGGAAGAGTTTGTCTTGTCGGCGCGCAAAAACTGGTCTCGCCACGCCATTGCTGACACCACCGGCAAGTCGCTGAGTTTTGGGCGGCTTCTGACCGGCGCGATTGCGCTGCAATCGGTCATCCGCGCCGACGCACGCGACCAGAAATACATCGGCATCTTGCTCCCTTCATCCGTCGGCGGAGCGCTTGCCAACCTAGCGGTCACACTGATGGGCAAAGTGGCCGTGAATTTATCGTATGTGGGGAGCAATGATTTCCGCGCCCAGTGCATCCGGGAATGCGAAATTCAAACCGTACTGACATCACGAAAGCTGATCGAAAAACTAGATACGCTGAAGGCGCCACCTGGCGCAGTGTATCTCGAAGATCTCTTACCCAAAGTCACCGTGCTGAGAAAATTGGGCGCGCTCGTCAAAGCGCGACTTGCTCTCCGTCGCTGCATTACGCCTGTCGGCGCAATTGGACCGGATGATGCCGCTACCATCATGTTTTCGTCCGGCTCCACCGGCGTCCCCAAAGGCATCATTCTGACGCACCACAACATCCTCTCGAATGTGGAGGCGTTTCGGATGGTGTATCAGCCCACGCCCAAAGATAATATCGGCGCGGCGTTGCCCTTCTTCCATTCTTTTGGATACACCACGACATTGTGGTTTCCGGTGCTGAGCGGGTTTGGAGCCAGCTACCATACCAGCCCTCTGGAGGGAGAACAAATTGCCAAGATGGTGAAGAAGAACCAGTGCACCTTGCTTTTGGCCACGCCAACGTTCCTGTTGAATTATATGCGGAAAGCGTCTCCCGACCAATTCAAGAGCTTGCAACACGTGGTCGTGGGAGCCGAAAAACTCAAGCCAGCCATCATCAAAGCTTTTCATGAGAAATTTGGCATTTATCCGTTAGAGGGCTATGGAGCCACGGAATGTTCGCCTGTTATTTCTGTTAATTTGCCCCCTGTTGAAATCGACGGGGAGAAACATGATTCCGCGCAGGAGGGCAGTGTCGGACGACCGTTGCCGGGCATGGCCGTCAAGATTCAGCATCCCGAAACTGGCGACTCACTGTCACCGGGTCAGGAAGGACTGCTGCTGGTGCGGGGTCCGAATGTCATGCAGGGATATCTCAATCAACCGGAGAAGACCAACGAGGTCTTGCAGGATGGCTGGTATGTCACAGGCGATATTGTTCATCTCGACGCAGAAGGGTACATCACGATCAAGGATCGCTGGGCGCGCTTCAGCAAGATTGGTGGCGAGATGGTGCCGCATATCGCCATCGAAGATGTATTGCACCAGGCGTTGAACAGCATGGAACCGGTCCTCACGGTTACCTCCGCTCCGCATCCAAAGCGCGGGGAGCAATTGATTGTCCTGTACACAGAAGCCGCCGGAGATCCGGACAATCTTCGGCAGATCATCAAGGATAGCGATTTGCCCAACTTGTGGAAGCCGGACCGCAAGGCCTACCATAAAGTCGATGCGCTGCCTTTGTTGGGTAGCGGCAAACTCGATATGGCCGCTTTACGAACGTTGGCAAAAAACCTAGTCGACAAATAGAACATTTTCATTCACGCCATATACACCGTTGCCGTCTCAATCCAACGAGTCATGTCGAATGGATGCAGATTTAAATCAAATGTTCTAGCGCTACCGGACGATTCGAATGCGATAAATGCGAGATCTGTCCTCGTTGGTCTCATCTTCGTCTTCCAAGATGATCACGGAGACTCCATCGCCTTCCTGGGATACCACATCGGTCCAATTTACATCTGGATCACCTATCAAATCTCGTGTGGATTGCAGCGTGTAGGTGGCTTCTTCCTCGCCCACTCCGAGATTCACCGAAGCGATTGAGGAACCGGCTCCGACATCGATCGCGAGCTCCCGGATCTCTACTTGATTGGACTCCGAAAGGAAGACCACTTGATCGAGCCAGCCACAGTCTTCACCATGACTGATCGATCCATCTTTCACATATCGCCAACGCAGCGTGTGAAAACCGGCTTCTATTGAAAAGGCTTCCTGACTCCAATCCACTTCGCCTGAAATGCGGTCCTGGCGATCATCATCGATATAGAATTCCAACCAATCCCAATTGTTTTCAGAAGACACTCGCCACCAGAAAGATAACTCTCCGGGGCCCTCCACTTCGGTTTCAATCCACGATTCTTGATTGTGCGTGATGTTGCCGCTTTGCACGGCATCAACACCGTCATAGGTCACATCCATCTGCGCAAACCAATCGGCATCACCACCCGTATTCCATAGTAGCTGGCACGCATCCACGGCTACGCAGAGGGATGGGATCACAGTCAATCGAATTGCGCGGACGCTGCGCACTCCTGTGGTCAGATTGCTGACCACGAGCTGTCCGCTAAATGTGCCGCTGTCCAGTACCTCGGCATGGGCGTTGAGCGTCAGGATGATGTCTGTCTCATCGCCGGGAGCCAACTGCCCCGCTGCGACACTGAGATCCAGCCAGTTTACATCCAGCGTGACATTCCAATTCAAGGCAGCGATGCCGCTGTTGGTCAAGGCGTAGACCGCGTTGTCGGGCGCAAACGGTCCACCCGGCTCCCCGCTGGAGACGAAGGGCGTAGCCGGAGACATCTCCAACTTATCTTCTTCTGCCGATCCGCTCACGGAGACATCCACGACGGGCGCATTGGTATCATTATTGACGATCCGGACAATCCCTGTATGGGCACCGGCTGCGACCGGATGATAAATAACGTCAAAGGTCAACGACTCGCCGGGCGAGATGGTGAATGGCCATTCCGGCATGCCTGCGACGGAGAAGTGAGGATTCAAAGCTTGCAACGCGGCAACGGCATTTAAACGCCCCCCTGTCCGAGTCAACCCCTCCCATTCTGGCAGCACGTCAACGCTATCCAACAAGGCTTGTTTGAGCTGCGCTGGGTTTGCATTTGGAGACAACGAAAGCATCAACGCCACCACGCCAGCGACATGCGGAGTGGCCATGGAGGTGCCGCTAAACGTTTCGTACGCATTGTTTGGCACCGTACTGAGGATTTCCGAACCGGGTGCAGCCAAATGCACACTTTCGGCGCCAAAATTACTGGCCCACCACCCAGGATGATTCGAGCGTTCATCGTTGTGATCGCTGCTGGCCACGGCAATAAGATTTTCATTGGTGTAGCTGGAGGGATAGTGAGGGTTGATGTCGGTGTCATCGCCGCTATTGCCAGCCGCCGCAATGAAAAGCTGGCCCGCTTCGCCCGCCGCATCAATGATATCCTTCAGCGATTGGGAAAATCCTCC
>SLBD01000012.1 GCA_007126515.1 Kiritimatiellia bacterium
AGCGACTGCGATTTCCCGCAGCGTAACAAAATCAATCATGCGAACAATGCAAAAGCCTTGCTTAGCGGTTGCGGCAAAACAAGCACGTCTGTAGCCGGGCACGTTGGGATATCTAGTATACGCATTTTTGGGGAGGAGACAGGTGTGATACGTTTTCTAAACTATCACCCGATTGATGAGATGCCACCATGAAGTCAAATGATGTCGTAAGGGGTTCAGTTAGCCTGGATCGCAGCCCCTGTGGTGTCTACCTTACCTCTTTGGGTCATTTCGACCGGAGTCCCGAACACGCCGTCAGGCGCGGATCGGGACGGAGTGGAGAAATCTGAGTTGTTTTCACGCACCATAGATGTCTCGACTTCGCTTCGCTACGCTCGACATGACAACACGTAACATTATTGGTTTCTTGCCCACGAGCGATCGGAGCTATGTGATGGGCCCCTCGAGATACGCCGTTGGTTTTGAACTAAATAAAGGGTTTATTGTCTTCAAAATACTACAAATATGATGAGCGGCACCACCGGATTACTTGATTAAGCTGAAGAATCCCAACATCCTCAAACAACTCGAAACCCAAATCACCGCCACCGACAACCAAATCGACCGGCTCGTGTACGAAACTCTATGGCCTGACCGAGGAGGAAGTGGCGATTGTTGAGGGGCGGGAGTGATTTATGAAAGTGACATATGACCCAGATGTGGATGTGCTAAGGATTGTTCTGCAAAGTGGCCCCGTTGAGGGGAGTGATGAAAGGACGCCAGGTTTGATTCTCGATTACGACGGGTCGGGCAATGTCGTAGGTGTGGAGATCCTGAATGCTTCACGGCGCACCGATAACCCGCGGTCTATGGAGTACGCGATCGAGCCGCCTGACCCGAAGATTGCTATGCTACGTGAGCAAGCGAATGAAGCTTACTTTACGGACAGCGATCTCACAGGAGAAAGCAAGCAATGATAGAGCTTGGGGAATTGTGGCGGCGGGCGATTTCTTTCACGGGTGCCAACTGAATCCCCTCTATTTCCTCAACGGTCACTCCGAGCGAAGTCGAGGAGTCTCAAGCTGGTGACAACGGCTCCGATTTCTACTTCTACTTGCTTCTCACCCATTTTGATAACGCACACTGTGGTTCGGATAAAAGGTTCGACATATTGCATGAATGTGAAGAATAGTTAGTCACTTCCTAACAGATAGACGTTATTCGTCTCGTGTAAGGCTGACTATGAAGATCTATCCTCCAGAACTTATTTCGGTTGCCGGCTGGACTGAGTGCCATTATCGAATCGAGTTTGAAACGCCGGGTTTGGCATCCGAAAACTTGCTACTGGCTGTATCTGACACATTTTCGGATTGGACTTCATCCAGAATGGAAGCTCCGGTAATGGCGTCATTATTTTTGGCCATGGCTCTCGGAGAACCCATTCGAGTTACTGGTCCCATTTCTCCTCGCTTTCATTATGGGATGCGCCAAATCTGCAACTATTTTCACATGTGGTATCCGAATCAATTATCCAGAGTCGATTTGTTATGTGATGAATTTGAACAGGGCTCAACCAAAGCGTCAAATGTCGCAACGTGTTTTTCTGCGGGAGTAGATACGTTCTACACTCTCTGGTCTCAGCAATCGGACAGAGAACCGCTGACCAGTCACCAGATCAACTATGGATTGTTTGTACACGGATTCGACATATCGCTCGATGACTATGCACTCTACGATAGATTAGCGCACATCTATGAAGATTCCTTGGCACAGGTCCAAGTCCGACTGGTGCGATGTCGGACGAATATTCGATCGTTAATCGAATCCAAGGTGGACTGGATGACGCTGCACGGTGCGGCCATTCAGGCAGTTGGTCTATTTTTGCAATCAGGCCTAACACGACTATTCATTCCTTCAACCAACCGTGTGTCACTATTAAATCCACCCATCGGCTCCAATCCATACACCGATCCACTGTCCGCAACGGAGTCCCTGGAATTCATTCATCATGGTTGTGAGGCATCACGTATTCAAAAGATTCAAGCCATTGCCGATTGGCCATTGGCTCAAAAGAATTTGCGCGTCTGTTTTCAAACAATAGATGACTATCCGAACTGCGGGCATTGCCCCAAATGTCACAAAGTGATGGCTCCGCTGTGGATTCTCGACCGGCTGCATCTGTTTACCACGTTTCCTCCGAATTTTGATCCGAGCACGATGCATGCAGAGTGCTTTGACTCTATCGATATGTCTCGATATGCACCCGAGCAAACCTACGCGGAAGAACTCAGCACACTCGCGGAATCTATGGGGCCCAAGCTGCGGAGTCGTATCCCCTTCCCAATCAACAAGCGAGACGATCACTGGATACATCGTGTCTTCAGAAGAGCAAGTATCTGAGATCTACGGTGAAGTGTGACTCGTCCACGCGCATTCCCTCAACGGTTACTCCGATATTTTCTCGAAATGACTTGATCGAAGCAATCGCTCCTCGTTCAGTCTGCAGGCTCTTGGAGAATTGCGGGGAAATGACTGCTGTTGGTCGGCCCAATTGATGGCGGCTTGCAGCATAGACCAGCGTCGTTGGTCCGACAGGCAGCGATCGCGTTTAGCAGTTTCGCTGACTACCAATTCATCAATAGGTGTCATGATTTCTTCTGCACACTTTCCAAGTGTCGAATTCGATCCAATTTCCGATCACTCTCCCGCAAAGCAAATTGGCATGCCAACATATCGTCATCCGAGAGGCTACAATACTGCGTTCCTGCCGCCGTCTTGCAAATCTCGGCCCGCTGTCGACACTCTTGCCAACTTGGAAGTCCGGCAACGCGGCGGAACACATCAAGTGGTCCGGCCGATGTCGTCAAAGAGAACAATACTTGTCTCATCAACCAATCCGCCTCGAGTTTAGTAACAGATGCCCATGTGTCCTCGCTTGGGCCCCATTCCGCCTCTAGTGCGACAAGTGCCTCGGTGCACCGTTGGCGATTGGCATCAGTATCGTCGATCCAAATATCAACATCAAAAGTCAATACTGGCTTGTGCCGCAAAAGAAAATTCATGCCGCCAATGAGAATGTAATCGACTGAACAATTGTTCAGCGTTTCAAGTATATGATCCGCATTCAGCATGGGGCCATTTTACTACGGGACTTGATCTTGAACAACCCCAACATGCCGTTGTGCAGCAATTCTAATTATGTTTTCCGATTCAAGCACTCGGCTCGCTCGGCGACCATAATTAGAATAGCTGGCCATTGTGCAGTTTAGTCCGCGCGCGCTTGCTGTATCACCTTTATTTCCTCAACGGTCACTCCAAGCGAAGTCGAGGAGTCTCAAGCCGGTCAAAACGCCTTAGGTTTCGCTTCCTACTTCGCCGAAGCGGCTACGTAGGACAAGTCGCTACGCTCGAAATGACTCGTCAAAGCAAATGGTCTCCAACAGGAATTCTCTGTGCCTCTGCGTCCTCTGTGGTGAAACTTCTTCTGGCTACATGCCGAGCGATGAATTGAGTCAGCTCACCCGAGCAAGAGGGTCTCTGCCTCATCAGTGGTGCGAGTGTCCTTCGAGTCAATCGACAAACGTCATCCGGCCCGACCGAACCGGATCGCTACATGAATCCAAGCGTAACGACAAGTCAGGCAAAACATCTAGGACCCGCCCCTCACAACTGGGTTGCGTCGCCATCATCGATCCCTCTGTTTCGGGCCAAATCTGCACGATGCGCCCAATGAAGCCAGCATAGCGACGATATTCTTGGTAGACATTTTGAGTATTTCCCGTCAACAGCCTCTGCACCTGACAAGTGATCTGTCGAATGAGCGTATGCGTCGTGTAGGCCAGATCAACGCCGTAGGGAGCTAATGAGCCGGCAGGTAGCAAAGCTGTGCCCGCTTCCAAATCTGGAGCTGCGGCCACATTCACTCCGATCCCGAAGAGTGCCGACTCAATGGTGTCGCCTTGCACATGCGTTCCCGTCAGCCCCCCTGAAACCTTTTGGCCGTCCATGAGAACATCGTTCACCCACTTAATCGCCGGTCGCGCCGCAGGCGGGGTGACCGCATCAATGGCGAGAGCAGCAGCGACCGCGGGCACCATACTAATTACACCTTCCACAGAGCGCACGGGGCAGTCCATGCGATAATGAGCCGTTAGATGCAGGTTGCCACGTAAAGCCATCCATGCACGCTGGCGTTGCCCGCGGTGCCGATCGCCTTGCAGCGCTAGGCAAACCAGACCGTCCGGCATCTTAATTCCCTGCTTTAGACCATCCGTCATTAGCGCGAATTGCGATGTTTCCGCATAATCAACAATCAGTAGATGCCGATCGCTCTTGGCATGCCTCATGGTTGTCGGTGCCTGACTTCCCCATAGCGGCCGATCCCCGAAAAATAAGCGCAGCAATTCTGGGGAAATCACCGATTCCCTTTCACCGGATAGTTTGGGCAGCGCTATCCATTTCTGACCGACTGGCAGAAACGATTGGCTGCTTGCGGGCTGATCCGTATAGAAATGTATGATTGAATCGTTCATTTGCGGGTTGTTTTCATTTATAACCGATTCGGGCTTGACGCAAGAATTTATCGGTCTAATCTACGTCCGCTGCCCTTTTCAGGCTACAGCAAGAACTACAGCCCGATAAATAGAGATTCATCAAAGGAGATTTAGTATGCCTTTAGTACCCATGCGTCAATTGTTGGACCATGCCGCTGAGAACAACTACGGCTTGGCTGCCTTCAACGTGAATAACATGGAGCAGATTCAGGCCATCATGGAAGCCGCCAAGGAAACCGATTCCCCGGTGATCATTCAGGCTTCACGTGGCGCCCGCTCCTATTCCCAGGACAATTACCTGCGCCATCTGATGCTGGCCGCAGCCGAACTGTATCCAGCCATTCCGATTGCTATGCACTTGGACCACGGGAACAGCCCGGCCACCTGCCAAAGCGCGATCGAAAACGGATTCACCTCCGTAATGATGGATGGCTCTCTGCAGGATGACGGCAAGACCCCTGGCGACTACGACTACAATGTGAAAGTCACCAAGGCCGTGGTCGACATGGCCCACAAAGTTGGTGTTTCGGTAGAAGGCGAGCTGGGCTGCCTAGGATCGCTGGAAACCGGCGAAGGTGAAAAAGAAGATGGTCACGGTTTCGAAGGCAAACTGGATCACTCGCAATTACTGACCGATCCAGACGAAGCCGAGCGCTTTGTAGCAGAAACCGGTGTGGATGCTTTGGCGGTGGCAATTGGCACAAGCCATGGTGCATACAAATTCACCCGCGCTCCAGACGGCGATGTCTTATCAATGGAAACCATCATCAACATTCACAAGAAGTTGCCAAACACCCACTTGGTTATGCATGGTTCTTCGTCGGTCGAACAATACCTGCAGGACATCATCAACGCCAACGGCGGACAATTGAAGCCGACGTGGGGTGTGCCAGTGGAAGAAATTCAGCGCGGTATTGCTAACGGCGTGCGCAAGATCAATGTCGATACCGACAATCGTCTGGCCATCACCGGCGCGATCCGCAAGGTGTTCACCGAAAAGCCGGACAAATTTGATCCGCGCGACTACCTGAAGCCAGCCCGCGAAGCGATGAAGAAGGTTTGCATCGACCGCATGGTCGCCTTCGGTCAAGCAGGGAACGCAGGAAAGATCAAGCCAATCTCCCTTGAGGAGATGGCTAAGAGCTACGGCTAATTGCTTCACCAGTCTTCGACTGGTTCTCAAAAAGCCCACCCTCGCGGGTGGGCTTTTTGCATGTCAGTTGGCACCCTTGGGACCGAAGGGCAAGCGTCCCCACGAGCCGCTTGCTTTTCCGACTACCGATCCTAATCGATTGAGATTACGAACAGTCCCCGCCTTTGTCGCGAGCTTTATCGCGAGCTTTGTCGACGAAGCTCCCGATAAAGCTCGCGACAAAGATGAGATCCAAACTGATCGCGCCCCGCCTCATTTCCTCACGGCTCGGGTGGCAGGGTCACTTCCAACCGGAAATAGGCGCCGGGATGACCGTTCATATCCACGGGTACCGCAATCCAATCTCCCTCACCGACGACCGGTTCCTCATTGACCCGCACCCAATCTACTGGATTCAAGGAATCTGTTCTCCAGAGATGATAATGGCGCCCCTCGCGACCCATAAATTCAA
>SLBD01000100.1 GCA_007126515.1 Kiritimatiellia bacterium
CCGACCGACAACTGTCCACTCGCCTTCTGCGGCACCGGCAGCCAAAAGGAGGTGTAGCCCGCCTCAGCCACTTCTGGTATACGGCGGGCCAATTCCCGCCACGAGGTGCCGAAATACTGCAGAATCACTTCTTTCGAGTTCACCAGTGAAGACTCGACGGCTGTTTCCCTAATAATCTCAGAAACGCCTGTTGCCGTCCGCTCTTCCGGATCTGCCCCGGCACTGGTGTGGGAAACGATTTCCGAATGCGTCCCCACCGTGACCGGATCAAAGCGCACCCAAACCATGCCGCCCTCGGCGGGCAACTCGATGCTCTGCACATAGGGCCCCACACTGGATTCAGAAACTTGGAAGGGTTCCGACACGCTCACCGTAATCCCCTCGGTGAGAGCCGACCCGACGACTTCGTAGCTGACTGGATCGGACGTCAGGAAAATGCTCATCGTGCCGAAATCGAGGTCACCGACCGGTACAGATATGGTTGGTTCCGCTTCTGTCAAGGTCGTTGCATTGGCATCGACGCCTGAGGAGAAGAAATTGTTGTTGATTGTAAAGAAGCGGTAATAGTAGGTCGTGTCATCTTGCAAGCCAGTGTTATTAAAGGACGAGCCACTGCCATTGTAGACCAAGGTCCCGCCCGCAAATGCCTGCCCAATGGCAGGCGGAGCAACGCCGTTTTCCGGTTGGGTGAAGGTGCCCGTCGTGTTCCGGACAATCGCGACATTCCGACTCTCCCAACGCGTCCAGGTCAAATTGATCGTGTTACCACTGGTAGCAGTCGCCGTTTGAGCAGAGGGGGCACCCAGGGTGGTGATGGTGAATGTGGCCCCATAATCGGGGTCGGCGCTGTCGTAGAGTTCCCACGTTCCACTTCCTCCTTCGTTGTCAAAATTTCCATTGGCAAAGAAATAGACTTGCAGCGTGTACGTGCCAGGATCCCGATCCGTCAACAAAATGTTCTCGGCCGTTTGATCCCACATCCGATCATTGCCGGAATGCGAACGTTGATCCAGAGAGATCCCGGTAAAGGTGTCGTTGGTCCCGAATCGGTAATTGAACCAAACGTTATTGACCCAATCGCCGTCGTCTTCCCACGTATTGGCTTCCGCGCCGTTCAAATAACGGGCATCGCCTTGCGCCCACGTGCCCAGATCGACACCATCAAAATTCTCGCCCAGCGAATCCCCAAAATATTCATTCCCGCTGCCACGATTGATAATTACAAATTGTCTCCAGAATCCCGCCCCAGCCTCGGCAACGACCGGCATGGAAAGCATCAAAACGGCCAACGTCTTAATCACTACTGGACAAAGCTGTTTTCCATTGAGTGGAAAAGCGGACGAAAAAGTTTCCATTGAATGGAAAAAACCGCTGATTTTTTTCCATTGAGTGGAAAATCCGTCAAAAAATCTTCCATTGAGTGGAAAATCGGCCTTTTTTTCTTCCATTGAGTGGAAACCGGGCAGAAACGTCAGAATCTTCATGCAACACCTGTATTTGTAGAACAAACTCGTTCAGACCACACCAAACTGATGATTAACTCGCTAGATCTAAGCGAAAAATACCGCTCTCGCTAACAAAAATCAAACGCTAAACCGCACTATTTTGATAAATCACTGGGCAGTAAATCTAAAGTCTTGCCCACATTACAACAATTGCGAGAGCAGGGTTCGGGCAGGCACGGATATCGGGCGGGTTTGAGTAAAGCAATCGGCTTGCACCCAAGGCAGATCCTGAACGACTTGGAACGCATGCGGCGCTCCGGTTTGTTGCTGGAAATGGGTCAGCGCTGCCGAGGGCCGATCCGCGCTGATCTTGCACTCGACCAGAAACCAAGGTTGTCGATCACGAGCAACCAGAAAGTCGACTTCCCGCTTTTGCTTGTCACGGACATAATGAAGGGAGAAGTTTCCCAAGCCCAAATCGGTCCACCCCTCGACTGCTTTAAGCAAATGAACGGCCACGAGGGTTTCGAAGCGCTTCCCCCGATCCACGACGTGCGACCAATCCCTCACATACCATTTCGGCTCCTTACGAATGGCGCTGCTCACATTGCGAAACCAGGGTCGCACCAGAAATCCCATGTGCAAGGCGCACAAGGAATCCACCCAAGACTTGACCGTGGCAGGTGCCACCCCCACATCTCTGGCGAGATTCCCGTACACCAACTGGCAGCCGCTGCGCTCGTCCAGGATATGCCCCATGATTTCCAGCAAGGCAATATCTTGAATGCGCGTTAGATCGCGGGCATCCTCCTTGAACAACTGGGCATGACGAAGACTGTGCCAACGGGTTAGGAAGCGCTTGTCCGCCAGCAACAAGGGCTCGGGAAATCCACCGAATTGGATCAAGTCAAGCCAAGCAGAGTCATCCATCCGCCGGGGCTCGCGGATGAGATTCATTTCAGGCAAATCTTGCCGTATCCATTCGGCTACAGTCATCGGATGCATGCGGAACAGAAAATATCGCCCCATCAAGCTGTCGCCGCCACGCCGATAAACGTCGAGTCGCGACGATCCAGTGACGATGATCCGGCATTGTTGCTCATATCGGTCAAAGAATCCCTTTAGAAAGGTTTTCCAGCGCGGGAACTTGTGCAACTCGTCAAACACGATGATCGGCAGTCGAGCGGGATCTTGTAGTTGATTTAGACCCGCGGCATGGGCAACCGCTTCGGGGCCAGCCGCAATCGTCCGGGCATGCTCTACCGAATCCCAATCAAAGTAGATCCCGCCAGCCGCACGACATGTGGTGGTCTTACCGACTTGCCGTGGCCCCGTCACAAATGCCATTTGCCGACGATTGGCAAGATGATCCGCCAGTATTTCATCATAGACTCGCTTCATGATGACAACCAGAATGCAGCACTCCTCATTTTAGTCAAGACCAAAATGAAGAGTTCGTTATTTTGGAAACGTATGAGTCTAAAACCTCACACGCCCGCCACTGAGGGCGGGCCTACAACCTCGCCCCCCTTTGTAGGCCCAGGTTCTGTCCCCGGCGCTGGGGTTTGGACATTTTGCGCTTATAATGCGGTCCCACACTTCGGAAAGTGTGGGACCTCTGGGGTTTGGGCATTGGCCGGGGCTCTGTCCTCGGCTTTAAGATTCATTGACTTGCAACCCTACCTCGAAGATAATTTTAACCGCAGTTCGGTACCGCCGTCGTTCACTGAAAGGAATGCGCATGCAGAAAAATGTATTGGGACAGCCTCTACGACCTTGTAGCCATGATCCGGTGACTGGTTTTTACCGGACGGGGAGCTGTGAATCTGGGCCAGATGATGTCGGCTGCCATGCGGTCTGTTCTGAAGTGACGGAGGAATTCTTGGCATTTTCTAAAATGGCGGGAAACGATCTGTCCACTCCCCGTCCCGAATATGGTTTCCCTGGCCTCCAACCGGGGGATCGCTGGTGTGTCTGCGCAGCGCGCTGGAAAGAGGCCTACGATGCCGGCGTCGCTCCGCCCGTGATTCTGCAAGCGACCAGCAGCGCTGCCTTAGAGTATGTCTCGCTCGAAGAATTGCAACAACACGCAGCAGGCTGAACAAGAATCACGCACGGTCTTTGTTCAAACCCATTCTACCGACTTGACAGATCACAGCTTTCTGCTAGGGTCCACGCTCAATTTTGGCGAGTGTGTAATCGGCAAAAAACGTAAACCTAACGGAGAATCCAAACATGGCGAAGAAACAATACGTGTACTTTTACGGCTTCGGCAAGAAGCATACCGAAGGAAGCGCCAGCGATAAGGCGATCATCGGTGGTAAGGGCGCCAATCTGGCAGAGATGGCGATTGCCGGATTGCCAGTGCCCCCCGGCTTTACTGTATCTACAGAAGCTTGTGCCTACTATTCCAAGAATGGTCAGAAATATCCCACCGGGATGCAGGCCCAATTGAAAGAGAAGCTCGGCAAGCTTGAAAAGATGATGGGCAAGAAGCTCGGCGACGCGAAAGATCCGCTGCTCGTGTCCGTCCGCTCCGGCGCAGCCGTTTCGATGCCGGGTATGATGGACACCGTCCTCAACCTCGGCCTGAACGATAAGTCGATCCACGGCTTCATTAAGCAAACCGGAAATGAGCGGGCTGGCTGGGATTGCTATCGCCGCTTTATTGACATGTTCGGTTCTGTGGTCATGGGCCCGACCAGCGGCCTGGAGCACGAGCACTTCGAACACGAATTAGACCGCATCAAGAAGAAATACAAAGCGGCGGAAGATACCGATTTGACGGCCGACCAAATGAAGGAAGTGGTTGAGGCTTATAAGAAGGTCTACTTGACCAAGGTCAAAAAATCTTTCCCGCAAAATCCGTTGGAACAGTTGGACCTCAGTATCCGCGCGGTATTCGGTTCATGGACCTCTGAGCGTGCTGAAAAATATCGGCAAATCAATAAGATCACCGGCCTGCTCGGTACGGCGGTCAATGTCTGCACGATGGTATTCGGTAATATGGGCGATGACTCCGGCACAGGTGTTGCGTTCACACGTGACGGCTCCACCGGCGATTTCCAACCCATGGGCGAATACTTGATTAACGCCCAAGGCGAAGACGTGGTGGCCGGTATTCGGACGCCGAAAAACTTGCAGGACATGCCGAAAGAGAAAGACAAGATCTGGAAGAAGGCCTACGAAGACCTCAACGTGATCATGAAAAAACTGGAGATGCACTACAAGTATCCCCAGGATGTCGAATTTACGGTGGAACGTGGCAAGCTGTGGATGTTGCAGACCCGTAACGCCAAGCGCGTTGGTGTTGCTGGTGTGCGCTGGGCCGTCGAAATGGCGACCGGCAAAGACATCATTACCGGCGCTAGCCAGCCCAAGGTACTGACTCCGCAAGAAGCGTTGATGACTGTGCAGGGCAGCGATCTGGAACAATTGCTCTTCCCGATCTTTGACATCGCCGCCGAAAAGAAAGCCAAAGTGTTTGGCACCGGCCTGCCGGCTGGCCCAGGCGCAGCAGTCGGTCGCATCGTCTTTACCGCTCCGGAAGCCGAAAAAATGGTCAAGGACGATCCGAAGGCCAAAGTGCTTCTCGTGCGTCACGAAACCAGCCCCGAAGATGTCGGCGGCATGTGGGCCGCGCAAGGCATTCTGACCAGCACCGGTGGCATGACCTCGCACGCAGCGGTTGTTGCTCGTGGTTGGGGCAAGTGCTGCATCTGCGGTGCGGGGGGGCTGCAAATCGACTACCGCAACAAGACGGTCAGCAATGGCAAGGTGACACTGAAAGAAGGCGATTGGTTGAGCTTGAATGGCTCCACGGGTATCGCTTACATGGACGAGTTGCCGACGCAATCGAGCCCGGTGGTTTCGGCCATCATCAGCAAGAACAAGACCGCCCAGAAGCATCACTTCTACAAGATGTATGCGCAAATCTCTTCGTGGTCCGATCAGTTCCGCAAGATCAAGGTCCGCACCAATGCCGATGCACCAAACGATTCCAAGGGTGCCCGCGCATTTGGCGCCGAGGGCATTGGCCTCTGCCGGACAGAGCATATGTTCTTCGAAGGCGACCGCATCTGGGCGATCCGCGAGTTCATTCTGGCCAACGATAAGTCCGCTCGTGAAAAGGCTCTCTCCAAGTTGCTGCCCTATCAGCGGAAGGACTTCGAAGGCATCTTCACGGCGATGAAAGATCTGCCTGTGACCATTCGTCTACTGGATCCGCCGTTGCATGAATTTGTGCCGCACGGTGCCAGCGATCAGGAAGAAATGGCTACACGCCTCAAAGTGCCCAAGGAATTGGTTTCGCAGCGAGTGCAGCAGTTGCACGAATTCAACCCGATGCTGGGACACCGCGGTTGCCGACTCTCGATCACCTACCCGGAACTCTGCGTCATGCAGACTCGGGCGATCATCGAAGCGGCCATCAACGTGCAAAACCGTCGCAAGACCAAAGTCATCCCTGAGATCATGGTGCCTCTGATTGGAACCAAGGCCGAGTTTGACTACCTAGCCGCGATCATTCGCAAAACAGCGGATGGCATCATCAAGTCGCGCAAGGCCAAGCTGAAATACTTGGTGGGTACGATGATCGAAATCCCGCGAGCGGCTCTGACAGCCGATGAAGTGGCTGAATCAGCCGACTTCTTCAGCTTCG
>SLBD01000136.1 GCA_007126515.1 Kiritimatiellia bacterium
AATCAGCATATGGATCGGTTGCGACAGCGAGATGTACCGATCTTTGAATCACTACGACATGTTGCGGATGAATGGCAATATTCAGCTGAGCACGTATTGTAAACTCTATGCGTGAGACGTATCGAGAGTGGATCATGGAGTATGGGACGAACGCCTGGGCCGTGTTGTTGGAGTTGGCACCATGGCTACTGTTGGGGTGTTTGGTGGCCGGAATTCTTCATGTATGGATCCCCCCGGGGACCATCCGTCGCCAATTGGGGCGACCTGGCTTTGGTGGTATTTTAAAGGCCGCTTTGGCGGGTGTGCCGATGCCTTTGTGTAGTTGCGGAGTGATTCCCGCAGGTATTGGACTCTACAAGGACGGTGCAAGTCGCGGAGCCAGTGTTAGTTTTCTGGTGGCTACACCCCAAACGGCCGTTGACACGACATTTGTGAGCTACTCATTTATGGGGTGGCCTTTTGCGTTGTTTAAGTTGCTCAGTTCCTTTTTAACCGGACTCTTGGCGGGCGGCATTGCGCAGAAATGGGGAGGTCCAGAGCCTTATCCTGCGGCACAGCCGCCAACTGAAAGTCAAGAACCAGGAGAAACGGTCCCGAGCCGCTATCCGACGTGGCGGTCGCGGATGATCGGTGTTTGGGACTTTGGTATTAACAGCTTATTGGGCATGGTCTGGAAATGGATTGTGATTGGCATCGTCGTGTCCGCCGCTTTGACCACATTCATTCCCCAAGATTTTTTTGGAGACTCCATGGTCGTTTCCGGATTCTCGGGATTAGTGGTGGCGTTGCTGATCTCTCTGCCCATGTATGCTTGTTCCACGGCTTCGGTGCCCATTGCCGCCGGCTTGGTCCACGCCGGTTTGCCGCCTGGGGCGGCTTTGGTTTATTTGGTCGCCGGTCCAGCAACCAATGTGGCCACGATCGGAGCCATCTTTAGAGTGTTTGGAGGCCGTGTGACCGGCATCTATTTGGGTGTGATCATTGCGGGGAGCCTGCTGTTTGGATATTTCTTTGATTTTCTGGTCGATATGACGGCCATGCGAATTCATGACCATGCCCATCATGAGCATGGCAATCCTCTTGCAGCCGTAGCTGCACTCTTTCTTGTCATCCTGCTCGCCCGATTTGCATGGCGGGCTGTGCGCAGCAGGGGATGAGAGCGCGTCGGGAATCAGCTATTCGCTTTTTGGCCTGCCATTCCGAATCTCGGCTCACCCGCCTTCGCAAGGCTTCGGCGTGGCAGGCCGAGCGAGCCGTAGCGGCCATCATTCAAATTGCGGTTCAGGATTCCATTGCACTTTCGAATGACACAGCGTACTGTCTGTGCGTGTGCTGATGTGGGAGGTGCAGATTCATGAAGATACTGGTAACGGGGGCGAGCGGCTTTTTGGGGCGTGCGGTTGTGGAGGAGCTGCAAGAAACCTTTCGCGTTGCGGCGCTGGGACATCAACACGCTGAAGGTCACATTCGCTCTCTTGACCTACGCGATGCCATGGCATGGCGATCAGAATTGGAAGAAGCCGCGCCTGATCTTGTGGTTCACTGTGCAGCCTATCGAGATCCCGATTTTTGCGAACGATATCAGGAAGAAACTCGTCGACTGAACATTACTCCATTACGTGTGTTGGCAGATAGCTTGCCTCCCACTGCTCGCGTCATTTTTATCAGCACGGATTATGTATTTGATGGCCAGAATGCACCCTATCGCGAAGAGAGTGCTCGTCATCCCATTAATTTCTACGGGCAATCAAAGCTCGAGGCGGAAGATATCGTGTTGGAGCGGGCCCAGTCGGTTGTCCTGCGTATTCCTCTATTAATGGGATGTGGGCCAACCTTCGATCAGTCTGGTTTGATTGCGAAGATGATCCAATCCGTCCGATCGGAAGAGCTTGCCGAGCTGGATGACCGCATTTTACGATTCCCGACAGATATCACTGATATCGCCCGGGCGATTCGATTCTTGATTGAATCCAATGCGGCCGGAATTTATCACGCGACCCAATCGGAAGGAAAGACGCAGTATGGCTGGGCCATGACAATTGCATCCTTGATGGGGCAGGCGGTTGATCATATTCGTCCGGTGGATGCGACGGAAACCCGCATTGCGGCGCGGCCGTTGAATAGTCAACTAGCGATGGACCGATTGCAGCGGGTTGGCTTCGTGCCACAGAATTCGTTTGAGCATGTGGCCCGCAAGGTCCTGGCGTTGGAGTCTTGATGCAGATTTTATCGGCAACCCGGTCTCTAGACGCGCACGTTGGGCGCGTCTGGCATGGATTGTGGACGTTTTGCAAGGACAAGAATGTCCTTGCTCCGGAGGATGGGCACATGGGCATTCCTACCCATGTCCGGGAGCAGAACAGATGCCGTTTCCGTCGGACTCGAATGCTGCCTCTTTTCATCACCCTGGTCCTTGGCTTGCAGAGCAGGGCTCTGGGAGCGGATCGCGTGCCGCTCGAATTTGAGTACGAATGGGATGTCGGGTTCGGAAACAGCGTCTACTTGGTGGGCAATCATCCCGATCTCGGCTCTTGGAATCCGATTCATAGCCAGCGTTTGGTTTGGACCCCCGGCAATATCTGGAAAGGGACTGTGGCTTTACCGGCAGGAACGGCTCTGGAATACAAATTCATCCACCGTGAAAATAGTCGTACCAATCATTGCAATGGGGCCAATGTCGAATGGATCACCGGCCCAAATCTGGTGACGAATGCGCCTCCGATGGCTCCGTTACCGTATGAGGGCAAGACGATCTACTATTACTCGAGTTGGACCAATGCCTTCATCTTGCATCGGGTTGGCACCAACTTCGTCAATGTATCGATGGAACGGATAGGCGAGGGCCGCTCGGCTGGCGAGTCCTTGTACCGTGTGGCGAACATCGGGGTGGCTGGTGAGTGGATTGAGTTTGTTCCGAACGGATATTTGGGCGGACTCCAACAGTGGGACAATGCCCCCTATCCGGGATTTGGCGACAACAACTATGCCACGGAGCTGGATCAATTCTATCTGCAAGACGGGCAGATCTTCAATTACCGTCCTCCCGAATCCGTCAGTGCCCCGAGACTGGAAGAGATGCAGATCGCATCGACCGTGCAGGGCATATCGGATCGCCGTGTGCGAGTCTGGTTGCCGCGCGGCTATGATGAAAACGAATGGAAGAGATATCCCGTCGTTTACATGCATGACGGCCAGAATGTTTTCGAGGCAGGTTTTGGCGGTGGGTTCCCGTCCGACTCTTGGAAAGCAGATGAAGCGAGCCAGCGGGAAATCAGTCAGGGACGGATGAGGGAAGTGATTCTTGTGGCGATTGATAACAGTGCAAATCGGAATCGAGAGTATTGTCCGGCAGGTGATTCCGTTTTCGAGCAGAGTGGTGTCGGAAATTTGTATGCCGAATATCTTGAGACGAATGTTCGTCCGCACATCAATTCTAACTATCGAGTTTCAACAAACCGATCGAATACAGTGGTGTTGGGCTCTTCTTTGGGTGGGTTGATTTCCGCCTATATCGGCTTGGAGACCAGCGATTCGTATGGTGCGATTGGAGCGATGTCTCCCTCGTTTTGGACGGCGCCGAACTTTGTTCAACGGATCGGCGAGATGAGTAAGCAGGATGTTCGGATCTACATTGATGGTGGAACAGGCGAGCATAACTCGATCTGGGATTTGTGGGCCGTTCACGATCATCTGGTGCGGCAAGAATATGTATTGCTGGATGAGAGTACGACGGTTATTGAATGTGGCGCCGAGCATAACGAGTGGGCGTGGCAGCACCGCTTCCCCGATGCCCTGCGCTTTCTATTACCAATTCAGGAAGCGGCCAATGCGCTGATTCATAAGCAGTATCCCCTGCAGCTATTGGTTGACGACGCGCTCTTCTCAGTGAGAATCCCCACATTCCGAGGCTGGTCGTATGTGATTGAACGATCCCCGTCATTGATCAATCCGAGTTGGAATCCCGTGCTCACCAATCAACCGATGCAAGCGTGGCAGGAGACCTCTATTCCGCTTCCTGTCAGCGGTGCTGCTGGTCTGTTCCGTGTCCGAGCCTGGGCCAGTCCGCAGGATTAATATAAAGCACCTATACCATTCCGCATGTATCGGAAAGGTAGGGCTAGCTCACCGAGCGAGCCGCGGCATTAGAGGGATTCGACTTCGCGAGGAGGCGAGCTCTGCTACCTCACAAATAGAATCGACGCTCTTCGTATCTACTCCGGGCTCTTCGAGCAGAGACTACTGACTCAATAACCGCGCTTCGCGAGTATTATTGATCAGTTGAAATGCCCGTTGGACATGATGTTGGATCTCTGCATCAGCAGGAGCCTCGGGGCGCAATCTGTTCAGCGTGCCAATGGCACGCCGAGAATCCGGTTCAATTGAGTCGAGAAGGCTGGCATCCTGTTGCTGTTCGAATTGCTGTAATCGTTCTCTTCCCTGTGCAATTAAATTCAGCGCTTCGACGTACTCTGGGTGGTCCCATGTGAGCGCCTCTGGCTCTGGTTCGGGGGCAGGCTGTGGCGCAGGCCGGGGGCGAGCAGGGGGGAGTGGATCCGGCGCAGGGGCGGGTTGGATTCGCGGTTCAGGCACCAGGTCTGGATGCCGCACAGGCGTCGTGGGTTCTTCAGCAACGGCGGGTGCGACTGCTGTACGGACGGTCTCCGGCTGCAGTCGTCGTCCCAGCATGTAAAATGAGCCCGCATAGGTTGCTCCCACGAGTATCAACAACAGGAAGGTTTTCTGGGCAACCGCCCCCCATGTCTCGTCGGTTTGAACAAGTCGGGACTTGGAACTGCCAGAAGTGGAGGGTGACGATGGTCGTGACTTCAGCTTCAAGCCATCCGCTGGCGAGCGGGGAGCCACAGGGCGGCGATTACGCGGTCCTCGTTGACGGGGCCCCGCAGCCCCAGTACGTTTCCCCTTTGCCATCTGCGAAGAACGGGTCGGCGCTTGAGAATCGGGAGGTGCGGAATCCTTGAGAGAGCTGCTTGTGGTGGCAGAGTCCGCCCGTCGAGGTCGCATCTCGTCAATCAGCTTTTGCGTGGCTGCTTCTCGTTCAGCTGAGCGGGAAACGGTACTTTGGCCTGCTGGTACAAGGCCGCCACGAGGCAAGCGCCCGGCCCGTACTTCCTCGATGTCCTGAATGACTTCCTGCCAAGTATGATAGCGCGCAGCACGATCTTTGATCATCATTTTTTCAATCAATGCAGCTGTTGCATGAGACACATCGAGATTCAATGCTTGCGGGTCGGCAATATAGTCATTGATATGTCGATCGGCAGCCTCGCTGTCACTCACATTTGCAAATGGCATAATGCCCGTGATCATTTGGTACAATGTAGCCCCAAGGCCATACACGTCGGTGCGAAAGTCGAGATCATCGCTGCCTTGCGCTTGCTCGGGCGACATATAGTTGGGCGTGCCAACAATATATCCTTCATCAGAATGAGCCGCAATGCGGCTGATCACACGAGACAACCCGAGGTCCGTTACCCGAATGGTGCCGTCCTGGTCGATGAGGATATTGTCTGGTTTGATATCGCAGTGAACCACATGATTCTTCTCCCAGATGGACATCAATACTTGGGCAACGCCTTGTCCAACGAGCAACGCTTGCTTTTCGGGGAGATCCCCTTTACGGGAAAGTAACTGATGAATCGAGAAGCCCGCCACGTATTCCATGGCATAATATACAGCGCCATCAGGCGTTTCTCCTGCATCATAAATTTCGCAAAGCCCGCTGTGACGCAAAGTGGCTGCCGATTTTGCTTCCGTCTTAAACCGCTCCACATCGCGATCAGCCTTGACCAAGTCCTCGTGCAATACTTTCAGTGCGACTAACCGGTCCAGCGACAGTTGTTTGGCCTTCCAAACAGTCGACATGCCTCCATCCGCAATTTTGCCGATGATCTCATATCCTTCGATAATGGGTGGCGTTGTCATGCTGTCCATAGTGACAAAATCAGGCTGAATCAGCAATGCCAAACAGGAACTGCAACCAAGTCCCCGTATGCCGTGCCCAGGTCTCCTCATTGTGTTTGCCGTCTGGGTCGACGGCGATCATCAGGTCCGGTCCTTCCGTCCATCCCTTTTC
>SLBD01000174.1 GCA_007126515.1 Kiritimatiellia bacterium
CAGATCCGAGACCCCGGCAATTCCCGTTTGCGGATCCAAGTCGTTACGCAGTTGCAACAGCACGGCACGTGATGGCGCGGCCCCTTCTTCGTGAATGGAAAAGAGCATGAACAAGACGCCGATTTGCAGACCACCAGATACGAGGAAGAGTAAGTGTAAATGGTTAATCTCCCAGTTGCCCGCCGTGAACTGAACGCCCTGAGTGAGGTCGAGAAACCAGCCGCCGACAATCGGTGCCACGGCGACCGCTAGGCCGATCATGCCGTTAAAGACGGCGATGTAAATGGAGCGGCCTCGATCGGGGGAGAGCTTGATCAGGATATTCAAGTGGGCCAGAACAATGGCGGCATGAAACATGCCCGATAAGACATGTGCCACCGCAATCGGGCCGAAGTAGGCACCGGACTGGGCCACGACCCAGCTCAGGGGAATCAAAGCATGCGCCAAGCCGGCCACAATCAGAATGGGGCGATTCCCAAATTCGTCGGCGATGGGCCCCCAAATTCGCAGCATGAACAGGGAGGCCAACGTGGCAAACGTAATGAACCACGTGATCGTACTGAAATCGATCGAGAGCGTGTCGATCATATAGACGGCGTAAAACGGCCCCGCCATTTGAGTGACAAACATGAAGGCCCCCACATAGAACACGAGCCGCCGAAAATTGGCATCTTGCAATGGGGCCGCGAAACGTTTCCAGGAAAACGTTTGTTCCGTGTCGGTCGCCGGTTGGCGCGGGTCGATGATTTGCGTTAAGGCGGCTGAGGAAAGCAGTCCAAACAACAAGCCAGCTCCAAATAGCATCATGTATCCATAGGGATCCGCCGGGCCGCGGATTAATTCCCAGCGATTTAGGAAATAGCCGCCTGCCAGCACAGCGACCATGCCCGCTCCGGCAGCAATCATGTTGCGCTTGCCAAAGAAGGAACCACGAATGGACGGGGGCACCACGTCGCTCGTCCACTCCAGCCAAGCCACGCCGGACATCGATCCGAGAATAGACGAGAAGCCGACGAAGACAATCAACAGCCAAATGCGCGCATCGCCGATCCCGTCGAACAGTGCCAACGGCAGAAGAATGATCAGGATCCAGCACAGCCGGGACAAGGTCGCGAGCAGGATGCAAACGATTCGTCTGCGGCCCAGGGTTTCGAGAATCAGGGATCCGAGGAATTGCGCCAGATTTGCGGACAGCGGCAGAGCAGCCAGAATCCCGACTTGCACAGTGCTGGCCCCCAGCACATTCATAGCGAATCCGACGAGGAAAACTCCGCCTGCCAGCGACACCATCATCGTGGCCAGCGCCCCATCACAGAGCGAGAACCGCAAGGACCGCGCAATCTGCGGATCGAGGTTGGCCATGGTTGTTTCTTGATTGGACATGGGGCTGAACCTAAGACAGAGCGCCGAATCCGTCAATCAATTGGGGGGGGCGTTCGCTCGTGCTTTGTCAGGGAAGCCGCATCTACAGTCGTATCTTTGTCTGGTCCTAGCTTCGATGTTTGCTCCTGGATTTGTACGTTTGTTTGGAGGGCAAAGGGTGAAACAGGCTTCCAGCCTGTCTGTTGGGTATGAACATTTTGCAAGGACAGGAATGTCCTTGCTCCGGCCCGTCGGGACATGGGCATTCTTGCCCATGTAAACAGAAAGTTCGACAGGACACGGAGCGTGCAAGACTGCGTGGATGAAGACCCAAATATTTTTGTTTTGATCGACGAAGTACACCGACCCCAACCCAGTAAGGCGAATATGGAATTGAACCCCCACCCAGTAATAGCCTATAAGCTATTAGCGCCATGTGGTTTGGTCTTGTTAATAGCTTGTAAGCTATTATTGCGTCGCCATCCATCTTCTCATGTTGAGCCTGAGTTGAGATTGCCTTGATTGGGGAATCGTGAATACTTCTGGGCAGGTATATTCGATGGGAATGCGTACAACAGAACACAAAACGAGTGGGGTATGGCCGACGCTGGAGTTGGTTGTGGCCCGCTATGCAGAGGACTTGTTGTGGCTGCGGCGGGTGCCGCGCCGGTTTCGGGTGACCGTCTATGATAAGGGGGCGGAAGATCCTGTTCTGCCGCAACGACATCATTTGACTCGTGTCCAGATTCCGAATCGGGGGCGAGAGGAGTATGGGTATCTCCGGCACATTCTCGATCGTTATGACGACTTGGCGGACATCACTGTTTTTTCACAGGGAAAGCCGTTTGATCATGTGCCGGATTTTCATAAGCAGCTCCATGCGCTGGCCTTTCATCAGTTAGCGGTCGCCGATTTTCACTGGTTGGGATTTATCATTGATGAAGACGATGCGGAGGGGCGCTTGCTGTTTCAACGGTGGGCCTGTAATCCAGAGGTCGACACCTTGCCCATGAAAGAGTTTTGGAATGAGTTGTTTGCCGAGGCACCACCGCACGTGAAGACGTTTTATCCCAGCGCCCATTTTGCTGTGACGGCTGAGTGCGTGCGCCGTCGTCCGCGCGAATTTTATCAGCGGGCATTGCAACTGAGCGCCGAGTTGCCGCACGCTGGACACTGCTTTGAGCGGGCATGGGACGCGGTGTTTGGCGTGGACGGGATTCCTCCAGACTATCGATTGCAGCCGAAACCGATTTATTTGCGAAAGATTCGTGCACAACGACGGAGTTGAAGTCACGAACAACGGTTTATGCCATCCGAATCGGCGGGAAGGTCTCGAAGACTCAACCGTTCCCGCCCTACAATTAAAGCGTGGAAATGCTGGAATTGTAGGGCGCGAATGGTCGAAGACCTTCGCGCCGAACTCGACCAGCGCGGCCATTAGTTCTCACAGATTTTGGTGTCTGCTCTGCGGCGCTCCGGTAGGGGCGGTTTGCCGAACCCGGTATTCGCCGGTATGCACTTCGCCGCCCGCTTGTTCATAGCGGGCATAGAACTCCTGAACAAATTGATTCACGATCCGCCCATCATGAATAAACAATGTGTTCTCATCATTGACTGAATTCGCGTTGCGGCTCCAGTTCGCCGAGCCGGTGATCACGGTTGGGTTGTAGGCTGTGCCCGCATCAACAATCATGTATTTATGGTGCAGCTTGCGGGATTCACGATCACGGAATACCGGCGGGGTATTTCGCCAACGAATATTGGGATTATTGTATGAAGCTCGGTCCGCAGTCCGACCGGTCATATTCTGGTTGGCCGACCACCATTGATTCCAGAACAGCCGTTCAAAGACTCCCTTCAGCACAAAACCGGTCCACTCGCCCTCAAGATCATCGGGCGACCCTTCCCATTTCTGCTTGATGACGTTTTCAAGTGCGCTGTCGGACCAGGCAAAAATGCAAAAATAGAGCGATGTGTTCGCTTCGGTGGCGACGAAATCGGTGATTCGGGGGACAACATCATATCCTGGAGAAAACATGATTTGGACGTCATAATCGCCGATCTGGATCTGATGCGGGATTTGCCCTTGGGGTTTCGCACCACGGAATAGAGCGGCTTGCGAACAGGGTTGGACACCGGAGCAGCCCCACATGATATTGAATTCATCGCGATAAAGTTCAACTGCGGTTGGAGAATGAATGTCGAGTAGGTGATTGCTGTTGCCGTTGGGGACCCGGGCAAGGCGATTGCGTTCGGAACCATAGACCCCGGTAATCGTTAAATTCATGCTGCCGGTCAGCAGTCGATAATCATCAATCAGCAGAAATTTATTGTGCATTTGGCCGCCGGGACCATAAAAGACACCAGGAGAAACCTCGGCTCCATGAACCAGTAGGCGCCCGGAAGATTGCCCGCGCCCCACATCGAGGGTCACCTCTTCAAGGTCTCGAGGAACACGAGGTAATCCATGCGACAGACGTTCTTCGGGATCCATCACGGCAAAGATGGGCGAGTTGGCAAATAACTGAATGCTGTCGGGCGATCCCAGGCGACCGTCGTGGCCGCGGGCCATGCGCTCCAGCAGCAATCGCATGAGGCGATATCGGGCATTGCGCTCGCCGTCACTGGGAGACTTGGCATCCACCAAAAGCCGGACTTGGACCCCTTCGGCAGCTCGATCCATCAAGGCTTCGACCGTATCCGGTAGATTAATCTCGTACGTGGCAAGATCGATAGTATGCCGGGCTTGGCGAATTCGCTCAATGATTCGCTCTTCGAGATTGATCCGATGATTGGCCTGATTGCCGGGCAAGGCCCATTCAATCAGGGCCGACTGATTAAAATAGACATTGATGGTTCCTTCGTCGTGGTAGACGCGGAAAAGCTCTTGCTCCGTGTAGTCCGGCGGTCGCCGGAAGCCAGGTGTGCCGTAGCCGATGTCGTAGCGGATGGTTGAGGTCTTCCAACTCAGGGGATGGTTTCCGGCTGTGTACGGATAGACGCGTTGCATGGTGGCGAATTGGTCTGAACAGCCTGCATGCCACTGATCAATAAAGTCCTGAACTTGGCCTTGGCCGTTCAGCAATGTCAGTTGATCTCCAGCGGGCTTCAGCGGCCCCGACAAAATATGATGGACGGGGACTCCCGCAAGATGGTCCTCAGTCGTGGCTGCAAGGAGCAGGGTTTGGCCGGGGACGAGGCGGCCATGGAGCCGGTTGGAGACCGATCCGTCGTGATTGATTAACAGCCAATCCTGCAGAAAGGCATCTCGGGATCCAGCGTTGTACAATTCTACCCACTGCTCGCTGGAATCGCGGCTGGTCCCCATCCATGCCACTTCATGAATCACGACCGTGGCTGTGGCTCTAGTACTGAGTAGAGTGAGGAAAACGGCTCCAACTGCCCCCACCATTCTCCATCTCTGACTCTCTCCGTAGCGATATCTTCTCATAAATTCCTTGGGCTCGCATCCGGCCCGGCACCGCTTTTCAAAGCGTTTCGTGCGCACTCGCGCACAAGTCCGAGCCCTATCCGAACCGGTGAATCAACGACTTAATAACAGGCAGTTTTTTCTGCTGATCAGCCTATGCAGGCCGTTAAGTCGCCTAACCCACTGGAAACTAACCAGATAAGATAAACGGAAAGCGTTGGTTTGTCAACTGGTTGTCAACAGGGTTGTTAACAGTGTGTGCGTATCCTTATCGGGTGAGCCATGATGGCGCTGTCGGAGTTGAGCGTATCGGTAGGAAGAATCTAGCCGTTTAGCCGGCGGATAGGGGGCGAACGAGGATCTTTTCGGCGGCAGCGCTACCGAGGGTGAAGGATTCGCCCGCCTCGAGTTGGATCGTCAAGGCATCGGCTTGGGGATCAAACTGAGCGGTTTGAATGCAGGTGCCCGGGGTGAGCCCCGTACGCTCGATGAATTGCAAGAAACTGGCATCTTGATCTGAGACGCGGGCAATCTCAAGCCTGCCTAAGGAGCAGGCGTGAAGTAATGGGATGAGACGAACGGCTTCGATGGTGCCTTCTGCTGTCGGGATGGGATCGCCGTGCGGGTCATATTCAGGGTGGTTGAGTAAGCGATCCATGCGCTCCAGGACTTTGTCGGATATCGCGTGTTCGAGCGTTTCTGCCTCTTCGTGCACTTCAGACCAGTCCAGTCCCAGCACATCGACGAGGAACAGTTCGAGAATTCGATGCCGCCGCAGGACATGCAAGGCCAATTGGCGTCCGCCGGCCGTGAGTCGGAGGCCGCCGCGGGGTTCGTAATCGACTAGGCCTGAGTCGGCGAGTGCTTTGACCATGGACGTGGCGGTGCCCGGCACGACGTTCATGGCGGCCGCTAGCTTTCCCATTGGCAATAGGGTTCCCGAATCGTCTTGCTGAAGCAAAAAGATCTTCTTTAAATAATTTTCAACCGTACTTGTGACCATGGCGATACCCTGTCAAACGAACCGTCGAAAAGCAATGGGATTTCGATGGATTAGTGCATTCGGGGAACAGCAAACAACAGGCTTCGTGTCAGCGCTTGGACCACTCGCTCCATGTCATCTACATCATAAAACGTTTGTTCCAAGTTTAAGATGATCGGCACGGGTTCGTCCTCAATCTCGCCAAAGAGGGCATTGATGATGTCAATCCGACCGAGACGGAAATGTAACTGATCAATCTGCAGATCACGG
>SLBD01000130.1 GCA_007126515.1 Kiritimatiellia bacterium
GCCGGCGCGGGCACTGCGTTGTACCAGCTGGGGAACGGATCGGAGTAGGTGGCCCAGATTGCATCGCCAGCTCTCATCTCGTCTGTCGTTAGCAAGCACTCTTGTAGGCCTGCCTCGATCTGCTCCCGATTCATGCCGATGCCAATGAAGACAATCTCCTGACGTCGATCTCCGCAGCCATCGTCCCAAACCGCTTCGATCTCTTTGATGCTCTCTTCGTCTTGCGGCCACTCTTCATCCGGAATAACGGCCCACCAGTGCCCCCCCGGATTCATCTCGCAACACGTTCCAACATGCGCCCATTGACCGGCAATTTCACTACGGCTGGCCAGCCAGAAAATGCCTTTGGAGCGCAGCACATCTTTCATGCAATCCGTATTCAGGAAATCCCAAAGCCGCTGCGGATGAAAAGGCCGCCGCGCCCGGTACACGAACGAACCGATTCCGTATTCCTCAGTTTCCGGCTCTCGCTGGAAGCGGGGTTCGGCTAACCAGCCCGTCATCTGCGCCGCCGATTCCATGCTGTACATGCCCGTATTGAGAATTTCAGCGGGATCGATTTGGCCGCGCGTGGTGTGAACAACCTTGGCATGCGGATTGAACGCCCGGAGGAGCTGCTCCAATTGCTGGACCGATTCCTCCGAGACCAAATCGACTTTGTTTAATAAAATGATATTAGCAAATTCAATCTGATCCATGAGCAGCATGGCAATGGAGCGTTCGTCCGCTGCATCCGTGCCCATGGTTCGATCCTTCAGATTCTCCTGACTCATCATTTCAGCCGGAAAATGCAGCGCATCCACGACTGTCACCATGGTGTCGAGGCGAGCCACCTCTTCGAGTGTTCGCCCTTGATCATCCGGGAACGTAAACGTTTCTGCCACTGGCATGGGTTCGGCAATCCCAGTCGCTTCGATCAGGAGATAATCAAACCGCTGTTCGTTTGCCAACCGGGTAATTTCGACCAGCAAATCTTCGCGCAACGTGCAGCAAATGCAGCCATTTTGCATCTGTACCACTTTTTCATCAACGCGACTGAGCCCGGCCTCACTTCCCAGCACCGTCTGGCCATCGACATTAATCTCGCTCATGTCATTCACGATCACCGCCACCTTCAATCCGTGTCGCTCACGGAGAATATGGTTTAAGACCGTAGTCTTGCCCGCTCCTAGGAATCCGGATAAGACGGTGACAGGCAGTTTATGGTCGTCGGCGCTCGCCATTATGTAGCCTTCGTGTACTTGCCCGCTTTCAGGCAGCGCATACAAACTTTTACAGATTCAACCGATCCATCGGCTCGTTGGATGCGAATTTTCTGGGCATTCCGCTTAAATTCACGACGCGTGATGCCCGTGGTATGCAAACCAATACCGCCCTTTTTCTTCGGCAACCCTTTCCGAATAATGCGGTTTCCTTTACTCGTAATCGATTTTCCACATGCACATGTTGATGACATTTTTGTTCTCCTTAAAAAACGATGAGGGCGAGATGATAGCTCATTATCAATTGCTGTCAAGGCTTTGACTCACAATTAAAAGAGATCATACTCAGGGACATTCAGTTGATTCAACTGCCGAGCAGTTGAACTGCTCCATGTAGGTTGAACGAACGGATGTTAAGAACGGACCGGACTGAAGCGGTCTGCCCAGTTTCCATTCAATGGAAGAAAAAAACGGCAGTTTTCCACTCAATGGAAAAAATTTCTCCCGATTTTCCATTCAATGGAAACTTTTCTCCCGATTTTTCCACTCAATGGAAATTTGTTTTGGCGTTTTTCCATTCGATGGAAACGGGCTTACATCATGTACTTTTCACTCGGCGGGTGAGCTCGCCCTACCTTTCGATTCCCTGTTTTCCCCAGAAAATGCGTCTCGCCCATCATCGGGTCGTCGATGTGCCCAGGCGCTCGCCGCTGTAGGTGCCGGATCGGATGGGCTCCCACCATGTCCGGTTATCGAGATACCATTGGACGGTTTTGCGAATACCGCTATCGAAGTCTTCTTGGGGCTGCCAGCCAAGATGAGATTTCAATTTGCTGGCATCAATGGCGTAGCGCTTGTCATGTCCCGGCCGATCCGCAACAAACGTGATCAGCTCACGGCGCGATTTGCCGTTCTCGCGTGGAACGAGTTCGTCCAGAATATCGCAAATCGTCTCAACAACTTCCAAGTTGGTCCGCTCATTGTTGCCTCCGACGTTGTACGTCTCGCCGGGGGTGCCTTGTTGAAGGATCAGAGATAGAGCGCGGGCATGGTCTTCGACGTATAACCAATCGCGAATATTGTCGCCTTTTCCGTAGACCGGCAGTTCCTTTTCCTCCAACGCGTTAAGAATAACCAGAGGAATCAGCTTCTCAGGAAAATGATACGGACCATAGTTATTGGAACAGTTGGTAATCAACACGGGCAATCCATAGGTGTGATACCAAGCCATAACTAAATGATCGGAAGAGGCTTTGCTGGCAGAGTAGGGGGAGCGGGGATCGTACGGAGTGGTCTCCGTAAACAAGCCTTCCGCACCGAGGCTGCCATAGACTTCGTCTGTGGAGATGTGAAGAAACCGAAAGGTATCTTGCCGATCTATCGGAAGCGACTCTACGTATCGACGCGCTTCTTCCAGGAGTGTGTAGGTGCCGACGATATTCGTTTGTATAAACGTATCCGGCCCGTCGATCGATCGATCCACATGTGATTCGGCGGCCAGGTGCATGATGGCGTCTGGTTGAAAATTCTCTAACCAGGTCCGGATTTCGTCACTGTCACAAATATCCACTTGAGCATGGCGATACAGGCTTGGATCCCTCAACATGGCCAAGGAATCCAAGTTGCCTGCATATGTGAGTTTGTCGATGTTTAATACGGACACCCCTGCATCAAGGACCAAATGCCGACAGACGGCAGAACCAATGAAACCCGCGCCGCCGGTTACCATAATTTTCCGAATCTGACTCATTGCTCTCCCTCGATGTGGAGGGGGATTCGTCCTGCATCACTCCACAATTCTTCCAGTGCATAATAATCGCGTGTCTCGGACGAAAAGACATGGACAACCACATCGACAAAATCCATCACAATCCAACCGCTTTCCGGTGTGCCCGATTTTTTCGACGAGCCTGCACCCGCCTGTTTGAGCTGCAGATGAACTTCTTCTGCCAGTGCCTTGAGGTGGGGGGTGCTGTTCCCATGCACGATCACGAAAAAATCAGTGACATTGGAAAGCTCCTGCACATCCAAAATCACGGGCTGCACGCCTTTCTTATCGTCTAAAGCGGCCACGGCCGCCTGCGCTACTTTTATGGCTTCGATGATACATCTCCTTCGTTGTGACCCTGGCAATACAATTCATGAGCCAAGATATACTGTTCAACTTCAGCAGGCACAAGATAACGGATGGATCGCTTCTGGGCTACCCTCTTTCTGATTTCAGTGGAAGAGACATCGATTAGGTGACCTTCAAATAATCCCTCAATCAAAACATCCGGCCACGGAGCTGGTAATTGGATTTGATTTCGCAAGGCATCTGCCCCAGGGAGTCCAGGACGACGCATCGCGATCATCCAGCAAAGGGAGAGCACGGCCTCGATGTTCCGCCAGGAATGCAATTCAAGCAATGTGTCTGCCCCAACAATGAAGTGCCAGTCGACATCAGGCCGCTGTTGCGTGACTGCTTGGAGTGTGTCAATCGTATAGGATACGCCTGCGCGCTCGATTTCGAGTAGTGAACACTGCCAGCGCGGGTCATTACCCATGCATAATTTTACCATATTGACCCGGTGTTCGGCGGCAGCAACGATGGTGTACGGCTTGTGGGCGGGTTGTGCACACGGCAAAAACCAGACGTGGTCCAATTGAAAAGCCTCCGCAGCGTCTTGGGCCAGAATCATGTGTCCCAGATGAGGGGGATTGAAGGTGCCACCCAAAATGCCAATTCGCTTGCTATGCGTTGTGTCCATGAGCGATGCCGACCGCATCATTTTTCTCCGGCCACAATTTCCGCAACGTTAAACGCATGATCTTTGATACGACGATAATGGTTGATCATATCCAGATAGACCAAACTCTTCAGGGGCATGGTATGGTCGTCGCTGAATCGTTGCAAGTGACGTTTGCGAATCGCTTTCATTAGGCGAGATACATTGTTCCCATCACCTTTGGCGCGCGCCATGACGGATTTGTTTTCCTGTTTCATGGCTTCGTTGACCATGTGCACATACTGGGCCACTTCGTGGTGTAGGCTTTGCAGATCTTTGAGGCCTTCTGAGCTGAGAGGTAACTCGTTTTTGCGCAGTTTGATCAAGCCTTTCATGATTTGCGCTTGATAGTCACTCATGGTCTCATATTCGTCCGCCATGCGGAGCTGTGCGCGGGCCTCTTCGGTCACTTTGTGCGGCACCTCTCCACCTAGCAGTTTCGACAGGAACAAGGACACTTCCTTCTGCATCTCATCAAGAATGTTTTCCCGCCGGAACAGCTTCTCTTCCAACATGGTATCGCCGCCTGGTTTGGCCAAAATTCCCTCCAAATAGCCAAACATTTTTTCGACAGCCGCACTCATTACATGGATTTGCTCGCGCGATTGCACAATGCCGAGGGAGGGCGAATGCGCCATCCTCACATCCAAGTACATCAATTTCTTGATTTCTCGGGTGCCGGGATCGGGGATCATTTTTTCAATCAGCCATGCCAAGACTCCAACGAAGGGTAGGAACAAAATCGCATTTGCCACATTGAAGCTGGTGTGGACCAGAGCGATGGAGGGCAAGATGTATGGGAAGGTCTCTACTTCATCCGCCAAGACCATGGTGTTGGGGTCGTGTCCAACCAGTTGAATCACCAAATCCGTTACCCAAGGGAAAAAGATGATAAACCAGATTGTGCCCAAGGCATTAAACAGGATATGTCCCCAAGCGGCTCGCTTGGCAGCCGTGGTGGCACCCAAGGAAGCCAGAAACGAAGTGATGGTGGTCCCGATATTTTCTCCCAGCACCAAGGCCGCGGCTGTATGGAACTGAATCACACCGGCTGCCGCCATCCCCATAGTAATTCCAAGCACAGCAGAGGAGGACTGAAGCAGCATGGTTAATACCGCCCCCACGATGACACACTTGATGATCCCCATGTAGGTTGTTGCTTCAAATGCGTGAAACCAAACCCGAAATCCCTCATGCGTACGGAGTGGAATAAACCCGTTTCTCATCAATTCCAGCCCAAAAAAAAGCATGCCGATACCCATGATCGCCATGCCCGCATAGCGGATCCGGTCGGATTTAGCAAAGAGGAAGAAGAAGGCGGCAAATCCCAGCAAAGGCAATCCGTATCTGCCGATTTCCAATACCAAAATCCACCCCGTGATGGTGGTGCCGATATTCGCGCCAAAGATCACGCCCAGCGCTTGGACCGATGTCATGAATCCGCTGTTGACTAATCCCACAGTCATGACGGTTGTAACCGTGCTGGACTGAACAATACAAGTAACCGTCAATCCGGTCAGCAACCCCGCCAACCGATTATTCGTGATGGCAGCAATCATCTTGCGTAGGCGGTCACCGGCAATGGCCTGGAGCCCTTCTGACATGAAGCGCATGCCGACAAGAAAGATTCCCAATCCGCCAATAACAGCAAACAAGATGGAGAAGAAGAGGGAGATATCCATGACTGGGGAAGCCGACTAGAACTGGGTGATCATGCTAGGGAGGTGAGATCGTGCCTTGGAATACGTGTTCGGTAGGCCCTTGAAGGGTCACGCCATCCGCACCGGATTCAGTGAGCGTAAAGTCGACCATCAATTCGTGGCCGCCAGCGCTATGGATGGTGACAGGAGGTTCTACGAGCTGAGCCCGTCCAAAAAGTAATCCGCTGGCGACGATCCCGGTGCCGCAGGCGGGTGTTTCTGCTTCTACGCCGCGCTCATACGTTCGTACGCGGATTTGTTGGGGACCTATTTTCTCTACAAAGTTGACGTTAGTGCCATTGGGCGCGAAGTCGGCGTGATAGCGAATGGCGGCTCCAAC
>SLBD01000097.1 GCA_007126515.1 Kiritimatiellia bacterium
CATGCCAATGCAGGTTTGTATCACGTTGAGGTGGTCAACCCGTGCGGAGAAGTGTCCAGTCGACGGTCTCGTTTGCGAGTCCGCCGCCCCTGGGTGGTGGTTATTGACACGTGGGTGATCGGCAGGCCTTTTGATCCGCCACAGCCTCCCGACGATCCTCCCGATCCGTTGGAGCCGCGACCGATCATCGGCGATTTGGGTACGCCTCTGGAGCCGCTGCCCCTCGGTCCGGATCCCTTGGATCCGTACGAAGGCACAGCCGCTGCCTCTCAGTTTGGCCGCACTACTGAGTTTGGCATTCCCGGCCCGGACGGTGTTCCCGTCGACGTTATGCAATTCACCTATGGCTTCCCAGGCACAGGCTATGCGCTCATGTATGAGCCAGCTGAACTGCCTCAACAAACCCTCGTCATGGATGTATTTGTGTCGGAGGAAACGAGTTACCTACCGTTGCTGTCATTTGATTCCGATGAAGGCGATGACACAGTGGTCAAGTTGAATTATACGGGAACTGGCGAGACGACCGGCATTATAGCTGAGCTAAGTCATGTACCGCCCGGTGGTACATGGGTTCGCCTGATCATCGCTGTGGATGCCGACCAAGGCTCCTTGCATGGTCATGTGCTGCTGCGGGAAGGCGGCACCCGCCTATTCGATATCTACGGAACCGTTCCTCCCGGTAATGGCATCATTCGCTTCCTGCCCTCCGGGGCCGATGATCACGGCATCCTCTACGTCCACTCACTGGCCTGGTTTAGCAAGGTACTCACCGACTTGGAAATTGCCGCTCTCGGCGCAGCCAGCCCTCGAGGAATACCTGTCGAAGATCCTGTATGGAGTCGCTCTCGAGCTGGAGTGAGCATGGCCACCTATTCCGGGGGTCTGAGTTTGCGTTGGGAATCCGGCGATTTCACAATTCAACAATCCACCAACCTGGTCGATTGGGAATCAATCGCTCTAGAACCGGTACTGGTCATCGATACCGCGGACGAAGTCGAATATCGAATCGACCTGCCAACCTCTGATCAACCCATGCTATTCTACCGAGGTAACGGCAATATTTCACCGGACATTTATTCATCACCCGACCATGACCATGATGAGTAATGAGAAATAAGTTCTCCAGCGCGCAGTAGCAGCGGAACCCTATAGTCTATAAGCTATTATACGGATCCCCACGGATTTCCTAATAGCTTATAGGCTATTAAGGGCTTGGAAAGACCCGACATCTGCTTAGGTCTCACAATACCAGCGTTGATCGGAATTTCTTATTCTGCGGGGATGCAATCGACCTCAGCGCGAGTCACCCCAGAGCGTCGACTGAAATTGCAAGAGTTGAAAGCGACTTTGTCAGGATGCTTGAGTGCTTACGACTCTGTACACAGTTATAACGAATGCTGGTCCTTCTTCTCCGGTCTCGCGGAGCTCGACCCTCCAGGCAGGAGAAAAGGTATGATGAACATTTTGGAGGGCGGAGCTCTGCGACGCCGCAATAGCAAATGAAAACGTATCGAGATTATATACGTGGGCATGTGCGCGGCACGATTGGCTGCCATTTCCAGTAATTGGATCACTGATGAAAATCGAATGATTGACGATTTTATGCGAAAGGCGCAGCCTAAGAATCGAATCACGATTGAACGCGGTATAGTAACGCGCGTCTGTAGGGTAGGAGTATTATGAAGAAATATTGTATGTACATATGCGCCTTGATTATTTCAGCGTCAGTTTTTGCTGAGGCTCCGATCGAAATCTCGTTAGATGATGCGCTGCGAATGGCGCTACAATCTGATGAGCGCATTGAGATCCAAGAGCGTCAAGTTTCCATTGCCAGCCGTGATGTGGGCCGCGCCTGGACCATTGTTTCCCCGCGCTTAACGTTGTCAGGACGTTATGAACGCCCCGAAAGTGAAATTCGGCTTGGCGATCAGGTACTGGTTCCAGAGGATTCTTGGAGTGCTTCCATCACAGCCAGCCAACCCTTATTTGATGGTCGTGTCCGCTCCGCCTACCGTGCGGGTCGGGCGGAAGAAGCGATAGCGATTCATCAGTTGGCTCATGCCATTCGCAATTCACTCTTCGATGTGACTCGTTCCTATTATGCTGTTCTGAGTGCGGAGAAGCAGACAGAAGTGGCCGCTCAAACGTTAGAATTGACGCAATCCGAAGTAGAGCGGGCTCAAGCTCGATTTGATGCAGGCGAAGCGCGGCGCACGGAGGTTTTGCGCGCAGAAGTGGATGCCGCCCGAGCCCGACGGGCGCTCGTGGCTGCAGAAAATGCGTATGATGTGGCGCGGGCCGATTTAGCGCGGCGCATCGGGTTGTCTGCCGATGAAACGTTTGCAGCGATAACTCCCGAATGGGTACCTGAAGCGGAATTTGAAGATTTGCCTCATCTGTACGCGATGGCATTAGATCTGCGCAGCGACTTGCGGGCAGCACGCTTGCAAATCGATTCCTCACGTGAGCAGGAAACGATTATTCGCCGGGAGGCTTGGCCAACGCTCGACTTACAGTTTGTCCATTCCTTCAGTGATCCCGATTCTGTCCAAAATCCGAACAATAGCTGGACAGCTGCAGCTGTGGCTCGCTTTGAATTTTGGGATGGCGGCTCTCGCCGGATTTCTCGTCTCCAACAATCTGACCGGACCGATCAAGCCACACTGCGCGTCCGAGATTTAGAAAAAACCATTCAACTAGAAGTACAGCAAGCAATTCTAGATCTCCACAATGTGCGTGAAAATTTGATTGCGCTCCGGAAAGAGGTAGATTTGGCAGAAGAAAACTTCCGAACACTTTCTGAGCAAGCTCGCGTTGGACTGGCTACAAGCCTCGACGTCAGCACAGCTCTGAACGAGCTGGATTTGGCCCGCACAGAATTGGCGCGACAAGAATTCGATTTTGAAGTCGCAAAACAACGAGTGGAACAATCCGTGGGCCGTTTCGCCCGCGATTTAATTGAGATCGATGAATGATTGATTCAACCTCTGCCCGAACAAAGCGACGATTGGCAATCCGCAGCACCTGTATCGCTACTCTTCTTGCGGCCTTGCTGACGAGTGTCGGTTGCGGACGCAACGAGGAACCAGCCGCTCCAGGTCGCAGAGGTGGAGACCGGGTCGTAACGGTGGAAACCACCGAAGTGCGGCAACGGGAATGGCAGCGCGTCGCTAGGGCTGTGGGCAGCTTGGCTGCGGATGAACATGTCCGGGTACGGAATGAAATCGAAGGCGTCGTTCGTGAAATCCATGCCAACGAAGGCGACTGGGTGGAGGCGGGTCAACAACTCGTGACCCTGGACGACGAGCGGGCCCGCCTGGAAGTGCAGCGCGCCGAAGCGCGGCATCACGAAGCCCAAGCTCTCCTCCAACGCCGCAAGCCGCTGCATGAGCAAAACCTGATCACCGAGGCCGAACTGATTACCGCGCAAGCCGCCGTACAGACCGCCGAAGCGGAATTGGGCTTGGCCCGACGGCGATTGGCCGACGCAACCGTGCGGGCCCCGATCGAGGGTCAGCTCGGCCGCCGACACATCTCCACCGGGAACCACGCCCCGGTCGGCACAGCCTTGTTTGACCTCGTCAAGTTGGACGTCCTTAAACTGGATGTCGAGTTGCCGGAGCGGTATTTAGCCAGTCTTGAAATCGGACAAACGGTACGACTGCGCTCGGCCACGCACCCGGACCGCCGTTTCTCCGGCACCGTCTACTTTATCGATCCCTTAATCAATCCGGCCACTCGCTCCATTCCCGTGCGGGCCCGCATCGATAACGAAGATCTGGCCCTGCGCCCCAACCTTTTCGTGAACGTGGAATTGGATGTCGAACTGATTGAAGCAGCCGTCGTCGTTCCAGAAGAAGCCATCATTGCCGACATGGGCGGATTCACTGTGTATGTCGTCGATGCCGACGATCGCGCCGAAATCCGCCAAGTCCGTCTGGGCGAGCGAGAGCCCGGTTGGATTCAAATCCTTGAAGGCGTGGAACCCGGGGAGCGACTGGTGCGGGTGGGACACCAACGCTTGCAGCCCGGTATGCGCATCCGTGACCGCGGGGCCGACGGAGAGTAATTGTGTATATCTCCGACCTATCGATTCGCCGCCCCGTTCTCGCCTGGGTATTCACATTTCTGATCATCATTGTCGGGGTGATTGGCTACCGCTCCCTCTCCGTGCGGGAACTGCCGGATTCCGACTTCCCCATTGTCACGGTCACCGTCGATTGGCGCGGCACCTCGCCGGATGTGATGGAAACCGAAGTCACCGACGTCATCGAAGAGGAATTGAATACCGTTGAAGGCGTCCGGACGATTATCTCCCAAACGCGGGAGGAACGTTCTCAAATCACGATCGAATTCGCGCTGGAAACAAACATTGATGTAGCCGCACAAGACGTCCGCGACGCAGTCGCCCGCGTCCGCCGCAACCTGCCCGACGACATCAATGAGCCCGTCGTCGTCAAGCTGGATCTAGATGCCCAACCAATCATGTGGATCAGCGTCAACTCAGACTGGATGGGCCGAACCCAACTGGCGGACTTCGTTGATCGCAACATTTCCGATCGTCTCCAAGTTTTGCCGGGCGTTGGACGGGTTCGCGCCGGCGGATCGCAGCGCTTTGCCGTCCGCGTGGAGCTCGATGCTGCTCGCCTCGCCGCTCACGGATTGACCGTCAGCGAAGTGGCCCGCGCGCTCCGCCGAGAAAACGTAGAGCTGCCCAGTGGCCGAATCGAGAGCTCACTGCGCGAATTTGTTGTTCGGACCCAAGGCCGGGTCCAGCGCCCTGAAGATTTTAATGACATTGTTGTTGCGTCCCACAATGGCACGCCCATACGGGTGCGAGATGTCGGGGTTGTGCTTCAGGGCATAGAGAACGAGCGTAACATGGCCCGTTTCATGCAAACCCCCACCATCGGCATGGGCATCCTGCGACAAAGCCAAGCCAATACAATCGAGGTTGTCGATCGCGTCTCCGAGGAAATTGCCCGCATCCAAGAAGACCTCCCCGCCGGCATCAACCTGCAAGTCGCCTTCGACGGCTCCCGCTTTATCCGCGAATCCGTAGAATCGACACAGCAAACCCTCATCCTGGCGGCGGTGCTGGTAGTCATCGTTATCTTTATTTTCCTACGCAGCTTACGTAGCAGCTTTATTCCCGCCATTGTCATTCCCGTTTCCGTTATGGGCACATTCGGAATCATGAACTGGATGGGCTTCAGTATTAACATCATCACCTTGCTCGGCTTGATTCTGGCCATTGGCCTGCTCGTTGATGATGCGGTCGTCATGCTGGAAAACATCTTCCGGCACATGGAAGAAGAAAACGAGGGCCCCATTGAAGCGGCTCGCAAAGGAGCATCCGAAATCGGCTTCGCTGTTATCTCCAGCTCCATCACCCTCGCAGCTGTTTTTGTTCCAGTCGCCTTCGTAACGGGTACGATTGGCGTCTTCTTCTATGAGTTTGGCCTGACAGTCGCAGCGGCTATCTTTATTTCCACGTTCCTCGCTCTGACCCTTACACCGATGCTTTGCTCTCGACTCATCCGTGTAAAAAAACGCCACGCCCGAATATATAATCTTCTGGAGAACGGGTTAAATGGACTCAGCAACTCGTATGTGCGCTGGCTGGAACGGGCGCTACGCCATCGCTTCATTACCATACTAATTGCCATCATCGTCTTTTCAGTCGGCCTGTACATGGCAACCCAAATCCCCGGTGAATTCAGCCCACAACAGGATCAAGGTACGATGATTGCCTTCTTCCGCGGTTCAGAGGGTGCGACCCTTGAGTACATGGATACCTACTTTAGCGAGCTGGAAGAAATTGTTGCCGACATTCCAGAAATTCGCAGCTCGATGGGGATCATCGGCTTTGGTGGTGGCCCACCCAATCGCGGCATCATGTTCATCACATTGGTGGATCGGAATGAGCGCACTCGGGATCAATTTGAAATCATGGGGGAAATGCGGCGG
>SLBD01000061.1 GCA_007126515.1 Kiritimatiellia bacterium
GACCACGTATTCAACAGGCCGCGCTCACCGCGCGCGGCTACAGTTTGCGACAAACATATCTGATAAGTTTTGCTCCATGACTGCGGCGGCGAAGGGACCCGCCTACGCATGGCTTCGGCGCGGCAGGCTCGCCGCCCTACCCTGACCGATCCACAACAACTTGCTTTGAATTTGTTGCCTCCCTGCAAGAAGAAACAAAAGAAACAGACAAAAGAACAAAAGGGGTCAAACAAAAGGGGTCAGTCCTTGGATTTAGGCAAAAGGGGTCAAGGCAAAAGGGGTCAGTCCTTGGATTTTGGTATTGCTTCGATGACTTGCGCTTGCTAGCATCAAATTCATGCCTAGAAAACCTCGAGTGGAATATGCCGGAGCGGTCTACCATGTGATGTGCCGCGGCAATCGCCAGGAAGCCATTTTCCTTGACGATGCGGATCGAGAGCGTTTTCTGGAGACGCTATGGGAGTGCTGCGGACGCACCGGCTGGCGGATCCATGCTTACGTGCTGATGGGCAACCACTACCATCTGCTGCTGGAGACGCCCGAATCAAACTTGGTGACGGGGATGCGATGGATGCAGGGGACCTACACGATCCGCTTCAATGCTCGGCATCGCCTGCGCGGACATTTATTCCAAGGCCGATACAAGGCGCTGCCGGTGGAACCCGATAATCAGGGGTATTTCCTGCAAGTCAGCAGCTACATTCATTTGAATCCAGTTCGAGCCCGGTTGCTGGATACCTCCACAGCGTCACTGGAGGCGTACTCGTGGAGCAGCTACCCGGATTATCTGCGGCCAAGCAGCCGACGCCGGGGCTTGGTGATCGCGGAACAGGTGTTGGGAGAGCTGGGACTGGAGGATAACGGAGTGGGTCGGCGAAAGTATCGCGCCCATCTGGAGGCGATGAGTGCAGCTCTACGCACGGCGCGCGGCCGGCAAGCTCAAGAAGAGCAGTGGCAGGAAATACGACGGGGCTGGTATTTGGGTTCAGAGAGGTTTCGGGATCGCTTGCTCAAACATGTGGATGAGGTCATGAAACCAAGCCAGCGCAAATCATTCAGCGGGGCGGAGGCGATCGCGCATGACGAGGCGGCAGCAGGGGACCTGGCAAAGGCAGGACTACAGGCGCTCAATTTGACAGATAACGAGTTAGGCCAGTTGCCGAAGCTGGATGTCCGCAAACAGGTATTGTCATGGTGGATACGGCAGCAGACAGTGGCGAGTAACCGCTGGCTGGCAAGGCGCCTGCAGATGGGCGACGACGGAAATGTCTCAAAAGCCATCCGGTTGGCCACCGAATCCCGCAGCCCAGCTGTCCGGAAAGCCAAGTCGCTCTTGGCCAGAAAGGCCATTATACCTATATCCGAGGACTGACCCCTTTTGGCTCTTTTGGCTTGGCTGACCCCTTTTGGCTTGGGTATTTCGTCATAATCCGCGACAACTTTTCCTGGTCATATTTTGGCACTTGCCAGTTGTGGCAGGAGGTGGGCGTGCGGTACCCTTGGGCTATGCGCATTGTTTTTCTACTGCAAGACACAGGTGTCATTTATGGCGCGGAGCGGGCCACCCTTTCGCTGGTCCGCGAATTGGTGACAAAGGGGAATCTGTCAGTCAAAGTCCTATTGATGCAGGAAACCCGGATCGCCAATACGCCTGTGCTGTCACAAGCCTTTCAAGAGGCGGGCGCTGCCGTTACATCCCTCCCTGTCGATCGCGCCTTCTCTCTAGGTCTGGTGCAGCGAATTCGTGATGAGCTGATCAATGCGTCAGCCGATGTGCTGCACACAGTCGGTTACAAAGCCGATCTCCACGGCGGATTAGCCTCCTGGCGCGCGGGTGTTCCCGCAGTCAGCACGGTCCATGGCTGGCTGTTTCGCCCGGACCTGAAAGAGCGACTTTACGAAACACTCAATGTGCTCACGCTCAAACGAATGAAGGGAGTGATTGTCTTGTCGCGATTTTACGAGGAAACGCTGCGGCAGCGAGGGATTGCGGCGCAGCGGTTGCGACGCATACCTTCTGGCCTAGCTATGCAAGACAGTAGTTCGAGACGGGTTCGCCAGGGGCCGCTGACAGTAGGGATGCTGGGGCGGCTCAGTTACGAAAAGAATCAAGACATGCTGGTGCGCGCCTTTGATGATTTGCGACGGCGAAACGTTGCGGTGCGCGCAATTCTTGCGGGCACCGGTCCCGACGAGACGATGATTCGCGAGTCCGTGGAGACGCGAGGATTGACGGATCAAATTGATCTGGCCGGCTACATGGATGCCAACGAATTCTTTCGGCAGATTGATGTGTTGGTGATGTGCTCGCGGATAGAGAATTTGCCCTACAGTGTCTTGGAAGCGATGGCGGCCGGGGTGCCCGTGATTGCGACCCGTGTCGGCGGTTTGTCGGATCTCGTCGAAGACGGTGTGAACGGCTACCTGATTGCACCGGATGACGCGATCATGCTGGCGGATCGTCTCGATACCTTGGCGCAACGCTCGGATCTAGGCGAAGCAATGGGGGCGGCCGGACAGGAAAAGCTTCGCAATGAATTTAGCGTGGACGTTTGTACGCAAGCACATTTGGAATTATATCAGGAACTTCATTCACTGAAACCGCCAACTGCTAAGAATTAAGAATGAAAATGACAGAATCACATATTTTTGCTATTCTCTAGGCATGTAGGAGATTTCGATCATGACGTATTTAAGCGACCGAATCACAATTGATACCGAACAGTGTGGTGGACGACCATGTATCCGCGGCATGCGGATCCGCGTGACCGATGTGCTCGATCTTTATTCCGCAGGACTGACAGCCGACCAAATTCTTGAGGAATTGCCCGATCTACAGGAAGAGGATTTGAAAGCGTGCTTGAGATTTGCGTCGAAGCAAGCGGCCTGAGGCGGCGTCGCAGAGCTCCGCCCTCCAAATCGGCATTGAAAATAAGGGCCAGCGCCCACATCTTCACGCTTGCCAACCTGTCCGCATATCCTTACAAGTGCGGCCCCAATCAGAAAGAGAAACTCATGTTACCGATTCGAAATGTTGCCATTATTGCCCACGTCGACCATGGCAAAACCACTTTAGTTGATAAGTTGCTGCGCGACGGCGGCGCCTACCGCGCCAATCAGGTTGTGGAAGACCGCGTTATGGATTCGATGGATCTGGAACGGGAAAAAGGCATCACGATCAAAGCTAAAAATGCGTCCGTACTATATAAGGATGTGACCGTTAATATTGTTGACACGCCCGGCCACGCCGATTTCGGCGGCGAGGTGGAACGAATCATGAAGATGGTCGATGGCGTGCTTTTGGTGGTGGATGCCTACGAGGGCACCCAAGCTCAAACCCGCTTTGTGATGCGCAAGGCGATTGAAAATGGCCTGAAACCGATCGTGGTGATTAACAAGATCGACCGCGAACATGCCGATCCTCATGCTGTCCATGATCAAGTTCTGGAACTGTTTCTGGAACTGCACGCCACCGAAGAGCAATTCAATGCCCCGTTTGTCTATGCGAGCGCGAAGGAGGGCTTTGCAATTCAAGAACTGGATGATGAGCCAACGGATATGACCCCGTTGCTGGACACCATCATCGAGCACATTCCATCTCCCAAAGCCGATCCGGACGCACCGTTCAAAATGCTGGTCAGCAATTTGGACTGGAGCGATTACGTGGGCCGAATCGCCATTGGCAAAATTTTGTCCGGTTCCATTCGCATGGGCGATTCCCTCACCTGCATCCATAAGGACGGCACCCGCGAAAAGAAAGCGGTCATGAAGTTGTTTCACTTCAGTGGCACCCGGTCTTCGGAATACGATTCTGGCGATGCTGGGGATATTGTTGGCATCGCCGCCTTCGAAGATGTCGATATTGGATCAACACTGGCCGCAGACGACAAAGCCGACCCGATTCCATTTGTGGAAATTGATCCGCCGACCATTCAAATGCGCTTTTGCGTGAATGACGGACCGCTGGCGGGGCGCGACGGCAAGTACGTCACAACGCGACAACTGCGAGAACGTTTGTTCCGCGAAATCCGTACGAACATTTCCCTACAGGTCGAAGATACAGACCAAGCGAATGTCTTTCTGGTTAGTGCCCGCGGAGCGATGCAAATTGCCGTGCTCGTGGAAACGATGCGGCGCGAGGGGTACGAGATGCTGGTCTCGCGCCCCGAAGTGATTCTGCACAAGGAACACGGCAAGACCCACGAACCCTACGAATCACTCTGGATTGAAACGCCCGACGAGTGCTTGGGTGATATCATGAAGAATCTCGCCTCGCGCAAAGGCCAAATCACTGACATGAAGCATCTGGCCCACGGAGTCAGTCTGGAATCTGTGATTCCTACGCGCGGCCTGATTGGCTTTGAAACGGATCTGGTAAATTTGACCAGCGGCCGCGCAGCCATGTCGCACATGTTCAAGGAATATGGGCCGTTTGCGGGCGAAATCCGCACTCGCTACACGGGTACGCTGGTAGCGATTGAATATGGCACATCCACCTATTTCGCGCTGGAAACACTGCAAGATCGCGGGCGGCTCTTTATCGGTCCTAGCGAAGAGGTCTATGAAGGGATGATTATTGGGGAGAATTCGCGCGCGGACGACTTACCGGTCAACCCAACCCGCACCAAGCAACTCTCCAATGTGCGCAGCCAAGGCGAAGGTAAGGTCACCCCTCTGGAACCGCCCATTCGCATGTCACTGGAACGCGCCATTGAATACATCGCTGACGACGAGTATATCGAGGCCACTCCAAAAGCCCTCCGCCTGCGCAAAAAAATTCTCAATGCCACGTTGCGCAAACGGGCCAATCAATCGAAGCAAAGTCAAAGCGAATAAGCTTACCCCATCCGCCGCTCGTAATCCTCATATCCAAACTCCCGGACCACTCGGATTTTGCCGGATGCATCTTCAATGCCGATCGCAGGATGGCCAACGCCGTTGAAGCAAGTGGTTTTGACCATGGTGTAATGCATCATGTCCTCAAATCGCAACCGGTCCCCCACCTCTGGCTCGCGCTCAAATACATAGTCCGCCAGAAAATCCCCGGCCAGGCAGGTCAAGCCTCCTAATCGCCAGCCCACCTCGCCCGGTTGCGGGTCGCGCGCCCCTGCGATCCGAGGCCGATATGGCATCTCCAGACAATCTGGCATGTGAGCAGAAAAAGAGACATCCAGCATCAAGGTGCGGACACCGCGGCGTTCCACTTTATCCAATACGCGCGCCGACAAATACCCAGTCTGCCACGCAACGGCAGCTCCCGGTTCCAGAATCACTTCTAGATCATAGGTTTCCCGAATCCGGCGAATCAGCCGAATCAGCAAGTCGACATCATAGTCCGCGCGCGTGATCAAATGCCCGCCGCCCATGTTCAGCCATTTTGCCTGCGCCAGCAGCGGACCATACTGTTCTTCGACACGGGCCAAGGTGCGTTCCAATGCATCGGACCCACATTCGCATAGCGAGTGAAAATGCAATCCCTCAATCCCCGCCGGGAGGCGATCCCCCAATTCATCCGGAGCCACGCCTAACCGCGATCCCGGACAACCCGGGTTGTATAAATCCGTTTCCACCTCCGAATGCTCTGGATTAATTCGCAATCCCACCGACACGCGATGCCCCTCCTCGGCCAGCAGCGGGCGATAGCGATCCCACTCGGATAATGAATTGAAAGTAATGTGCGAGACAATCTCCAACAACGCATGAAGTTCGTCGGGAATGTACACAGGAGCACACGCATGAACCGCGCCACCAAACCGCTGCTGACCGAGCATGGCCTCATGCAACGAGCTGGCCGTTGTCCCGGGCAACACCTGCCGGATCATTGGAAAGGCATGGAACATGGCAAAGCCTTTCAGCGCCAAAATAATGGTGCAGCCAGCCTCTTCCTGCACGCGGCGCAAAAGCGCCAAGTTGGATTTCAACCGTTCTTCTTCCAGTACAAAAC
>SLBD01000048.1 GCA_007126515.1 Kiritimatiellia bacterium
CTATAACCCCACCTGCAAGTCGGCGACGGCATCATCGACACCTCCCGCCGCACGATTGCGCCGAGCCTGCGTATCAATCGAGAATGTCTGGCCATCGGAATGAATCATAATGGCAAGATCAGAGTCGGTACCTAACACATTTTCATGCCCGAAGCGGCGGGTATAAAATAGACGTGTGATGTCCCGCATGTTGATGGCAGTTCGTCCCGCATCCCCCAACACTGGACGCGGATTCCCAAACTCAAACACTGCGATGTCCGGATTCACAAGCTCAAGCAAGGGTTCCACATAGTCCGCCAATGCCTGCTCGACCTGGACGCGCTGTGGGCGAGACCGCAACGTCGGATTGCCCGCACCTTGATTCGGAACCACAAACACCTGGGCTTGCAACTGATCGGATGGCCACGCATCCGCCATGTGCAGTTGACCTTCAACCTGCAATGAACCTGGAACAAGCAATGCAAAGTCGCCGTACACGACGCGGACGCTGAGACCGTTGTTCTCGATCACATGCCGCTCGACAGGCCGAGGATCGGGCCCGAGGATTTCAATGCGGAAGGGTACACCATCCACATCCTCTTCAAACAGCACATCACCAACCGCTGCGTTCCGTGTCGTCAACGCACGCCCCGCCCAGCGATTGGCGGCTGTCGGCTGCCGCTCCTGAATCAAGCGTGCCAATGAAGGTCGACGTGGCCATTGATCATTGCGCACCAATTCTTCAAACATTGTTCGGAGGCGTTCCGGATCGTACTGGGTTTCGATCAATTCCTTGGGTCCTAGCATCTCCATGAAATCCGCGAATTCCATGTTGAAATCCAAACCAGACAGCATGGGCGGCAGGATCAATTCTGCGACCCGCATATGGTCTAAAATGTAGGCAGCTCCCGCCGATCGCTCCGGCAATGGGGAGGTGACAATCAACCCGTCCAATTGCCGAATGGCCGCATGAGACATGTAGGGCAAAATCGTCCGGATTGCTTCGTTCCGACGGCCGCGGTCATGTTGGACAAAGCCGGTGTCGACCAAGATCCGCTGCCCGCCGGGCGATTCGACCAAAACCGAACTCCCATACCCGACCGCAAAGACAGTTACATGTAGCCCCGCGTCACGAGTGTCACGCGGCGGCGCGATTCGCAATGGCACCAATGCAATCAGTACCAGTCCTGTCACCAAGGCGGTCGGCGCATGACGATGTCGCCAATTCCAGCGCTCACACATGCGCTTGGCCCAAGCTCCAAAGGGTTTCCGCCAGATAAAAGCAGCTAAAAGTATGTAAAAGACCACGATTTCGATGACGCGAGGACGCCGCACAAAGGGATGCGGGAAAATTAATGAACTGACATGCGCTAGCCAAAGGAAGAAAGACGCAAAAATCCAATTGGCTGCATTCAGCACCAACGTGATGAATGGTCCCACCACGGGAATCAATCCCAGCAAGCCGCCAATGGCTCCCAACTGCACCACCACACCGATCAAGGGAATGGCGATCAAATTCGCATACGCGCCAGCAAAGGGCCACCGCATAAAATAATAAGCGGACAACGGCACCATCATACCCAATTGAATCGCCACCTGCGCAGCAATGAAGGTGCTGGGACCTTCCGGGATGGCGGTGAAAGCGAATCGCTGAGACACAGCCATACCGCGCTGCTCCAACCACTTGGCGGCTTGATAGACGACAATGGCGAACAGGAGCCACGGCACAATGAAGCTGAGGGTGGTCACTAACTGCCAATTGACGACCCCCAAGGCCGTCGTCAGAAAAACAAAGACAACGACGACCAGAAAACGATTCCCTCGCAATTTACACAGGATTTCGTGAATGGGCACGGTGATCAGGGCTAACGACAAGATCGCTCCGAAGGACAACGTAAACGATGGGTCCACGACGACCAACGGATTATGCACAAGGATTAGAAAGGCCGCTACAGGCACGCCAATCAACACGGAGGACAAAAGTCCCCGGTCAAGGTAGGCCCACGTCAGTAAAAACATGCTGTTCATAATCACGGCTCGCAGAGTTGAAGGTCGAGCTCCGGTGATAATGGCAAAAATGACCAAGGCAAAGATCACAAAGGGCACAAAGACTTGGCGCGGGAACTTCAGCAGGGAAAAGATGGCAATGAACATGACGGTGAGGATCGTCACATGCAAACCGGACACGGCAAGAACGTGATTTACGCCAGAATGGCGGAAATCGTCGACAATGTGCGCCTCGCTGGGCCCCATGCCAAATCGTGCCATCCAGGAATCGGGATCGCGATCTTCCCCCGGGAATTGGGTACCTTGTAACCCGAATCGCAATCCCAACGTCACGCCGCCCAGAAATGTCGACTGCGGATACGGCATGGTGCTTTTAAACAGCAGTAAAATACGATCCCGCAGATCGAGAGAGAAATGGACCAGCCAGTTTCCCGGTCGGACCGAATCCATCCCCTGCGGCACAATCATGCGGACTGGCGCGGGCTGACCGCGCGGCTGAAATGGGCTCATTACCCCAAAGACATTATGATTTTGCATGAATTGACGCGCATTGAAGCCGCCAGGATTCGACGCGCCGCTGGCCACAGTGAGTTCTCCTTCAATCTGGACATCGGCTCCGTACGCAGCCGTGCCTGCGAATCCAGAGTAGCCTTCCAGTGTTGGATGAACCGTAACTTGTATGTCTCCGCCTTCAACGCGATAAAAGGGGCCGCCGGCAGGGAACTGGATGAATTCCGGTGTCACCATCAACACCGTACGAAATCCGAATACCCGCGGATCACTGGTGATCCGGCCTAGAACAGTGACTGGGGATTGCGCCCGCGCGCCCCGAACAAACGATCCGATGTGATTCGAAATCCGGTAGACCGGCAACACGGCTTCCTCGGGTCCATCAATCCATTCCAAACCAGTGATCCTGGAGAAAGGTTGCTGCACAATATAATCTGTACCCACCGGATCCTCGGCCCGAATGGTGATCACGTAACTTGTGATGGGCGTAGTGACCTTGTCAAAGTGCCAATTCCCAGCTGGGTCAATCTTGAAGTTATCTGCTTCATCCCGCACGGGAATTCGAGCATCGAGCTCACCGACCAAACGAATTTGCACATCGCGATCGATCTCATCCGCCTTCTGAATTCGTAAACGACTGACATCGTTAAGTGGAACTCGTTGGTGCAGGGCTCGTTCAGCTCCGTGGACTCGAATTTCGCCGATTTGATAGTCGGGAACTGTGTTGGCGCTGATAAAACGCGTGTATCCAAACAAGGTGGCACCGAGCGCCAAGACGGGCCACAAAATCAGTAACAGCCGCTTTCGTCCTCCGCTGCCCACCAACGCCCATAATATCAATCCGCCTGCCAGGCCTAAAGCCAGGGCAGTGCCTGACCGCAGAACCGGTAACCAAATCGGATCAACCGGCAGCATCATCGCTGCGATAATACCGACTATGTAAAGATAACAGCCGCCAATGATTTTATTCTGCCACTTCATCGATCCCATCCATTCCATAGCTCACTTCCCGATGATACTCTCGATTCGAATCCCAAATCGCCGAGGATTCGATGTCGCCTGCCCACATCGCTTTGGCTGTATCCCGGAAATCCGGATGCAGAGCAATCACCGCCCCACCAACCACAAAGGCAACCACCATAATTCGTACCAGCACTGTCACACCACGTTCCATACCCCACTCCCACGGTTATTCGGTTTCGTCAAAATCCGTGTCCTCTTCGGGAGGCGGACTGCGAAACACAAAAAAATACACAAAAAAGAAAGGGATCACCGGCAAAAAGAACAGGACACCATCTTGCGTGTAAAAGATCCGTTCGTGGCTAAAAATCAGCCAGGTGAGGAAACCAAGTAATCCGATCGAATTGATCACGATGACAGTGATCCGCAAAACACGGTCAATGTTCATTTGCACCTCATCAATAAATTGATGACGCGATTAATTTTGTCTTCGGTATACTCACGCTCGGACGTAAAGGACGCGATGTACGAGACGGCTTGCTGCGGGTGGAGTACCGGCGTCTGGGATGCGTGGATATCAAACGTAGTTCGAGGCGACAAAAAAACGACCATGGAATGAATACCGGGCCAGTCAATATCTTCGCGATCCAAGGCCAAACGCAAGACTTCCGCATGGCGTTTCGTTTGCTGAATGGGATTGGATATGCGGATCGGTGGCTCCCCTTCCCGCTTCGTTTGGGTCCAGCGCTCATCCGCCTCCGTGCCATCCAAGTGGCCTCGCCAATTTTTGGTCTCAATCAGGAAGATGCCACGCGGACTGACGATTAAATGATCAATTTGGGCCGAGCGGCGCCCCGCTTTGATACGTATATCATTAAAAATGTAATGATTATTGTCGAGCGACTCGCCCAGTTGCCTCGTCACCTCGACCTCACCTTTTAAACCAGCACGCAAATTGACGACTTCTTGATCATTTTGTCGGATGCGCAAGCGATGTGCTCCATACAAAATACCAGCCGCCAGCCCACCCCCAAACAACCAGCTTGTTCCCTGCCACACCCACAGTCCGAGACCGGCCACAAGTAGCACACTAGCCCCAATGGCCTCGATGCGAAGAATACGGCGAAGAGTTTGTGTTTCTTGTTGAAGCGACTTGCGCTTGCGCGTCAGCGTCGTTTCTTCTGTCAGGATTCGAGCCATGGGGGAATTCCTATTACTGCGGCAATTCGGATTCGTCCCCCAGCCTTTCAACAACGACGGCCGAAGCACTGCGCTGCTGCATGCCTGTGATCCGAATGAGCACCCGGTCTCCAGGCTGCGTGCCAGGCACAAATACGACCAAGCCATTGATTCTCGCTACGCCATCTGTGTCCGGGTTGTTTCGGTCTACGTCCGTGACCAAGACTTCGTACATCAGTCCGACTGTTACAGACTGATCCTCCCTTCCCATCCGCCGTGGTTCTTCGGGCGCTGGTTCGATCGACTCATCTTGATCGGTCTCAGACTCAAATCGCAGTGTGACGACGCCGCGAGCAAATCGTCCCAGATCTTCGACGACGCGAAACTCCACATCTTCACCGAGGGACGCGCCTTCCACAAAGACAACTTTACCGTCAACGCGGACAATGCCATCTCCTTCTCGTCCCATGTCTTCGACAATGCCACGAAACAGTTGGCCGACCATGTCCGATTCGGGAGGCTCAGCCCGTCGAGGGGCCGGTTCACGACGAGGCCTTCCAGCTACGGCAGCACCTGATGCTTCGTGCTCTATCACGATGGCGTGGGCTGTACTTCTTTCCCGTCGGGTTACCTCTATAATCACCTGATCACCACGCGTTGTGTTAGGCACAAAAGTAACCAGCCCACCAATGCGCGCAATACCCGATGCGCCTTCGCGAGCATCGTCCTGTATGACAACACGATATCGCCAACCGACCCGGGCTTCGGCATCTGGATTTTGCAGCGTATCGATGATTTGCGACACATTCAGGTCAGCGGCCTCCGGGAAGTCGACTTCCACCGCAGATAAAATTACTTCTGGAACTTCGTCACTTGAACGCAAGGCAAGAGCCAAAACAGCAACAAGGGCAATTACACAAATGATTAACAGAGAAACGAGCGCTCTACGGGACAGTCCAGTGGCGGGGGCAGCATCTTTTCGGTCTTGCGGGGGGGCTTCACTCATCACATTCACCTTTGTTCTTTTTCGTTGTTCACCCAGTAGGGTACAGGATATCACGCATTCGGCAATTCAAAACCACCGAGGACGTTTCAGAGTACTTGCCGAAACGGCGCATTTGTTGCACTCTTCGCGACATGAAATCACCGGAATCGAATAGCTCTGTGCGCGATGTCGTCTGGCCATGGGATCACGCTCCCACCGCTGTCAGCGGTCGCCCTCTCTGGCAACGAGTATTGATCCAGATGTGCGTGATGGGTGCAATCGCGGGATTGTTCTTTCTCTTCGATAAACCAGGCATGACCTACTTTATTGGGGGACTGGCAGTCATCTTCTTGTTACTGGCAATCCTTGCTCCCCTTGCCTACGGACGCAAGGAAGCGTGGCTGCGCCGTTTTGCAATTTGGGTCGGGAGCGCCTTGACCCACCTCTTGTTGCTGCCTTTCTACTGGATTTGCTTTGTGCCTGCTCGGCTGATCCTCAGCGTGCGTCGCATCGATCCGATGGCCCGTGAGTTTCCGGCCCCCACCGATACATGCTGGCACGCCCATTCATCTCGACAGGGCAAGGATACATACAAGAGACAATATTCATGAAGATTCTCGGCATCAGCGCTTTTTACCATGATTCGGCCGCCGCCTTAGTCATTGATGGCGAGATTGTGGCTGCGGCTCAAGAAGAGCGCTTCACACGAATCAAGCATGATGCCGCTTTTCCAAGTCAGGCGGTGCGGTATGTATTGGCGGAAGCAGGGCTCAGCGGGAATGACCTTGATGCAGTCGCATTTTACGAAAAACCACTGACAAAATTCCATCGGATCCTACAAACCCACTTCTCGGTTGCCCCCCGGGGCTGGCGATCCTTTGTCATGGCCATGCCTCTGTGGCTAAAACAAAAACTCTGGATTCCGATGGAAATCGAAGCCGCCCTCGAATCGTGCGGCGCGACACGCGAAATCCCCTTGTACTTTCCCGAACATCACGAGTCACACGCCGCTAGTGCCTTTTACCCTTCTCCGTTTGAACGGGCCGCAATTTTAACGCTGGATGGGGTCGGCGAATGGGCCACAACAACGATCGGCCACGGCCAAGGAAATGATGTAAAGATCTTGGAGGAAATGCGATTTCCGCATTCACTGGGCCTACTGTACTCGGCCTTCACTTACTTCTGTGGCTTTAAAGTCAATTCGGGGGAATACAAGTTAATGGGACTCGCCCCCTATGGTGAGCCACGTTACACCGAGACCATTTACGAGCACCTGATTGATCTGAAAAGCGATGGTTCGTTCGTATTAAACATGGAGTATTTTGAATACCTCAGCGAATTGACCATGACCGGCGCGGGTTTTGAACGGTTGTTCGGCGGTCCGGCGCGGACTGCGGAATCAGAACTAACTCAACGAGAAATGGATCTGGCGCGGTCGATTCAAGAAGTCACAGAAGAAGTTGTTTTGCGGATGGCCCGGCACGCCCACCAACGCACCGGCGAATCGGCTTTATGCTTGGCCGGCGGCGTGGCACTCAATTGTGTCAGCAATGGCCGGCTGTTACGTGAAGGCCCCTTTGATACTCTTTGGATTCAGCCGGCAGCTGGCGATGCAGGTGGGGCCGTTGGTGCTGCGTTGTGCATGTGGCACACGCTGAATGATGCGCCGCGCTCAGCGGATGGGATACACGACAGCATGTCTGGAGCGTACCTTGGACCGGAATTTAGCGATTCAGACATCGAACAATTCCTGCAGGCCAAAGGATATCCAGCCACTCAGATGACGGGCGCGGAGTGGGCCGACGAAATTGCTCGCCGTGTGGATGAGCAGCAAGTCGTGGGCCTCTGTCACGGACGCATGGAATTTGGACCGCGCGCACTGGGCAATCGGTCCATTATCGGCGATGCCCGGTCCCCACAGATGCAGTCGGTCATGAATCTGAAGATCAAGTATCGGGAATCTTTTCGGCCCTTTGCCCCCTCCTGCTTGGTCGAACGAGTCAGCGACTATTTTGAGCTCGACGAGCCCTCCCCCTACATGCTCTTGGTGGCTCAAGTGCGTCCCGACCGCTGTGTGGCTCCCGATGAATCCGCTTCATTGCGGGACCGCATTCATCAAGTCCGATCCGATGTTCCCGCCATTACCCATGTGGACTATTCGGCTCGCATCCAAACAGTCGACCGCACTACGAATCCCGCCTATTACGAAATCCTAAAAGCATTGGAAAAGCGGACCGGAGAAGGTATTCTCATCAATACGTCGTTCAACGTGCGTGGAGAACCGATTGTCTGCACTCCCGAAGACGCGTATCGCTGCTTCATGCGGACAGAAATGGATGCGCTCGTACTCGGATCATTTATTCTTGATAAGAGCCAACAGCCAGAGTGGGATGAGAAGGACGACTGGAGAAATGACTTTCAATTGGATTAGGCGATGAGATTTTTTCGACATTTACTGCGTCTACTACGCGAATTTGGTTTGTTCGCCTGGCACAACAAGGCCTGGTGGATTATCCCTATTGTGATTATGCTCTTGCTGCTCAGTGGTCTGATCTTTGTCGGTCAGTCCGCAGCGCCATTCATTTATACGTTCTTCTGAGCCCTGCACCCTGCTGATGTTGCCCACTATTCTCATAGCCGATCCCATCTGCAAACATCATGATCCCGGGTGGAATCATCCAGAATCGCCGGCCCGCTTCGATGTAATCTTGAAAGGATTGCAAGACACCGGCCTTCTGGATCGCCTCGAGCGCCGTCCCGGTCGCATGGCTTCGGAGGCCGATATTTCCCTCTGTCATGATCCGGCCTACATCGCTGGCGCCAAACAGGAAATCCAGCAGGGTGTCACCCAACTATCTACGGGTGACACTGCGGTCTCCTATCGGTCCTTTGAAGTGGCCTTGCATGCCGCTGGGTCAGCGCTGTGCGGTGTCGATGCCGTATGTAGCGATTCCGCGCGCAATGCTTTCTGCGTTGTCCGCCCTCCTGGACATCATGCCACGCGCGACCGCGGCATGGGATTCTGCGTATTTAATAACGTGGCTGTTGCCGCCCGCTATGCCCAACGCACCCACGGCTTTCAACGCATTCTGATTGTCGACTGGGATGTCCACCACGGGAATGGCACACAGGATATTTTTTACGAAGACGCTTCTGTCTTTTATTTCAGCACACACCAAGCTCCTTTATACCCCTTTACCGGCTGGGAAACAGAAACAGGCCTCGGAGCAGGCGAAGGCATGACGCGAAACATTGCATTGCCGCCCCACAGCCGAGGAGAAGTCGCCATTCAGGCCCTTCGCGAACATCTCGTGCCCGCCATGCAGACGTTTCGGCCGGAACTCATTTTGATCTCTGCGGGCTTCGATGCCCACTCGGATGACCCTGTCAGCCACTTGGAATGGCAAACGGAGGATTTTCATATCCTCACGCAACTGCTTATGGATCTGGCAGCGGAATATGCTGATCAACGCATTGTTTCGATCTTGGAAGGCGGCTACAATTTACATAATCTGGCGGCAGCGGCCGCAATCCATGTTAATACGCTACTGTCCTATACCCCATCCGAATCATGAATGATCAACTTATCAAAGGACGTCTCGAAGACCTGAATATTGCGGTCCAATACGTGGTGGCAACAAATACTGTATCAGAGGCCATTCGCAGACAAAACTGTGATCCCGCCGGAGCCCACGTGTTGGCACGGGGGATGATTACCGCCTTGATGGCTGCCGCCCCACTCGGCGGGGATGAGCGAATCAATGTCCGTTGGTCCTATGCTGGACAGCTACAAACGCTGTTAGTGGATGCCGGGGCAGACGGCACCGTTCGCGGCTTGATCAATCCGGCCCAACTCAGCGATGTCGAGAGTGTCGATGATCTTTATGGAGACACTGGCGAAATTCGAGTGGTTCGCAGCCGGGGCGGAACCGTCCTGGCTTCTGGAACCATTCAGCCCTGTTTTATGGATGTAGTAGACGACATGGCTGCGTTCCAATGCTTGAGCGATCAGATCGAAACCAGTGCCGCCGCCGTCATCGCCTTTTCCGATGATCCAGAACGGCCTGTGCATGTTGCCCGCGGCATCATGCTCCAAGCTCTGCCCTCCTGTAATCTCGACACCTTTCAAGTCATCCGCGACCGCTTGAGTCATCCCCATGTCCGAGAGCTGCTGGAACAGATTGATGAAACAGATCAGAAGGCCGATGATCTACTGCGCAGTCTGCTCGAAACTTCAGAAGTAAACTGCGCCTGGTCGCATACCTCCTCTCCCTGTTTCCGCTGCACCTGTGGACCAGAGAAAATGGCCTCTGCGGTGCGTTGTCTTTCCTACGCCGACCGCGTCGACATCGTTCAAAAAGAAGAACCCGTGCAGGTCCAGTGCCATTTCTGCAACCAGCGCTACACCCTCAGCATTGAGGATTGCATTGCAGCGTGGAATCAAAAGGAAGCTTGATTCTCACCTGTTGCACTGGCCTTTGATTCATGCTTAAATCCGCCCCCAATGAGCCTGTTTCCCAAAGAGCGCAATACGCCCATGGAGAAGAAACCCAACCACGTCGCACCGGGTCCTGTCTCTGAGTATGGGCCTCCCCGGATTCTGGATCGCATGTTGGCCGACATCCAGTCTTCGGTTGCAGAAAAAATGTCTGCTGCCGGTGTGTCCCAGTCAACGGCCGATGAAAAGCCGCCAGAAAAGTCAACCGCAACCCCACGAAAAGTAGTCAAAGTGCCCACGCACCCCTTCGAACCGGCTCCCGACGATGTATTCTCGCCTCCGCCGGAAAAGCCTCCCAAAGCCTCCTTCAAGAGTCGGACTGCCCCCCCTTCTGAACCCATAGACGATTCAAAAACCTCTTCAGCCCCCCCTGAGGAGATCGCCGCACAGCCAGAGGTAGGGGTATCAAGTGAGCAATCAATGGTTCCTCAACCTGTCCCGCAGCGGTCCTCGTCGCGATCAGTGTGGTTAGCATTCGGCACCATTACGCTGGTTCTCATCAATATCACCTTGGTGACCGTCTTGTTATTGTTTCTCTTCGATGTATTGCCGATTCGGCAAGAGGCTTTGGACGCCCCCCCCCAGCAACCCGTCACGCCAGAGGAGGCCGTCCCGACCGTTCAAGAAGAGCTCGTTCCCGAGCCTCCCCCACTTCCAGTTGCCGGACCAGAACCCGTCGAAGCCGATCCAGCTGTACCTCATCTCCAAATTACAAAGGTGGAGCTGGCTCGCTCCGTCACCGGATTTGCCTTGTACGAGCCGATTCCCGACATCCCGCTCCGTCCACATCATGTCCAACACATGTTTGTTTACGTAGAATTCCGCAATCCTCGCCCCGAAGATCGCGAGGATGGGCGATTTGTCTATAATATGACAAAAAATGTGCGATTATTTCGCGCCGATGTGGGCTCCACAGAACCACTGATGAACACAACGGTTTCGCTTCTGGAGCGCGGGCTCAGCCCCCGGCAGGATTTCTATGCCCGACAACGTTTGCAGTCGGCTCGGCCCATTCAACCCGGTGAGCATGTGGTGGAAGTTCGCATTTCAGATCGCAACAGCGGCGAATCCATCACTGAACAGGTCACATTTATGATTCACGGCAACTGATACGCCGTCGCCGACAGCCAGATTTTGCTTTACTAAGCCGAGGCAGATTTCTACAACAACAAGTGCGGAAAATCAGCATTTTCAACCAAACAGAACAAACTGAATCGAGGACACATCATGCCTGACTTATCCAAAGGAAACTCTGATGCCAGCTCTTGGTATCTGCAAACTGATGATGGCGACGTATACGGTCCGATAACATTATCGCAATTGCGGTCGTGGGCTGACAATTGCCGAATCGCTCCGGGCAATCAAGTATCACAGGATAAGCTTAAATGGATCTCTGTGGAAACAGTCCCTGAGCTGGGTATGCGTTGGGTCGTAGAGCTGACGAACGGTCAAAATTTTGGCCCGATCAATAAGGACGCAGTCCGGGACTTTCTTCAAAACGGCGCGATCCAAGAAGACAGCAAGGTCGTTAATCAGGAAACCAATGAAACTCTGACCGTCGCGGACATGCTGGCCTCTCCTTCTTCCACTCAACCCATTGCAGCTAGTGGAAACGTCCCGCCTCGGAGTCGGCCCAAGATTTCACTCAGTGGCAAAGCCGCCAGCCCCACCCCTCCTGAAGAATCAACTCAAGCTGTAGACGAGCTGAAGAAGGAACTGGCAGCTGCAAAACAGGCTGCGGCAGAAGCAGAATTGAAAGCCTCCACAGAGTACGAAGCCAAAATCAAAGAGCTAAAGCAACAAGTGCAGTCAGTCAAAGAAGCGGCACGTGAAGAAGCGATCGCAGCAGAGAGCGAAGCATCGGAACAAATCGAGCGGCTGAAGAAGGAATTGGCAGATGCATCAGCCGCCCAAAATGAATCTGATGCCAGCGCCTCAAAGCAAGCCGAGCTTCAGGATGAAGTCGAACGGCTCCAATCACAACTGAAAGAGGTGGCCGATTCTTCAGATCAAACAGCCCCCCTCCAAAAACGCATCGAAGAACTTGAGAGCCAATCCAAAGAAAAAGAATCCGCTCAAGCTTCTTACGAAGAACAGATTCGTACATTAACGGCTGAAATTGAGGAGCTGAAAGCAGAAACCTTGGCTGTCAAAACAACAGGCGATGAAGAGTTTCAGGCTCAATTGCAGCAAGTCCAAGCCGAGAAGGCCGCGCTCGAGAGCGAAACTGAATCGCTGCGAGCAGCGGCCACGCAAGCTGAGTCCTTGAGCAATGAGCTACAGCGGGTGCAGCAGGTAGCCGCCGAGCGAGAGCGCGAATTGGAATCTCAACTGCGGGAATTGAACGAATCCAAGTCTGAGACTGCCGCAACACGCCGCATTGCAGATCTGAGCAGCAAACTGGATGAAATGGAGGGCCAACTGCATGTTACCGAAGGCATCCTCTCCGAAAAAGAACAACAACTGGAACGCCAACGGCAAACGGCTGAAGACATGCAGTCACAGTTGCAAGGACGCATCCGCGAGATGGAAGCCGACATACGGCGGCTGAATCAGGAACTGGATGCCGCCATTGCCGGCCAGAAGACGGAAGAGTTAGCCGCTCAAGTGGCGCTTACCGAAGACATCCAACAGGCGGCAGCTGAACGGGAAGAACAGCTGGCAGGCCAGATAGCGGAGCTCGAATCGGAACTCGAGGAGGCGGCTGGCCGCTCCAATAACGTGGAAAGCAAACTGGCCCAAACCAGCGCCGAACTTCGCGAAGCAAAAGATCGCCTATCTGAAAGAGAAGAATTTGCCCGCCAGCAGGAAGAACGGATTCGCGAGCTGGACGAGCACTCTCAATCCACCGAACGCGCCTTACAGGAACGCGTTCAGCGAGCAGAACAGGAAGCCGCTCGACTGTCCAGCGAGCTCAACGACCTGCAACTGCAACTGGACGAGCAAACTCGCACGGAACGTGAGATTAGCGAACAAGCCTCAGCCGTGCAGGCAGAATTGGCCGCATTGCAAGCAACGTATCAACAAGAACAAGAAGAAACGGGGCAACGCGATGCCGAATCCGCCCAACTCGTTGATCAGTTGCGAACAGACCTGAAAGCCGCCACCGAGCGGGCCGATCAGGTAGAACTAGAGATCGAGCATCAACAAGCTGCATGGGATGCCGAGCGAGAGCCTTTGGTGCAAGCCAGAGAAGAAGCAGAGGCACGAATTCAAGAGTTGGAGCAAGCTCAGGCTGAACTCACCGAACAAGTCACGGCCTATGCCGAACAAGAAGCCGCGCTGGAAGAAGCTGCTGCCGAGCTCAAAAAAGCAGAAGCCGAACAACAAGCTCGCATGGACCAGCTAGAGAGTGATCTCCGCCAATACAAGGCGCTGCTCGAAGAGGAATGGAATCGGGCTCAACGCCGCGATGCCGAATTTGCTCAAACCAAGAAGAATTATGGAGAAGAGCTGTCCCGGCGCCAGTCCGCCGACGCAGACCTCCTGCAACTACAGGGCCAAATCCGGGACTCAGAAACGGCACTGGGTGAATTGCAGGAAGCTATTCGCCAACAAGAGACAGCCGCTGCAGAGGCACGCGCTCAAGTGCAACAGATTGAAGCGCAGCTCCGCCAGAAAGAATCGGAAAGCGCAGATATTGCAGCCCAATGGGAAGAGGCCCTTGAGCAAGCTCATGCCCAACAAGCTCAACGGGAACGCAACTATGATGCGCAACTAGGCAACCTCAATATGACCTTGGAAGAGCTCAATCAGCAGCTTGAACAAGCCCGCGATGATCGCCAAACCCTCGAAGCAGAATTCCAACGCGTCTCCATGGACTTGGACCGTCAACGTGAACTGTTACGGGATGAGCAGGAACAAAGAGCCCAGGAAGTGGAACAACTCAACTACCGGGCCATTCAGCTCGAACAGGAAACCAAAGGCACTCAAATGCGCCTCGACCAACAGAAGCGCTTTTATGAGAGCGAACGCGAGCAGCGCAAGAAACGGGAATCCGAGCTGTTGGAGTTACGGAAATCCTACCAGGAGGCGCAAAATGCACTCCGCAGGCAAGAGCGGACCATGGCACATCAACAAAAGATGGCTGAAGACGAGATTGAGCGAATCCGACATCGAGAATCCGTGCTTGCCAAGAGACTCAATCAACTACAAAGCAGCTCTGGATCGGCACGTCGAACCTGGTCACCGCTCGCGACAAAAGCGGAGCCAGCCGTGTCCGAGGAGTCCACGGAATCACCCAGCGATGCCGCTCCCGAAGCGCCACCCATCAGCGAAGACACAGATTCACCAAAAGAATAACCCATAACCTAACCGAACAAAGGAAAGCAACACATGGACATCAGCAAAGACACTGAAACAATCATTGCCGCCGATGTTGAAATCACGGGAACGATCAAGACAGCCGGATCGATCCAATTCAACGGCAAACTGGAAGGCGATTTACACTGCGAAGGCAACACCGCCATAGGCAAAGGCGCCACGATCAAAGGAAATCTGTTTGTTGAATCCGTTTCACTAGAGGGATCAATCACTGGCAACATTACCGCCAAAGATCGTATCCAAATGTTGGCGACGGCCAAAGTTCAAGGCGATATCAAGGCCAAGCGTCTTACCGTAGAAGATGGTGTGACCTTTATTGGCCGCTCAGAGGTCAACCCGTCAGGACAACCGGTCGGCAGCAGTGGTGGCAGCACGTTTGCCCCACCGGCCAAGACCATTCCTAAAATCGGCGAAAAGTAATTCTTTGAGCAGTCAGGTTATGGGATCTTGAGGCGGGAAGGCGCAATGCAGCCTCCCGCCTTTTGGTCTCTAATCATGGCCACTCAAGACATTCATTAGAAATAATTGGCATGTTTGATCGCGGCAAATCCGGGTATGTGAACGGGCTTGTAACGCTGCGCGCAACGCAGCTTCACAAGCGCGCTCCGCGGTATTCTTCTCACGATCAAAAAGAACCAGAAGATAAGCCCAAAGCTGCAAGCAAAGCATCCGGTGCCACCGCGTCCAAGGGGATTGGACGCACCGTCATGCCAACCCAAAACGAGATTGTCTGCTATGCATGCGGATATCATTTTGTGATCAGGGGGCGCGCAGAAGCCACGCAATGTCCCAAGTGTGGAGCGCGACTCAGCCTCAAGAACGAAACAATCACCGGCGGATTTCGAGACGAACTGATTACCGCCGGGAAAGTCACCGTCACCCGCAATGCAATTGTCGATGGTGCCACCATTCAGACCAATGACTTATCTGTCTCCGGCATGATCAAAAGTGGCGATATTAAAGTCTATCGCACACTGGAACTCCTTGAGGGGTTCTCCATACCCGAGGAGATGATCATAACTCGTCATTTGCGGATTGGTCCGGGCGCCGTTTGCAAGATCAACAAACCTTTACAGGTTGAGAATCTGGAAATCGAAGGCGTGTTGGAAGGCACAATTATAGCCACGGGCGAAGTGGTATTGCGGAGCAACGGACATTTTATCGGATCTCTCACCACAGAGCATTTGCAAGTTGAAGAAGGAGCTGGTCTTACAGCTCAATGTGAAATTGCGCCCCCCGCCCCACCCAAAGATAAATCGGACGTGGATGAGACCGACACGGACACAACAGAAGATACGAAGTCAAATGGCCATTGACTTATCTGCAAATGGAGCCACTTTAGCGAGTATGAAAAATATTATTTTAGGGAGTCTAATCATCTTGGTGGCAGGCATGTCGCTGCAAGCCAGACAAGTGATCCAAGTTGATGGCGTCGTCGCCATGGTCAATGAACGTCCGATCACGCATGGAGAGATCCAAATGGTCTTGGAACCGCTGATGATGCGCTGGAGCCGTCAGCTCCAAGGCCAACAGTTGATGGATCGGATTGATGAGGCATATGAAAACATCTTGCGAAACGCCATTGATCGAGCCTTGATCCTAGAAGAATTTTCTACGCGAGAATTCGAGATACCTGCAGCAGCCATTGATGATCATGTGCAATCCATGATTGCTGAAGAGTTTGGGGGGAGTCGGACTGCCCTGCTTCAAACGTTGGCAGAAGAAGGCCTCGCCATGCAGGAGTGGCGAGACCAAATTCGGGAAAATATTGCCATTAGCATGATGCGCGGCGAATCACTACGAGGTATGATTGCGCCGATTTCGCCACGCCAAATACGGTCCGCGTACGAAGAACGCCAGGACGAATTCAAAATCACTGCCGCCTCTCACATTTGGATGATCACTCTGCGCCCCTCCCCAGAGCTCCCCGAGACAGCCGTGGCCGAGCTCGCTGAACAACTCGTTGCCGACATTCGTGATGGGGCTGACTTTGCGGAGCTTGCCCGCACCCATTCCAGCGATGGATTCGCAGCGCAAGGCGGAGACCGCGGCTGGATTAATCCTGAACGCTACCTGCGCGCCGAATTGGCAGCTGCTTCTGCCGCACTTCATCCGGGCGAAACCAGCGCTCCGATATCCTTACCGGAAGCCACGACATGGCACATCATCCATGTCGCAGATCGACGTCAGGAAGGGCGAGTCACATTTGATGAGGTTCACGATCAACTGGCCAGGGAACTTCGCGAAGCAGAGGAGCAGCGAGCCTACCGGGCTTGGATGAACCGGCTTCGTAATCGCCACCACGTACATATCTTCGAGCGGGAAACGGATTCTCTCTCATTTTGAGGGGCCCTCGTGAGTAAGCGCAATCCGATTCTTGGCATCACGCTGGGCGACATTAATGGCGTTGGGCCCGAAATTGCTCTTTCTGCTGCCATTGAACAAAGCTCTCCGACGGCTCGCTTGGCACTGATTGGGAATGCCAACCTCATTCAAGCTCTTGCCAAAGAAAAGAGTCGGCCACCCATTCCGGTATGGGAGCCTCCGGCTCCATTTCCTCGCGGATCCAATCTTGTCAGCGTTCACCTTCCCCACTCCCCCATCTCGCTGGTGCGCCGCCCGGGACAAATCTCGGTAGCAGCCGCCCGGGCTGCACATCACTGGATCGTGACAGCGGCACATTGGGCCAAGCAAGGAATCCTCGACGCGCTCGTCACAGCTCCCATCCAAAAGGAAGGATTCATGCGGGCTGGGCTGAACGTACCCGGCCATACAGAACTTCTGGCGCAATGTGCGGGAGTCAAGCATGTGGAAATGATGCTGCTGAATGATGAATTCCGGGTGGTTTTGTGCACACGGCATATTCCGATTCGCGATGTTTCGCGTCATCTGACCCGGGCCCGTGTACGCGAGGCCCTATCGTATACCGCCGATGCACTACAGTGGTTAGGGCTGCGTTCCCAGCGCATCGCGATATGTGGTCTAAATCCACATGCAGGTGATGGCGGGGCGATTGGTGATGAAGAGCGCCGCATCATTTCCCCCGTCCTGCGGGCATTCCGACATCCTCGGGTCCGTATTGCGGGACCAATTCCGGCAGATACCGTGTTCTATCAAGTGCGACAAGGCGAGTTCGATGCCGTCTTGGCTATGTATCACGATCAAGGCCTCGCCCCCTTCAAAATGGTCGCCTTTGAAAACGGCGTTAACTTGACGCTCGGACTCCCATTTGTGCGCACCTCTCCCGATCATGGGACCGCATACGACTTGGCAGGCACAGGCCAAGCGAATCCATCCAGCATGCAAGCAGCCATCCAGCTGGCTGCACGTCTGGCTCGCCGCCCCAATCCGTGGCACCCGAAATGAAGCGGACGCGACCTTCGGAAGTCAGGACGCTCCTTACGGAGCGGCAGATCATTCCCAGTCGTGTACTGGGACAGAATTTCCTCATCGACCAAAACATCCTGAACATCATTCTTGCATCAGCTCATCTGAACGAGGATGACCATGTCCTCGAAATTGGCCCCGGACTAGGTGTCCTGACTGAGCATTTGATCCGTGCCGGTCGCCATGTCACGGCGATTGAAAAAGATCCACGGCTTGCAGCCTACTTACGAGAAGCTTTTGCACATTGCCCTGACCTGCAATTGATTGAAGCAGATGCACTGGAATCTGATCTCCCCGGACTCGTCCAACGGCATGGCATCACCCATGTAATCTCAAATCTGCCGTATTCCTCCGGGACCCGGATGTTAGTGGAACTGATCGACTGTCCGGACCGCCCCTTGCGATTCGTGGTCATGCTCCAGTCTGATGTTGCGGAAAGGCTCGTCGCTCAACCGGGCAGCAAAGCCTATGGGTTATTAAGCATTCATGCTCAACTGCACTATGACGTTGTCATTCGCAAGCATGTCAGCCCCTCCTGCTTTTATCCGCCACCCGAAGTTCGATCTGCTCTAGTGGAGTTGTATCGTCGGGATCGGCCCATGATCGACCTTCGCGACGAGCCCCACTTTCGGGAACTCGTCAAATGGAGCTTCTCACAACGCCGCAAACAACTCGGCACCATTTTACAAAAAGCGCCCCGGCAGGTCGTACCCGACTCACACACCGTAAGCCATCAACTGGCGGAACTGAATATCGCCTCAAGCCTCCGCCCCGAACAAATTAGCATCATCGACTGGGGGAGATTGAGCAATAAGCTACAAAGATGAGTGCAAAAGTGGTAAGTCTCCGCTCTAACTTGGTAGTGATACCAAACACATATACATATCGGTATTAATCAGGGAGGTAGGGCGAGCTCACCGAGCGAGCCGCGGCGGGCGAGGGACCGCCCGCCCTACCCCAAGGTTTACACCGAAAAGTTTATGTAAATGGTATAATCTATTGCTTGGACACTTATCATGAGCGATAAATTCTTAAGTGAAGAGGATCTGGAGCTGAAGCAACTTTCGACAGAAGAGCGTGACGTATTGTGGACAGCTTGGTTGCGGCAAGCTCAGCGAACGAACACGCACGACCAGCACCTATACTCCCATGGCGTCTTTACTCATGAACCCCCATGGGATCATCTGCCCTCTGATATCAGGGCTCGGCAGAGACTATGATATCAGATTCGATGAATTTCAATCATCGCTGAGTGGCCGTTTAGATCCCATTCGGTGCCGTTGTCGGCCGTATCAACAGCGTCTAATTGCGATGCCAGTATTTCTGTGCAGATGTAGTCATGGTGTTGCTGCAC
>SLBD01000107.1 GCA_007126515.1 Kiritimatiellia bacterium
ACGAGAGCGGATTACGAGTAAAGAGTAATTATCTAATCGTCCATCGTTCTCGTCGTCCGCTATCGTCAATCGAAAAGGGCGGTCATTCCGACCGGAGTCCCGGAGTGCAGCGACGGGACGCAGTGGAGGAATCTTCAGCGTTACCCAGCGCCGCAGATGTCTCGACTTCGCTGCTGAGTTTTTGGGGATGAGCTGGGTGTTTGGTATGGCGTTGGCCGAAGCGGCTACGGCGGACAAGCGGGCGCTTGGACTTTGTGGCTTAGAGTATCTGGGGTATGGTGGGGATTGCGGTAATCAATTCATGGATTCAAAAACAAAACGACATGTACGCGTTTGGGTGGGGGTGTTGCTGTTGGCAAGCTTGCTTGCTTTAGTGCCCAATGCCTTCTTCGCGTACCGTCATCATCGTTGGGAGAGTCAAGTTGTTCGGGGGGTGGATGGGGTGATCGAGTCCAGCCGTCCTTTTGTTATTGGCGAAGGCGATGTTGCAATTCTGCTAGTGCACGGTTTCGGAGATGGCCCCGGCGCGTGGGAGCGTCTTGCTCCTGCATTGGCCGAAGAGGGATTCCATGTGCGCGCGATGCGGCTGCCGGGGTGGGGCGAGCCGTTGTCGGTTAAGCGCGACTTGTCGCCCGGTGATTGGGAAGAGGCGATTCAGCAAGAGATCGCGACTCTACGGAAAGCGCACGATGCGGTGATTGTTGCCGGGCATTCCCTGGGCGGATGTCTAACAGCCGGTCTGGCAATGCAGCTCCAACTCGATGCAGATGCCTTGATTCTTTATGCCCCGATGGTGGCGGTCTCGGATGCACGCAGTCCTGTGCTTTCTTCGCGTAGATGGTTCGAAATTGGGCGTGCGATCCACCCGCAGCGAATGGTGGTGGAAAGTTTATTTGATGACCATCTGCGCACAGCAAATCCACGTCCCCGCACGCAGCGCGATCCGTTTGTCCCTCTCAGTTTGTTTTCCCTGCTGTACGAGGCGATTGATTCATTCCATGAAGCTCCCGCAGTCATCGCTATACCTGTACGCGTGGTCCTTCCTGGACGGGACGATGTGGTGAGTAGTGATGCCACACGGAAATGGTTGGAACGTTTGGAGGCGCCAGATATAACGCTGCTAGATGTCAACGATGCCGGCCACGTGCTGCCCCTTGATATGAATGCCGAGGCGGAGGCGCAAGCAATTCGGTCATGGTGGGAGCAGCAAGGAGCTGACTAGCCGGCTTCTTCCACGTCGCGGACCCGCAGGGTAATTCGTTCTCGGCTGTCGCGCGAGAGAATGTCTAGATTCTGGATCATCCAGATCTCGTCAATCTTGCGCAAGCTGCGCACTTCGATACGGCGAATCATTCGGCCGCGCCGATCGAGTGTGTCCGCGCGCATCAGCAAGTTGACTTCGGGGTCGATCCATAGCCGGACACGGTCAAAGGCCAACTCTGCATCTGCTGGAGCAGGGATCTCAACGATCTCCGTGGCCCGGCCACGGACGCGTTCTGATCCGACGCGCCGGGCGCCTTCCCACCATAAGAACGTCAGGCTCAGGTCGGACCAGCTCAGTTCCAGACCCTCCACCAACTGGCTGAGATCGGTGAGCGGTTGTTCTTCCAGAGGGGCGCCGGTCCACCAACGCTGTTGGGTTTGGCCGTATGCGGGCCATTCGATCCGGACACGCTCTTGCACAGCCCCGAAGCGATCGAGCACCGAGTATTCGGCATGCGGCACGGTGTCTCCCCAGGCGAGTCGCATCTCGATTGGATTGACTTGGACGATATTGCCGCGTCGATCACGGGATTGAAGTTCGCCGGAAATCAGCAGCGGTACCGTCGGCAAGGAAAACCGCACTCGTTGCATCAATTCGTCACCTGTCAATTGGGCAGCGGCGATGCCGGGCAGTGCCAAGCAAAGGCTGATGAGAAATAAATGTAGTGATTGTCGATTCATTGGGTGTCCTTTTGATCGGCTGACTATATTATTCGAATGTAATTATCCATTCCTTTGTGCGGCTCGCTCAGTGAGCTCGCCCTACCTTTGATTGGAAGGTCTGGAGGGTAGGGCGAGCTCACCGAGCGAGCCGGTTTACCTTCTATAGCCTTAGACTCCCTCACGCCGATTGTATTCAAAACTCAGTCTCCTTCGTGCTCCAGATAACACACAGCTTGCCGGGTTTCGGGATCGGCGACGAGGTGGATGGAGCGGCCCAGGGCTGCTGCCGGAACTTCGATGAGCTTCACGAATGGTTCATAAGCTGCCAGTTCTGGAATCACTTCGGAGAGACAATTGGGGGCCTGGGAAAAGAAGGTGTCGTTGAAGGCCGCTTCTGATTGGGACGGATAGATGGGCATGTAAATGATTTCTGCTTCGACCAAATCCTGGAAAAAATGGGTTCCGTACGATACTTCGGGGACATGGCCGTCTGCTTCGTGGGCAATTTCGATGAGCACCGCAACTTGATCAATATCAGCATACCCGACACCAATGCCGAGATCAGGATTGCTACTGCCCCAGCGTCCGGGCCCCATGGCCATCAGTCGCTGCCCCTGTTCGCGCATGACTTGATTGATCTGTCCAACGACGCGCGGCAACATGCTGCGAGTTTGCTCGTCTGTCATCTTGCCGTACTGACGCGGATCGATATACACCACGAAACGGATGGGATCGGCCACGCCGCCATTGATGAAGCGATTGGCGCGAAAACAAATTTGTTCGGTGGTCAGCGACGTGGGCAGGTGGACTCGTTCTTTGGCGCCGGGCAGCCACATGGGGCGGCATTGCAGTAAATTGATTTCAATGGTGCCATCGGTTTTAACTTCGGCGGTGAATTCGGTGTCGACGGGATGTGCGTAGACGGTTTCCAGGGCGGTGAGCATGCGTCCGATGACATCGACGAATTGGGTTTCGCGCAACAATCGATTGAATGTCAGAACGACATCGGCGGAGCTGGGGACTCGGCTGCCAATCGGTTCTGTTAGATAACCATCTTGCAGAACGGACACAAAGCGATGCAGTCCGCGATAGATGCCTTGTTTCAGCACTTCTGGCATGCGGACGGTGGTGAATCGGTCGCGCTCCAGATCGAGGACATCCACATGTCGTTGTGAGTAGGCGGCAATTTCGTCGCCGATTTCCGGCCGTAGTTCAGGGTGGGATACGGCGATCATACGGGGGTAATCGCGGCTGACTCGATTGACGGCGCGCGTGCCTAAGCCAAAGACGAGCCGGATCATGCCGGCCCGGGAATCGATGCGCTCGGTCCATGCGTAGAGATTGCGCGAAAACGCCACGCCAGCCAAAGCCGGGAAGAAGTAGCGACCATGTGCGGCGCCAGCCACGCGTTGAACAAGAATCGCCATCTGCTCGTCATTGGCGAGCATGTCGCGATTGCGTCGGTAGCTGAGGGCATCTGGGTTCAACGTGCTGGCGTAGACGAGTTTGATGGCGCGCAGGAAGGCGTCCAGTCGCTCAGCTTTGGAGCCGCGGTTGACGCAGAATTCGCTGCGATATTTGCCTGCAAAGGCGTTGCCAAATCCGTCTTCCAGCAAGCTGCTGGAGCGGACGATGAAAGGCGATTCGTGTAATTCATCCAAGAGATCTGCACATGCTTGGACTCGGGCAGGCTCAAAATTGCCTGCCAGGAAACGATTCTCCAGTTCGGCGAATTCCGCGTGCGAGACAGATCCACTGCGCGTTGCCGAAAGTCGATCGCGAAAGAGCTGGTTGTCGACCAGGAAGGTGTAGAAAACATCGGATCCAATATGAAACGCATCCTCGTCGAGAATCGGGAAGGCCGAAGAGATTTCACGACATTCGTGGCGCACAATCGCACGGGCGAGAAGCATGCCCGCGGCTTTGCCGCCGATCCGGCCGGATCCTATGACACGTTCGCGGATATGCATCAAGGATTCCAGCGATAAATATTGATCGGCCAATCGCCGGATTTTGGAATCGGGACCGAGCAACATGGCGGTCAATCGATTGCGTAAGTCGATGATTCGTGGATCCGCAGGATGATCTTCGCGGGCTTCGATGGCCTCGCGCAATTCGGCGTATACCGTTTCCCAAGGGGCAATGGTTTCGTGAATCAGGGAGGTGTGGGGGACGGCCGACTCGGGAACCGGAATCCAGGCATCGCGTTCCACGCGGTGAGGTAAAAACATGTGGGGAGAGTGACGTTGCCACACTTTCAGGGGGCGAACATGAACGGCTTCCTCGATGCGGAACGAATCCAGTAGGACTTGTGTAGTGTCGCGAATGCGGGCCACGGCTTCATCGGCGTGCTGTTCGCGGTCCAGGGCAAAGTAGGCGACGGTATCCAATTCATAGAGATACGGGCAGGTGGCTTGGAAGAAACTGGCGAGCAGCTCATCGGTCGCCCACCAATCAACCAGACAGGATAGATCATCGAAGACGTAGAAGGCTTCTTTGCCCCAATGAGTAATGATGCGGTTCACCTGAGCGCTAAAGACGTCGAAGCCATCGCGGGGATCAAAGGATTCGATCACCATGCCGGGGCCACTTTTTAAAATCGGGGCATGTGGTCCGAACCGGAGGTAGATGAAATTGCGCTGGTCACGAACAGCTTGCCGATAAAATGCGCTGGCAAAGTGGCGGTAATCTTCAAGACTGGCTACTTGCCAAACAACATTGTCTCCCAAGCGAAAATCATCAAGCAAATCATCCAGTTGCGTGATGCCACTCGATGCGCGCCGGGAACGTCCGGTCGTTGCCTGAGGGGGATGCGTCATGGTTTAAGCCATTCGCAATGTTAGGCATTGAGCACGATCTGGAGGATCCGTCGAACAGGTTCAGCGGCTCCCCACAATAACTGATCGCCCACCGTAAAGGCCGTGATATATTCGGGGCCCAAGGTCATTTTGCGGACACGGCCAATGGCGATATCCAGTTGACCACTGATGGCCGCTGGGGTCAATTGCTGGAGCGTATCTTCCTTGGTGTTCGGCACCCAGCGCACCCATTGATTGGCAGAACGGATGGCTGCTTCGATATCGGGCAGCGGAATGTCCTGCTTCATTTTGATCGTCAATCCTTGGCTGTGGCAGCGCATGGCGCCGACACGAACACATTGGCCATCAATGGGCAGGGGCGGATCCTGCTCGAGGATCTTGTTGGCCTCGGCTTGGCCTTTCCATTCTTCCCGCGTTTGGCCATTTTCCATCGCCCTGTCAATCCAGGGGATGAGGCTGGCCGCCAGGGGGGCACCAAATTGATTGATCGTCAGGTCGGCGCTTTGCAGTAAGTCGGTCACGCTTTTTTCCACATCCAATACCGGCATTCGCGCATCGGCGGCGCCGGTCCCCGCGCGCTGGCCGATTTCTGCCATTTGCAGTACCAGTTCCTTCATTTGAGCTGCACCCGCGCCGGATGCAGATTGATAGGTCATGGAGGTGATCCATTCCACCCAGCCTCGCTCAATTAATCCATGAATGGCCAGGAGCATGAGGCTGACGGTGCAATTGCCTCCGATAAAATCTTTGCAGCCGCGCTCCAGGGCGCGGTCAATCACATGGCGATTTACCGGATCGAGTACAATGACACTGGTCGGTTCCATGCGCAGCGCCGAGGCGGCATCGATCCAGAAACCGTGCCAGCCTGCTGCCCGCAGTTGAGGATGCATTTGTTGGGTGTAGTCACCGCCTTGGCAGGTCACAATCACATCTTTGTCGGTGAGTGCTTCCACGTCGTATGCGTCTTGGAGCGGTTTGGGGGCGCCGCCCAAGGCGGGGCCAGGCTCGCCGACTTGTGATGTGGAAAAGAAGGTGGCATCCAACCCTGCAAAATCATTTTCTTCCTGCATGCGCTGGATCAGAACGGATCCAACCATGCCACGCCACCCAATCATGCCAATTTTCTTACTCATCAACTGTCTCCATTTATACAGGGGATACCGCGATCCAAGACGCGG
>SLBD01000171.1 GCA_007126515.1 Kiritimatiellia bacterium
ATTAGGTGCAGCTCCTTTGCTTCCTGCCATAATATCCTTGCTTCATCCTTTAACTCAGGCACAGCCTTCGCCAACATCCGAAGAAAATATTTTGCCTCTCGGGCTTCGCGTTTGCAGATAGATATCTTGTGCCGGAAGTCTTTCTTAGATACGGCATCATCAGCCTCGCCGTAGTTTGCGCCCACGCTTGTTCCTGCCCCAACCAGTTGATCGATAAGACGTCGCGTAATTGGAGTGATCGGAACCTTTTTCAGGTATTCAATAACTGCTTCCCCAAACAGTGCCGTCCGCTCTTCCAGATCATAGGGCTTCTCTCGCCCCTGGCTGTTGATATCCGATGAGTTTGTCATTCGAGCTTTGGGCTTCTTTGGAACTTGGGTCTTTGGGTGTTTCGTCATTTAAGGCTACACGACCGCACTGTCATTGTGCAACTCGCCTTTGTGCCACGGAACTCGCAAAAGAGGAATGCGTTCCTATTTCCCTCGAATCACGACTTTCCGTTGCTTGATGTTGGCGGGATCGGCGGTGTTGTACACGACAAATTTGACATCTGGGAATTGGCGAGCCAGTTCTTGATTTAAATAGTCGGTTACAGCAGCGACATTGTGTGGGTCGTCGTCGGAAAAGCCCATGCTGATGGAGGCTTCCACACCGCGCGCCCGGATCATGTTGATGACGTGTTTGACAAAATCTTGGACGGCGAATTGCTTGGCTTCTTCCGGACTTTCGGCGCTGGATGGAGTGCGGCCCATAATCTGTTGAAATTCGGGCGAGCTCACCCCTCGATACCGATTAAGATCAAGGTAACGAGCCAGAACTTCGCCATCGGTGAGCAGTGTGCCGTCTTCTCCGAAGAGTTTGATGAAGCGCCGAAGATTTTTGATCATCTGCAATCGCTCCTCATCATTTAAGGCATGGGCAATAAAGTATTCGACTCCTTTCCGTATCGATAACGCGGAGTGGGCCCGAGCCGTAATGATGGCGAATAGTGACCCTTCGATCAGGGCCTTTTTGAAGCGATGGAAGCTAGGGGCCGCTTGATCGGGCCTGTCGATCACCGGTTGCAGCGCCACCTGAGTGTCCTCGAGAAACGATTGCGCGCCGCGGTGACCGGAATCATAAAAGTCGCTGAAGGCTTGATCCCAGTCGCCATTCAGGGGACGATATTGCTCTGTATCATGGCGGATCTTGGCAAATTCGGCTGTGCCAACATCAATGGTTTTCCAGCCCTGCTCGGTCTTTTGTTCAAGGTGGATGGTTGTGGGCATATGCAGGATGTTGTCGTCCCAGTCGAACATATAATATTTCAAGCGAGGTAGATCGCTGTCTGAATGCGTCAGTGAGGTCATACAGTATTCCTTGTCGTGTTCTTTGGCAGGTCTGAGCCTAGGATTCAGCGCGAAGCGATGTCAAGTTGTCCCTTGCTCTATAACGATATGTAGTCAGTTTCGAATTATCTATGCTACATTATGTGGGTATGACGTTTTTCGAAAGGCCTAGATGATGAAATATCGGTGGATCATATTGCTGGGGGCGGTGGTGACCGTTTTAGGTTTTACTCAGCTTCAACCTTGGCAGGCAACTGCTGACGAAGGAATCGAGGTGGATCCTGAGCGTCCAGCACAAAAGAGCGATGCCACGATCTATGTGCTGCCGATTCGAGGGGCGATTGAGCCTGCGCTGCTCTATGTGGTTCGGCGCGGGTTCAGAGAAGCCAGTGCCCTGGGGGCGGATGCGATTTTTTTCCCTATGGATACTCCGGGGGGCGCTGTCAATGTGACTGAAGATATTGTTGACTTGATCGCTCGCGTCGAGGTTCCCACGTATATATTTGTGGAAAATAATGCGATTTCTGCCGGTGCAATTATCGCCTTGGCTAGCGATTACATATTCATGGCACCCGGGTCCAAAATTGGTGATGCGATGCCGATTCTGATGTCGCCGGGGGGGGGATTCAGCCACTTCCTGATGCCGAGCGTGAGAAAATCATGTCGTATGTGGATGGGTTGGTGCGGGGGATCGCCCAACGATCTGGACGGGACGAGCGCCTGGCCTCGGCCATGGTGCGACCGGAAGTGGAGTTGATTATCGATGATGTCGTGATCAGCGCGGAAGGTCAGTTATTAACTATGACGAATGCCGAGGCGGAACGGCGGTTCGGAGAGGATCAGCGCCCGCTTTTATCCGAGGGAACCGTGGATGACTTTGACGCCTTGCTTGACTTGTTGGGTTTCGCCGAGGCAGTGCGGGTGGATTTGGAAATTACTTTGGCTGAGCGGATTGCCCGTTTTCTGCAAATCATTGGTCCTTTGCTGATGATGGGGGGGTTTTTGGGGATCTACCTGGAATTTCAATCTCCGGGATTCGGAGTGCCGGGGATCCTGGGCGTGATTCTATTGATGCTGTTCTTCTTGGGGCATCACATCGCGGGATTGGCTGGAAACGAGGACATTGTCTTGTTCATGATTGGGGTGGCCTTAATTTTTGTGGAACTCTTTCTTTTGCCAGGCTTTGGGGTGGTTGGTATTACGGGGTTAGCTCTGGTATTGTGGGGGATTTTGAATGCGATGGTGGAGCGATTGCCAGGCGATCCGTGGATTCCGTCGTTGCCGGAACTGCAGGTGCCGTTCCTGAAGTTGGCAGTCGCTATTGTTGGTGCCGGAGCGGGGGCTGCTGTGTTGGGTAAATTCATACCGGACACCACCATTTTCCAAAAATTGGTTCTGGCTGAATCCACGTCCAGGGAAACGGGCTACACATCTTCCAAGGACACGTCGGCATGGTTGGGGAAGGAAGGCATAACGGACAGCCCGCTGTATCCGGCTGGCAGCGCAGTTTTTGATGATGTCCGCTTGGATGTAATAACCCGAGGTGAGTTTGTCGAGGCGGGCCGCCCGGTTCGCATTGTGGAGACACATGGAAGCCGAATTGTCGTGGATGCGATTGAGTCAGGAGAATCTAATGGGGGCAACTGAATTATTTGTCGTTTTCTTACTGACGGGGTTGCTGCTGCTGGGCGCTGAAATTTTTGTGCCCGGCGGTGTGCTGGGTGTGCTGGGCGCTGTGGCCTTGCTGGGGGCTATGGTTGTGGGTTTCAATGTTTTTGGTCCCCAACAAGGTGCGTTCGTGGCCTTTTTGATCCTCGTGTTTTTGGGCATATCGCTCGTGGTCTGGATTCAAGTTCTGCCACGCACACGAGTGGGTAAATCGTTGACGTTGTCGGATGCGATCATTGGTGATACGCAAGCGCGGACGACGCAGCGTGGCTATTTTGGAAAAGAGGGCGAAGCCATTTCGCCGTTGGGTCCCTCCGGACTGATCCGTATTGATGGCAAGAGATTGGATGCAGTTGCGGAAGGGAAGTGGATTGATGTGGGCGCTCGCGTTCGTGTGGTGCATGTAACTGGAAATCATTTGACTGTTCGCGAAGTGACGGCTTCCGCCAAGGAGGCTGCGGTTGATGGTTCGGTTCCGACATGATGAGTGTGCTGTGCCAGAAGATCCAATGCGTGTGCATCGCACTTTTTTGCTGGCTGGCGATCACTCTGATCAGCGGGCAGGCGGCGCAGTTTAAAAGACAAGCTCAGTACACGCTGACCTCGCCCGCTATTGAATCGAATGAGCTTTGGGTCGCGGCTGATTCTATTACCATTTCAGGTCAGATGGAGCAGGCATTCTTCGGGGCGGCACGCACGGCGAACTTGAACGGTGTGTTTGGGCAGGATATTTGGCTACTTGCAGAACGTCTCGAGGGGAGCCCATTTGTGCGGCAAAATGTGCGCTTGGCAGCGAAGGAAGATATCCACTTCGAAGGCCGGTGCGATGGGAATTTGATGGCCTTTGCCGGGGATATGATTGAGATCGGAGGGCTAGCCCGAGTGGGAGGAAATGCCCTGATTATGGCGCCGAAAGTTATCTTGTCCGGCCACATTGAAGGAAATGTTCGCGTGCTGGCGAGTCAATTAATAGTGGCGGGTCGAATTGATGGGGATATCGATGCGCGGCCCGGCCACATCAATGTTCTGCCTGGCGCTCAGATTGGCGGCCAGATTCGGCATCGTGATGATTCTGATCCTGGAGAGCGTGCCCGTCTTGTGCCGCGCGTGAGGCGGTCACGGCCGGTCGAGCCTGGGATCCAGCCTGTCCGGCGAGAATGGGTGGCCACTGGTTGGTTGGGGCAGGTGTATCTATTTGGTGCCACGTTGCTGGGGGGATTATTTTTCCTTGTCCTGTTGCCGGAGTACGCGGGCCGCTCAGTACGGTGCGTTCGTAGTTCTTTTTGGAAAAGCTTTCTGGCTGGGGCAATTTGGTTTATTTTCATCCCTCTGGGAATCCTGCTTGTGGCGTTAACACTGATTGGTTTGCCGTTGGCTTTGGTGCTGGCGTTGCTGTACGGAATCTTGCTGTACGCAAGCCGCATGATTGTGGCGCTGGCCCTCGGCGGCATTTTGTTGCGACGGCGAGGGGTGCAATCATTTGGCACAGCCACGATTGCCTTGCTGCTTGGCTTGCTTTTCCTTTACCTTGGCGTAAATGTACCTATCATAGGACCGTGGATTACGTGGATTGTTATGTTGTCTGGATTTGGCGCACTCCTTTTAGCGATGCGGCCTGCGCCCCTGCCAGCAACGAGCCCACCGCCATTGCCCATTTCAGAACAACAACATGAATCGAAACCACCCCTCAAATTGGGAGAGTAAGTATGCAAGCTGCTGGTAATATATTCGTCATCTTAATTGCCATCGCCGTTCTTGTGCTGGTTGGGATCTTCTTCTCATTCCTGGGCACCTGGGTGCGAGCGTTAACCTCGGGAGCACGTGTTAAGCTGTTCACGCTTGTGGCCATGAAGCTGCGTCGCGTACCCCCGAATGTAATGGTCGATGCACGTATTCGGCTTGTGAAGGCCGGGCTGCAATTGAGCACCAACGAGTTAGAAGCACATTTCTTGGCTGGCGGTAATGTTATTAATGTTGTCCAGGCCTTGATTGCGGCGGACAAAGCCAACATCGAACTGAGCTTCCAGCAAGCGGCCGCGATCGATCTGGCCGGACGGGATGTCTATGACGCAGTGCGGACCAGTGTGAATCCGAAAGTGATCGATTGCCCTGATCCCGCCAAAGGAACCAGCATGCTGGATGCTGTGGCTAAGGACGGTATTCGGTTGTTGGTCAAAGCTCGTGTTACCGTTCGCGCGAATCTAGAACGTTTGGTTGGCGGCGCTACGGAAGACACGATTATCGCCCGCGTCGGTCAGGGCATTGTCAGCGCCATTGGTTCTTCGTCGACGTACAAGGACGTGCTGGAAAATCCGGATCACATTAGTCAGCGTGTGTTGGGACGCGGCTTAGATGCTCAAACCGCCTTTGAAATTGTCTCGATTGATATTGCCGATGTTAGTGTGGCGGGTGTAAGCGGTACGCGCGAAGTCGCTAACGTCGGTGCGTTACTGGAAACCGAGCGGGCGGAAGCGGACAAAAAACTTCGCCAGGCCGAGGCCGAAGGTCGCCGTGCCATGGCGATTGCCTATGAGCAGGAAATGCGCGCTCGCGTGCAGGAGATGCAGGCCAAAGTGATTGAGGCTCAAGCCGAAGTGCCGTTGGCGATCGCGAAGGCGTTCCAAGAAGGTCAGTTGGGTGTGATGGACTTCTATCGCATGCAGAATATTCTGGCCGACACCTCAATGCGAGAATCGCTGTCGCGTGATGAGGAGAAAGGCTCGAAGAGCTAACGATGCGGCCGGATCGCCGGGAGAAGAGCTGATATGTCCACGATTTTAGCCCAAAATGGGATTGGCGGAGAGGTCATTGTCTGGCTGATCATTGCCTTTTTCTGGGTGGTGGCGCAGCTCTTTTCCCGTACGAAGGAGCGTGGGCAGGGGCGTCAGCGCTCTCCGAATCGCAAGCCAGAGACTGAGGAGGAAGCGCGCACGCTTGAAAAAGAGATGCGCCAATTCTTTGAAGAATTAGGCGCCGACCCGCCCGCTGTCCAAGAAGTGCAGCCTCCGCCTGTCACTCAGAGGCAAGCCCCGCCGCCGATGCCCGAGGCAGAGCGATCAACGCGACGAAGCCGCGATGCACGGCGGCGGATGCGATTTGATCGTACGGAAGAACAACGTCGGCCGGTGGAATTGCCCCGTGCCCCGGTCTCGGATGATGTGCGGTTAGGAGCGATCGATACGACCTTGGACGAAAGTGCGTTAAACACCGAGCTGGCCTACGCTTTGCCGGATCATCGCCGGGATGAAAGCGTCAACGCATTCGTGAATCCACGCACGTTATTGGTGAATCTGAATTATTTGCGCATGAATATGCCGATTATTCCGATCAGTGGATTAAGCACCACTGGGGAAAATCGGCCTCGCCCTCAATTGAAAGGGCGGGCTGCTCTGCGTGATGCAATTACGGCGCAACTGATTCTCTCCAATCCGCTGGCGATGGGAGAGGATAAAGGAAGTTATACGAAGCGGATCGTCTAATTTTCGAATTGGGGTCTAGACAAGCGGGATTATTTCTGTATTCTTCGTCTCCTCCAAGTGTAGGCGGGATACCGAAGCGGCCAAACGGGGCAGACTGTAAATCTGTTGGATTATTCCTTCGAAGGTTCGAATCCTTCTCCCGCCACCATTATTTTCGGAGCATGAAGGAGAACAGACTGTACAAGGAATTGCAGTCGAGAGTTGTCCAAGATAGGAGTCGTTGAATTATGTCCATGCATCGCAGCTTAAAGTCGGCCAATAAAATTGCGGCCAAACGAAATGTTTTGAAACGCTATGAGCGAATTGACGTTCTGAAAGAACGAGGCGAGTGGAAGCCAGGCGATAAAGCCTATGGCCTGCGCAAAACCAAGCCGCCCGTTTGATGTGCGTCTGCAGAAGTATCTCGCCGCCTGCGGGTTCGGCTCGCGCCGTGCCTGTGAGCGGTTGATTGAGCAAGGAGTAGTCGCCGTTGACGAAGAACGCGTCCAGCGTCAAGGCGTGACGATTGATCCCGCTCAGAACGTTGTCACGGTCCGGGGCCAGGTCGCGCGTCCTCAATCTTTCGTTTACGTAGCGCTGTATAAGCCCGTTGGCCTCTTGTGCACGAGTCGAGACCCCGCCGGCAGGGCTACGTTTCACGATCTATTGCCTGACGATTTGCCTCGGGTGTTTTCCGTGGGACGATTGGATCGCGACAGTGAAGGCTTGCTGTTGGCGACCAACGACGGTGAGTGGGCGAACCTATTGCAGCATCCTCGGCATCACATCACCAAAACCTACACCGTATGGACGGATCGCGCCCTGGCCCCCAAAGAAATTGAGCAGATCCTCGCGGGTGTGTCAGAGGATGTGGACGTTTTGCGCGCTCTTTCAGTGCGTCGCTTGCCTGCTCCTCGCCAAGGGGGCCGGTACGAAATTGTGCTCGGCGAAGGTCGAAACCGCCACATCCGCCGCATGATCGGCGCCTTGGACGCGAATGTGACTCGATTGCGCCGGACTCGAATCGGCAATCTCGGCATTAAAGGCCTGCGACCGGGCCAGTGGCGCTATTTGACGGCTGAAGAAGTCGCAGGACTTGTTTCGCATGTCGGCGGCTAATGGCATTTGCGTACATTTCCCAATGTAAACCCCTGGAGCGGGCGGGTTGTCCGACGTGCCGTCCTCGCGAAGTCGGGTCCCTCGCCCGCCTTCGCAGGGCTCCGGCGTGGCAGGCCGAGCGAGCCGATCGATTGTGAAGAGTAGACGCAGATCTACGCTTGGCTGTGCGTGATGAAATGCTCCTCAATATAGCGGCAGGCATCTTCCAACGTCGGTAGAATCTTGGTGCAAAACCGGACCATCCACGGGCTGCTATCTTGAAAGCTGAACGGGGAGAAGGCCACGACAAATTTTTGCAGATCATGCGCTGCATAGAATACTTCCATCGAAGTGCCGACCGACGATTTGCTATAGTTGACCAGCACGATATCGGCATCGCGAATATCTTGTAGGTCGAATTCAACAATTTCGTTGGCGCTGTCGACTTCGCGATCTTTGAAGTTCCGACGCATGGGATCCAGTAGTTTGAAGTTGTCCGCTAAGAGTTTTTTGGCCCCGTCACGCCATTCGCGGGCCACGCCTTCGTGTTCGTCCATGATCGGGCCACAAAGATAGATTTTTTTCATTTTTTGCTCCTGTTTTAGTGGGAAAGAGCAGAGTGTAAGCAGTTTGCCAACGAATGCCAATCAAAAGTCTGCTTTGCAAAACTCTGCTATGATCGATGTGGTATTTCATGCTATACCTGCGCCGCAAACAGAGCATGATAAGGATTGAGGAAAGCTTATGAATCGCTGGAGTAAACAATTAATTCCGACCTTAAAAGAATCGCCGCAGGACGCAGAGATTCCGAGCCACCAATTGATGTTGCGGGCGGGCTTGATCCGTAAGCTGGGTGGCGGTCTATACACGTTTTTACCGTTGGGATTAAAGGCCTTACGCAAGGTGGAACGAATTGTCCGTGAGGAAATGGATCGGGCAGGAGCCTTGGAGATTCTGATGCCTGCCTTGCATCCCCGGGAAGTGTGGGAACGGACGGGGCGGTACGAGGTGCTGCGCGATGTGATGTTCAAGATCCAGGATCGCCAAGACCGGGAGTTGGTGCTGGGGCCCACTCACGAGGAAATTGTGACGGATCTTGTCGCTCGTGAAATCAGTTCCTACAAGCAATTGCCTCGCAATTTCTATCAAATCCAAACCAAGTTCCGAGATGAGATCCGGCCACGCTTTGGCCTGATGCGCGCCAAGGAATTCATCATGAAGGATGCCTACAGCTTTGATGTGGATAGTGATGCAGCGGATGTGAGTTACAAGGCGATGTACGATGCCTACGTACGGATTTTTGAGCGCTGCGGCTTGCGAACGAAGATTGTGGAGGCAGACACCGGCGCGATGGGCGGATCATCCTCGCACGAGTTTATGGTATTGGCGGATGCGGGCGAAGACGGGTTGGTCGAGTGTGAAGATTGTCCCTACGCGGCAAACTTGGAGCGCGCGGAGACGGGGAAATTGCCACCCTTGGTATTTGATGGGGCTGAAGAGGAGGTTGAGACCGTTGATACGCCGGGTGCCCGCACGATTGCCGAGGTGGCTGAGTTCTTTGCCACTTCGCCGGCCCGGATGATCAAGACATTGGTGTATGTGGCCGATGATGAGCCGATTTTGGTGTTGGCTCCAGGGGATCGGGACATCAACGAAATCAAATTAACTCGGGCTCTGGGTGCATCGGAGTTGGCGTTGGCAGACGATGCGGTGATCGAACAGGTGACTGGCGCGCCGGTTGGATTTGCGGGGCCAATCGAGCTTTCCGGTGTACGAATGATCGCGGACGAAAAGTTGCGCGGCTGCCAGGGTTGCATTACGGGAGCGAACCAAGCAGATCGTCATATAAAGAATGTAAATCAGGCGCGGGACCTGCCAAATTTAACCTTTGCGGATCTCGTGTTCGCGCGTGATGGGGATCCGTGTCCTCGCTGTGGCGGCACCTTGCGCCAAAAACGCGGTATTGAAGTTGGCCACGTCTTCAAACTGGGGACGAAATATAGCGAAAAGTTAGGGGCTCTGTATCTGGATGAACATGGCAAGCAGCATCCCGCTGTGATGGGGTGCTATGGGATTGGCGTGACTCGGACGTTGCAGGCCGTGATTGAACAAAGTCATGATTCCGATGGGATTGTCTGGCCAAGTGCGATTGCTCCGTTCCAAGTTGAAGTACTGATCATTACGCCCAAGCATGGTCCCAGCATGGAGATGGGGCTGGAATTGGCTGCGGCCTTGGAGTCTGCTGGCATCGATGTGCTGATTGATGATCGAGATGAGCGGCCTGGCTTCAAATTTAAGGATGCTGATTTGCTGGGCTTGCCCGTTCGTCTCAGTGTGGGTGAAAAATCCTTGGCCCGTGGTGTCGTCGAAATTCGGAATCGACGCACCGGTGAATCCAGCGATGCAGTTCGTGAAGAAGCGGTGGAGAAGATACGGCAGATGCTATGAGCTCTACGTCTCATCGGGTATTGGCGCTGTTAAATCCGAAAGCGGGACTGCCGGTCTCGGCGCAAACGGTTTTGAAAGCGCTCAGCGATCAGTGGGAAACGCGTGGTCACTCACTGTTTTTTCAGGTGAGTCGGTCGATTGAAGATGGTCAGGAAAAGACGCGGGCTGCGGTGGCCGATGGTGCGGATACAGTGATTGTGGTCGGCGGCGATGGCATGATCAACTCGATTGGCAGTGTGTTGGTGGACACAGATGTGGCATTGGGGGTGATCCCTACGGGCAGCGGTAATGGCTTCGCTCGACACTTCGGCATTCCGCTAAAATGCGAAGAAGCGGCTGCTGCTTTGGTGAAGGCACGCCGAATGCGCATTGATGTGGGGAGGGCCAATGGCCGTCCTTTTTTTGTCACATGTAGCATGGCCTGGGATGCGGCCATTGTCCGTTCCTTTGAAAAGTCGCCGGTACGAGGCATTGTGCCTTATGTGTTTGCTGCAGTAGTTGAGTTTTTCGAATACGAACGACAGCCATTTATTGCCAAATGGGATGGGGAGACTGGGCGAGCCTTTGAAGATCCGCTGCTGTTTACGGTCGCAAATTTGACGCAATTTGGCGGGAATGCCAAAATTGCGCCCCATGCCTGTCCAGATGACGGACTCTTGGAACTGGTCGCCGTTGAGCGACGAGATGCGCCGATGGTGATCGCGAATCTGCCGCGGTTGTTTAACGGCACTTTGGACCGGGTCGGGCAGGTCCATTCCTATCGGATTAGTCAGCTCACCGTGGAACGGGAAAAACCGGCCCCGATTCAAATCGATGGCGAGTTGGTAGACGCGACGAGGACACTGCAAGTCGATGTGTTGCCGCGGGCTCTATCTGTGTTGGTGCCTGGAAAGAGTATTATTGAACCTGATCGCGCAGGCGGATAAACCGATCATTCATTTCGCGGTAATCCTTCAGGAGGGAGGCATGTGTTGCTTCCAGTTCTGCCAAACGAGCGCGAATGTCGGATTGATTATTCCGCTCAGTTTCTAATTCTGCTTTCAGCTCTGCGATTTGCTTTTCATCTTGACCCGCAGGTTGATTGGCTATTTGCCGCAGTTGCTCTATTTCCTGATTTTTCTGCTGCATTTGCTCGAGGAGTTTTTCATAGTTTTCCAGCAGTTGCTGATGGGTCTCCTCTGCGTCGGAGTGCGCTGGTAGGGAAGAGCCTGCAACTGTTTTCTTTTGATCTTCCTCGCCCGTTATCTGTCGATATAAGCGCTCGGCTTGGCTGGCCCGATAGAGGAGACGATCGCGATCCGAATAGGCTGTCTGCAAATCAGCTTTGAGTTCGGCAATCTGTCGTTTGAGTTGCTCCTCGGTGCGAAGGCGGTCCTTCTTTTCAGATTCGTGCAAGCGTTGCCATTTGAGAGTTTCGCGAGGGACATCGCGTAGGTCAACAGGCACATCTTCCGTGTGCTCTACGACTTTCGCTTCGGCCTGTTCCAATCGCAGCCTCAACGAATCCACCGTGGCCTTGAGCGCGTCGATTTCAGTCGCGTCTGCGGAGTGGCGCTGAATCAAGTGGGGAATCAGCCAAGAAGTTGCACTGCGGACTTCGTTTGTGCTCGTATGTCGCACGCGCGTCGTCGCCTGGATATCTCCTTCGAGCAACAATTCTCCCAGAACCAGCACGTGAATCGGACCATACGTAGATTGGTCATCCAGCAAAATCTCATACTGCATTCCTAGTTCCGGGACTGTCGCCGGAGATTGCCAGGCTTGTTGGTCGTTTGATAATTCGTCCTCGGAGGCAATCCGGCCTTCCTGAGCCCAGTCCACTATATCCGTCAAATCTACGGGACCATAGATTTCACCCGATGCTTTTTTGACAGTCCATTTCGCCATGGGAGCTCTTACTCCGGTATAAACAGTCGTTGACCGACGCGGAGACGGTCCGGATTGCTGATATTGTTGGCATCAATAATGGCGCGTGTTGTGACTCCGTACGCAGCGGCAATGTGGGACAAAGTCTCTCCCGCGCCAACGACATGCTCGTAGCCGTATCCACTGGGCGCCGGACGACTTGCAGGGGCGCTGGCGGCGTGTTGTCGAATCAGTTGGGCCATCGTTGCGCTGAGTTGCTCGACAATTTCTTCGCGATCCCGAATTCGGGCTCGATCCACCGTGTCCACGCGCTGTTCAATTCCCGTTAGGCGTTGGTCCACTTGATCGCGTTGAGCCCGTTGACTGCGCTGCGACTCCGTTTTCTGTGTTTCCACATCTCGATAGACTTGCTCCAGCTCCAACTCGAGGGTTTCAACGCGACCAGATAATCGCCGCATTTCTTCGCGCAGGATGAGGATGTCTTCACGCTCTCGAACTTCTTGGCGAGCGCGTTGGTCTTGATAAGGAGTCACACAACTCGTGACACCCAGCAAGAGAGGCATCGTTGCCAAGATCCCAGCCTTGGCAACCCATTTTCTTTGATTTCTATGATTCATAGCAGAAAACATCGCGTTGTTCCTAATGGGTTAATCCAAAATATCAATAATCAGGTCGACCGGAATTGCAAGTGGCTCTTTGTATTGATCGGCTTGGGCCAATACGAAGTGATCGAATTGGAGCGCACCCGACTCACCCACATTTTGGGCGTTAACGACGAGGCGGACGTACTTGGTCTCATCCGGGGCAATGCCGCGGACCTGAACTTGCTGCCATTCTGCCGTAACTTCATCCAGAGACACACTGACGGAATCCAGCAGATAAGCATGATGAGAGCTCCAGAATTCCAGTTTCATTTCCTGGATCTCTGCCCCCCAGTCTGGATCAGACCAGTACCAGCCAGATGCTTTGTATTCAATGCCGGGCTCTGCTTTGGCCTCTTGCCAGCAGCCTCCATAACTCCCTGCATTTGCCCAGAGCCCGCGAATGGTCATGATGTACATGCCGTCGAATGAGCGCCAGTCCTCACGAGACGCACTGCCGTAGATATCCCCATGCGGTGAGGGATGTCCCATTGTCCAGTGCGTCGCTTGATTGAACCCCGTCGGAGCTTGCAGCTCGAAGCTTGGGTTGGAGAGCAGGTTCGTGCCTTCCACGTGTACGGTCATGGAGACACACAGACAGATCAACGGAGCAATACAAGAATGGATAAGTCGATTCATATTCCACTTTCAGGTTACGCACATGACACAAGTAAACAGGACAGCCGCTTCAGAAGTTTAGACTTGATTCGCCGCACAAAGTTCATGGATTGGCGATAATCGGTCCGCTTGCTGTTGGAGAATAGCATATACACAGACAGCGTCATCGTTCAAGATGATCCTTGGCTTTCTGCGGGGGACATCCGGACTTGACCCCAAACGAGGGGGGACGTAGTTTGATCGCGGCTGGAGCCGTTCCCCGTCATGCTTATTGTGTCTGGTGCAGACTGTTTGGATGCGCTGGGGAGAGGGGGCTGAAGCCATACGGTAAATCGAGGCAAGAAGTACATCCATTTGGGAGCTGAACATGAGTGAAGTGTTGCGTAATCGCTGGGGTGCCTATCAGGAGCGATTAGAGGAAATGCGAGGTTATCTTTGACGAGCCGACCTTACGAGCACAGCTAAAAGCGCGAGAAGATGAAGCCACCGCCCCGGGTTTTTGGGATGATCCGGCCCAGGCGCGTGCCGCGATCCAGCGGACAAATGCAATTAAAGCGGTGCTGACTCCACTGGATCATATCACGCAGAGCTTGGATGATGCTGGGACCATGCTGGAATTGATGGAACTGGAGGAGGATGAAGCGCAGCGGGCCACGGCCGAAAAGCAGGTCGACGTGCTATTGACAGGTGTCGAAGGAGACTTCCGCGAAATGGAGGTCATGACGCTGCTCGGCGAGCCCTTTGATCCCAATAATGCCTACGTCAGCTTGCATGCCGGGGCGGGTGGCACAGAATCCTGCGACTGGTCGGACATGCTGTATCGCATGTATCGCCGGTATGCGGAAAGCCATGGATTTGAGTTATCCCTGATGGATTTGCAACCGGGTGACGAAGCCGGCATCAAGAGCGTGAGCTTCCTGGTGAGCGGACCGTATGCGTATGGCCATATGAAGGCAGAGCGCGGTGTACATCGGTTGGTACGGATTAGCCCATTCGATTCCAATCAGCGTCGCCACACATCCTTTGCAGCGATCGATGTGGTGGCGGAAATCGATGACGACATTGAGGTCAATATTGAGGAAAAAGATTTACGAATCGATACGTATCGATCGAGCGGGGCAGGGGGGCAGCACGTGAATACGACCGATTCTGCGGTGCGCATCACGCACATTCCGAGTGGGATCATTGTTGCGTGTCAGGCGGAGCGGTCTCAGCACAAGAACCGCGATAAAGCCATGAAGATGTTGACGGCCAAGCTGTATGAATGGCAGCAGGATCAACAGCGCAAAGAAATGGAAAAATTCTATGGGGATAAAGGCGAAATTGCCTGGGGACGGCAGATCCGTTCATATGTGATGCAACCCTACACCATGGTTAAGGATCACCGTACAGACACACAAACTGGGAATGTCGATGCGGTCTTGGATGGCGATTTGGATGCCTTCATCGAATCCTATCTGAAGAAAGGACGCCGAAATGAATCAACTGGATAAAATTGTGGCGCAGAAGCGTGCGGAGATTGCGCGATTGAGAGACAGCATGTCGATTGAGTACATGCAATCGGCCGCTTCTATTCGTGCCAGTCGAGCTAGCTTTATTGAGGCGTTGAGCGCTTCGCCCATGGGCTTGATTGCGGAGATTAAGCGGCGCTCGCCCTCTGCAGGTGAAATCCGTCCCGATATGAATGTTGCCGACATCGCTGAGCAATACGAAGAGGCAGGAGCCCATGCCGTTTCGGTGCTTATTGATCAATCCTTTTTTGGCGGTGGGGAATCCGATTTCGTCAGCGTTCGCAATACGGTTGATTTACCCATGCTCTATAAGGAGTTCGTGTTGTTTGGGTGGCAGGTCTGGCATGCGGCTTCTCTTGGGGCATCGGCCGTGCTTTTGATTGCGGCGATCTTATCTGACGACCAACTTCAGGGACTCTCGCAACTGGCAGAGTCGGCGGGAGTCACGCCCCTGGTCGAAGTGCATACGGCCGAAGAACTCGATCGCGTCCTGGCGCTCGGGGCAACATGCATCGGTGTGAATAACCGAGACCTGCGAACGTTTGAGACCCGGGTAGAAACCAGTTTGGAGTTGGCCGGAAAGGTATCCGGTGATGTGTTGTTGATTAGTGAAAGTGGGATTCGTAGTGCAGAGGACGTCGTGCGATTACGCGACGCGGGCTATCGTGGCATTTTGGTTGGGGAGCATTTGCTCAAGCAGCCTGATGTGGGAGTTGGAATCCGGGAGTTGATGAGTCAGGCATGGGCATCTTCGTAAAAATTTGCGGGTGTGCTTCCGGCCGAGATGTTGAAGCGATTGCGGCTCTGAAGCCCGACGCGCTGGGGTTTATCTTGTGGCCGGGCTCTAAGCGGTATGTCAATCCCCAACAAATTGCCGAGTGGACTGCCTCTGTGCCTACTGACATTGCCCGCGTGGGCGTATTTGTGGATGCAGCGCCCGATCAGATTCGACAAGCGGTGGAGGTCGCTGGGCTGGATGTTGTCCAGTTGCATGGGGGCGAACAACGGGATGATATTCATCGCTTGCAGCCGGTCCGGTGTTGGAAGGTTGTTCATTTGAATCGATCCATTCCTGATGATTTGGCGGACTATGAAGTCGAGGCACTGCTGATTGATTATCATGGCGAATCGCAACCGGGCGGGACCGGAGAGACCGTAGATTGGCAAGCCGCACATTCATTTGTGGCAGCGGCTGACCGGAAAGTCGTGCTGGCAGGCGGGCTGAACCGTGATAATGTACAGCAAGCCATTCGCCAAGTTCATCCTTGGGGAGTGGATGTCAGCTCGGGCGTGGAACACAGTCCGGGAATAAAGGATATCGAAAAAGTAAAGGACTTCATCGAACAATGTCGCGCACTCGCATAAACACGAATCCTAATCGACAGGGATATTTTGGCTCCTATGGAGGCATGTATGTCCCCGAGACATTAATGACACCCTTGCTCGATCTGGCCAAGGCCTACGATCAAGTACGAAAGGATCCCTCCTTCCGCAACGAACTGAACTCGTACTTAAGTGATTTCGTGGGGCGACCCACACCTTTGTATTTTGCCGAGCGCATGACTCGGGAACTCGGGTGTGCGGCGGTCTATTTGAAGCGAGAAGACCTGTGCCACACCGGGGCTCACAAAATCAATAATTCCCTGGGGCAAGCATTGTTGGCCCGTCGAATGGGGAAGAAGCGAGTCATTGCTGAAACCGGCGCCGGTCAGCATGGTGTGGCGACAGCGACTGTGGCAGCGATGTTTGGCATGGAATGTGTCATCTATATGGGGGCGCTGGATATGGAGCGTCAGGCTTTGAACGTCTTTCGGATGCGCAGTTTAGGTGCGGAAGTGGTGCCGGTGACCGCGGGGCAAAAAACCCTAAAAGAAGCCATCAGCGAAGCCATGCGAGATTGGGTCACCAACGTTCGAACCACGCATTATATCCTGGGCTCTGCATTGGGTTCACACCCCTATCCGCGCATGGTGCGAGATTTCCAATCCATTATTGGAAAAGAAGCGCGTCGACAAATGCTCAAGGAGGCTGGACGATTGCCGTCTGTGTTGCTTGCCTGTGTTGGGGGGGGAAGTAATTCAATTGGATTGTTCCATCCGTTTATCAATGATGCTGATGTTCGTATGATCGGAGTTGAGGCAGGGGGGCTGGGCATCCGGAATGGGCAGCATGCGGCCCGATTCGCCGGTGGCAAAGTCGGGATTTTGCAAGGGACCAAGACGTTTGTATTGCAGGATGCCGCAGGACAGATCCGATTGACGCATTCAGTCAGTGCTGGACTGGATTATGCGGCCATTGGTCCAGAGCACAGTCTGTTGCGTGATTTGGGCCGCGTCGAATATGTCCATGTGAATGATCGGGAAGCCGTGCATGCGTTTGACACCTTGGGTCAATGGGAAGGATTACTGCCCGCCTTGGAAACGGCTCATGCGGTCGCGTATATGATCAAACTGGCTGGCAAGTGGAGCAAAGACGATGTGCTCTTGCTGAATCTCTCAGGTCGGGGTGACAAAGATGTCCAGCAAGTCGCTGCCTGGAAGGAACAGCAGCGCGCATGAGTACCAACAGCATGACAGGCCATGGACGGGGGCACGCCACAGGGCACGGTTTGGCGGTTACCGTGGAAATAGGCACTGTCAACCGGAAGAACCTTGATGTCGTGATTCAGTTGCCACGGGGATTACATCCGCTGGATGTCCGTATTCAACAAATCGTGCGCGAATCGGTTTCGCGCGGACGCGTGACCTTGCATGTGACGGTTGAATGGGCGGGTGCCGCTCGGCGACGTGCGGTGCGGCTGGATCACAACATGGCGGACTCATATTTGCGTGTGCTCCGAGCTGCAGCCAAGGATCTGGGAGTAATCGATGACATCGGGCTCGAAGCATTGATCCAGCTACCCGAAGTTCTTCAAGTTGCCGAACCGACCGAAGACATGGAACGCGTGTGGGAGGTGTTGGAGCGCGCCTTGCACAAAGCCTTGTCACAATTGAACTCGATGCGTCGGCGCGAAGGTCAGGTTCTACAAAAGGATTTGCAGGCAAGGCTGTCCGCCTTGGCGGGACACGTGGTTGAAATTCGGCAACGAGCGCAACAAGTAGGACCTCTGTACCGGAAGAAGTTGATTCAACGATTGGATGAGGCGGGGGTCTTATCGCAACTCGACGAGGATCGACTGCTTCGGGAAGTTGCCTTAGTGGTCGACCGGGCAGACATCACGGAAGAGTTGACCCGGCTGGATAGTCATGTAAAACAAGCTCGGCAGATGTTAAAGTCGAAAGAGACAACGGGCCGCTCGTTGGATTTTTTATCTCAAGAGTTGCTGCGAGAAATTAATACAGTTGGATCGAAAGCCAATGACACGCCCATACTGCAGCGTGTCATTGAGTGCAAGTCGGAAGTAGAACGATTTCGAGAACAGGTGCAGAACATAGAATGATCGCGTTACAACGAACTCCCTTGTTAATGATTGTGTCCGCTCCATCGGGAGCGGGAAAAACCACCTTGTGCGATCGATTGGTCGCGGAATTTGACAACGTTACCTATTCCGTGTCCTGCACAACTCGCCAACCGCGCGAAGGTGAAATTGACGGTGTCAGCTATCACTTTCTCCCTCCCGATGCATTTCAAGAGCGAGTCGACGCTGGAGAATTTTTGGAGCATGCCGTCGTCCATGGCAATCAGTACGGCACCCTCAAAGAAAGTGTGCAGGCCTCCTTGCAGTCGGGACGCGATGTGTTGATGGATATTGATGTTCAAGGCGCGGCGCAAATTCGCGACTATGTTCGACATGGGCAAGACAACGAATGGATCCGCGATATTTATGCCGACATCTTCATCGCGCCGCCGTCGATGGAAGACTTGCAACTTCGCTTGTGGGGGCGCGGGAAGGATGATGAAGCTGTCATTGCTCGTCGTTTGGAACGAGCGCGCGAAGAACTTGAGCGTTGGCGGGATTATCAGTATGTCATTGTCAACGACCGCATTGAAGACTCGTATTCCACCTTGCGCTCCATCCTCCTGGCAGAGCGGCAGCGAGTGATTCGGTTGCACTAGATCGCCGATTATCGATCCTGCGGACCCGTCTGAACGGTTCGCCCCCCCCACGATAGACCCTATGACCTTCTAACGTAGAGTGTAACCGCGTCCGGTACGGCAATTCTAACTTTGACCAACCATTCCGAATCGCGGCTCGCTCGGTGAGCTCGCCCTACCTCATCTTCTTCGGAAAAATGGGGAATTGAAAGGTAGGGCGAGCTCACCG
>SLBD01000190.1 GCA_007126515.1 Kiritimatiellia bacterium
GACGATTTTCTGCAACCGCTTGAACAGCAGTTGGAGCAGATGAAACTGGAGGGACGCATCCGCGCCTACACCTTGAAAGTCATCAAGGCAGGCATGCCCTTTATTACGGATCCGGCGGCCCCCTTGGTTTGCCAATTGAGGCAGGCAATCGAGGCCAGCGGTCGGCCTACAGAGGTGACAACCGCAGCGTGGTACAGCGATGCGGGTGCTTTTGGGATGACGTGCAAAGAAGTGGTCGTATTTGGCCCGGGTAGCATTGCCCAGGCGCATACCAAAGATGAGTACATCGAAATTGATGAATTGATTGCAGGGCAGCAAGTCCTGGAACAATTTTTGGATGCGTATGCGGAGCCGACCTCGTGATAGATCGGAAAAAATCATTGGGACCAGCTTGGCTATATAGTATAGCCGGAGTGACTTTGTTGGTCGGATTCCTGATTGCATTTCTGAACCTGTATCGAGGTGAATTGAACCAAGACGAGGGCTGGTATTTGCTTGGTGCCCGTGCCGTGGCGGAAGGACAGCGGCCCTATGCCGACTTTGCATTCACTCAAGGGCCTGTTTTCCTGAGCGTGTATAGCCGCGTGACGCCGTGGATTGAGCGAGACGGTTTGCGAGCCGGGCGAATCTTTACGGGTCTCTTGGGCTTGCTGGCGATTGGATTGGCCAGTGGGTTGGCGGCGCGGTTGGCGCCGCCGCGATGGGGGGCAACCACAGCGCTGCTCACGTTCATGCTCTTGTGGGTGAATGCGTATCACAACTATTTTTCTTTGGTCGTTAAAACCTATTCACTGACGGCCGTTTTGTTTGCGGCGGCGTGTCTATGTCTGGTGCTCATCCGACCTCGCGGCGCGTGGGTGTTCCCTTTGCTGGCTGGCGTTCTGATGGCACTCGCAGCGGGCGTCCGATTGTCAGCGGGGATCTTGTTGCCATGGATTGGCATCTATTGGCTCTGGAAGCGCGAAAAATACCCCCATGCATGGTGGTTGTGGGGCATCGGTGGCGCTGCTGGGTTAGCGATTGCGTATGGTTCCGTATTGTTGCATGCATCCGAAAATGCCTGGTTTTGGCTGGTGGAGTATCATGGCGCCCGCACGCGCGGGTCGTGGTTTGACATGACGGTTCTCAAGGCTGGCTTTGTCTCGCGATTTGTTCAGGCGTATTTTGTCTTGTTCGCTGTGCTCGTGGTGTGGATTACCGGGGCGAGCGTGGCCGGTCGTAAGCCGTTGCGGTTTCAGCCGCCCGTGGGGTTGCTCTGGGGGTGTGTAGGGGTAGTGACCTTGGTTCACATCATGGCCCCATTCCCTTATGAGGATTATCAAGTCTATTTGATGCCAGTGATGGCTGCCTTGGTGGCAAGCGGGGTAGTCACATGGGTGTCCAAAATGGTATTGGAGGCGCGGCAAGAGGTTTGGCAGCGTGGGCTTTCGATCCTGTTCTTGTTATTGGTGGTTGCTTCTGCTTTCTCGTCTCCGTTGAATCAAAACTGGTTTATTCGCGGACGAGATCGAATCTGGTGGCCAATGAAAGAGGCCGCTGATTTAGTCATTCTGCGAGAAGTCGGTGAGTGGTTGCGGGACAACTCCGGTGGCCAAGGAAGGCTGTTAACGCAGGATGCCTATCTGGCGATTGAATCTGGTTTGTCAGTACCGCCTGGATTTGAGATGGGTCCCTTCTCATTATACCCGGACTGGGATCGTGAAACGGCCTTGCGTCGGAATGTGGTTAATCTACAATTAATTAAGGACTGGATCGAAGATCCTGCTGTGGAATGGGTGGCGTTGAGTGATTATGGTTTCGCTATATCGAGTCCTGATGTTGTCCCGATTGACGAAGAGGTTCGCAGGAAGTTGATCGAACAGGTGGAATCGAATTTTGAGTTGGTGAAGGCGATTCCTTATTTTGGGCAGGCACATACTCCGCTACGTATTTTCCGGCGCGCGCATAATCGGGAAAGTGAATTGCAATAGTTTTCATTTTCGAACATAGATCAAGTAGAGCTGTCAATTTTCGATGAGGAATCATTTATGGCTAGACAATATTATGTAGAGGGAACGAAATCATACCTAATTGCCGCGTGCGTACTCGCGGCTTTGTCAATTTGGCACATTTGGGATGGATGGGTTCCTCAAGCGCGCTGGCGAGGAGCGGAAGCGGTTGCGGAGGTGTCTGTCAACGATATCCAATTTGCTGTTTCATCTCGCGAGGTCGGGGTTCGATTTAATGATCGATCGATTCAGTTTCTTCCGATGGCGCAGATTGATGCAGATGTGAGCGAGCCCGCCGGGAACGTGGTTTGGGTCTATGGTGAGGCACAGTTCACAGTGTTCATTGCGCCCGATGCCACACTGGCTGATTTTGAGAACGCCTTGGCCGATCATATCCATTTCAAAATCGTACGCGAGGATGACATCGATCCGAATGTGCCCATCGACGGATTGATCGGGCAGGAGGTCAGCTTCTCGGGCGGTCGGGATGGGAAATACCCCAATTTTCCCGAAGAGTGGCATGACTTCAGTCCGCAGGAATTCTATGCGTACAATCGCTGGACTGGTGTACTGCTTGGTATTGCCGCCATCGTGTGCGCCTATATCCATCGCGTCGTTCGTTGAATCATCGCTGAATGACTGGTGGTAGCAATGTAAATGTCAAATCGAGAGGAGCGCACCTATGAAGTTGGATGCCATTCATTCCCTGTTACATGACGCACGTCCGGCCTGCTACGCATTGTTTAGTCGGATTCTTGAGCGGCACACAGCGTTTCTTTTACATACGGATCTGATGGAGGAGTTTGAGGTGTTCAGTGCCACTGATGCTGGCCACGTATTGCGAGGCAGCGCACTTGAAAAGCTCTTTCACCAAGCCCAGGAAGCCGCATTGATGGGCGATGTGTTTTATCTGGCCGCGCGCACGGGTGTGGGGACGTGGAACTATTTGTGTTTTGATGTGCCGCAGATGGAATGTCGGGAAGCGCCGCTCTCCGAGTTTTTGCAAGTGACAGAGCGCCTGGTCAATCAGGCACAAGATGACGACACTCGCGTTCTTGAAGTCGATTTGTCCCCGTTCGATCGTGGACTGCCTCGATTAAAAGATTCCCGCTCCATCGGCAAAGGAGTCGAGTTCCTCAACCGGCATTTGTCGAATCAGATCTTTGAAGATGAAGGCAAGGGAGATGAGCGATTGTTCAGTTTCTTGCGGATGCATCACTACAAAGAGCGGCCCTTGATGATCAACCATCGCATCAAGAGCGCCACCGCCTTACAAGCAGCCTTGGCCGAAGCAGATACACTGCTGGCAGATCAAGAGGGTGACGCCGGTTGGGATGCCGTCGGGGAGGCGCTGGAAGATCTCGGCTTTGAACCTGGCTGGGGGCGAACCGTAACGCGCATGCGCGATACGATGAATGTCCTGTCAGATTTGCTGGAGGCACCTGCCCCACAGGCGTTAGCCGAATTCCTCTCCAGGATCCCCATGGTCTTTAACATCGTAATTTTATCGCCGCACGGATACTTCGGCCAATCTGGCGTGCTCGGTATGCCCGATACAGGCGGGCAAGTGGTTTACATTCTCGATCAAGTGCGTGCCTTGGAACGGGAAATGAAGCGCAATATCTATGAGCAGGGGCTCGATATTGAACCTGAAATCGTGATTGTCACCCGTCTGATTCCAGATGCGCAAGGGACCACTTGTGACCAATCAGTTGAACCCGTCGCTGGCACCGAAAACACCCGGATTTTGCGCGTTCCCTTCCGCACGGAGTCCGGCGAGGTTGTGCCTCACTGGATTTCGCGTTTTCGTATTTGGCCTTATCTGGAGCGCTTCGCGGGTGAAGTCGAGCGGGAAATCCGAGCGAACATGGGCGGTCGTGTCGATTTTGTGATTGGCAATTATTCCGACGGGAATTTGGTTGCTACGCTGTTGAGCGAGCGATTGGGTGTGACGCAATGCACCATTGCTCATGCCTTGGAGAAGACCAAATATCTACATTCCGCTCTTTATTGGCAGGACCACGAGGACGAGCATCATTTCTCTTGTCAGTTTACGGCTGACTTGATTGCTATGAACACCGCCGATTTCATCATTACCAGCACCTACCAGGAAATTGCGGGTACGCGCGACAACGTGGGGCAATACGAAAGCTATGGCAGTTTTACCATGCCGGGCTTGTTCCGAGTCCTCAAAGGCATTGATGTCTTGGATCCCAAATTCAACATTGTTTCTCCGGGTGTCAATGAAGACATCTTTTTCCCGTTCTCCAAGACGGATCATCGTGTGCCAGATCTTACCAAGCAAGTTCAAGATCTGATTTATGGCGAACCGGATGGAGAATCTCGAGGCCAGTTAAGTGACAAAGAAAAACCCCTAATTTTCACGATGGCACGGCTAGATCCGGTCAAGAATGTCGGCGGCTTTCTCGAGTGGTATGCGAAAAGTGACGCGTTGCGGGAACGAGCAAATGTCCTGATCGCGGGCGGCTATGTGCAACCTGATAAATCAAAGGATGCCTCTGAGCGGCATCAGATTGAGCGTATGCACGCTCTATTTGATGAGTATGGCTTAGATGAATCCGTCCGTTGGGTGGATATGCAGACCGACAAGAATCGCGTTGGCGAATTCTATCGATGTGTTGCCGACACGCGCGGTGTGTTTATCCAGCCTGCACTATTCGAGGCGTTCGGATTGACCGTGCTGGAGGCCATGTCCTCTGGATTGCCCACCTTTGCCACGCAGTACGGGGGCCCGCTGGAGATTATCGAAGACGGCAAATCTGGATACCACATCAATCCGAATCATGGGGCGCAAGCTGCGCAACAATTGGTTGAATTCTTCGATCGGTGTGCTGCGGACGCGGACCACTGGTCAACGATTTCGCAGGGCGGTATCGACCGGGTTCAAAGTCGATACACCTGGTCGCTTTACGCCCGTCGTCTCTTGTCTCTTTCGCGGATCTACGGGTTCTGGAAACACATTTCTGGTATCCGTCGCGAAGCCACACGACGGTATTTGGAGATGTTTTATCAGTTGATGTACAAGCCTCGCGCCAACCAGATTGCGACTGACTGATTGTTCTCTGATTGGCAAATCATCTCGCATACGCAATGATGCGCCCCATCATGCGTATGGATCGATCCCACGTCACTGAAGGCCCTGTGGGCCGCACGTTGTTGCGGCTGGCTGGACCTATGGTGGTCGGGATCTTGACCATGATGACGTTTAATGTCGTCGATACCTTCTTTATCGGCCAACTCGGGGCCAAGCCGCTGGCTGCAATTGGATTCACCTTTCCGATTGTGTTTGTGATCACCGGTGCAACGATGGGGATGGGCATTGGCATGGCATCTGTTGTCTCGCGAGCAGTCGGGGGAGGGGATCACGAACAGGTGGCAATCACGACTACGCATGGACTGATGTTCGTCATTCCGCTTGTGCTGATATTTGCCGGGAGTGGTATCCTGCTTCACGACCCAATTTTTCGTATGTTAGGTGCTGAACCAGAATTGATGCCGTTGATTCGTTCCTACATGTTGGTGTGGTTTGCTGGAGTGCCACTCATCGTGATGCCGATGATTGGCAATAGCGCCCTGCGCGCCACAGGGGATTCGCTGACACCGAGCTTGATTATGATGGTGGCAGCGATCATGAATCTGATACTCGATCCGCTGTTGATCTTTGGGATCGGACCGTTTCCCCGCCTTGAACTTCAGGGGGCCGCGTGGGCAACCGTGATCGCGTATGCCATGACCTTTGCGGCCTCGGCGTGGGTTTTGCACCATCGCGAACGATTGCTCGTGTTTCAGCGGCCTGTGTGGGC
>SLBD01000089.1 GCA_007126515.1 Kiritimatiellia bacterium
AAAGCAACGGCAGAGAATAGGGATTCCCGTCCGGGAAGATGAAATACGTATGCCCAACAACAGCTGATGGCTCATGCCCCTCCTTGATAGCGGCCGCCTGCACAACAAACGCCTTGCGAACGGCAGAGGTTGGAAAATAGAACGGCTCTATATGGTAGGTGCTGGAGATCTGCGTCAGCTTGTCCGGCTCGTCCGATCGGTCATAGATTGGAATCGCATTCGTATAGATCCAAGAGCGATACGAGTGAAACAATGGGTCCCCAACGGGATCTCCGTAGGCTTCGGGATAGCTGTTTTTATAGAGATAGGTCGAGCCGCCAATATTGTCGAGATCCGGATCGGACCCATCGACTGTAAACACAATCACTGCCTCTGGGTCGGGATGCGACAACACCAAATCAAAGGACTGGGTATAAACGCCCCCTACATGGGAAAATTCAGGCGGAGGCAAGGCATGGGAAACCCCAGACGACAGGATCAGCCCCACAGCAAAAGCCGCAATCGACTGCCTCTTTTCTCTCCAAAAGTGATTCAAAAAAGGAATAACGGCGCTCCACTTCGACGCACAAACCTGATGCCGCACGCACCAAACAACTCGACACTCACCTACAGAAGAATACGGGATTGTACGCTGCCTGCAAATCGAATTCTACGAAATCACGTTGACCATATCCGTGCCTTTTGACACCGTCTACCGCTATGAACCGCTCCCTATTCGGTAAGATAGCCCTCGCTGTAGGAATGCCGATTGCATTACTTGCTTTGGCTGAGCTGATCTTACGCCTCATCGGCGCAGGCTTCCCGACGGACTTCCTGGTCTCGCGCCACGTCGACGGCGAAGCCGTCTGGACAGAAAACTCCTTTTACACCTACCCCTTCTTTCATCCGCCATTGGCCCGCGACCCAAATGCCATTGTCGTGGCCAAGCAGAAGCCAGCCGATGTTCTCCGCATTGTCGTGATGGGCGAGTCCGCCGCTCAGGGAGATCCCGTGCCGTCCTTCGGTCCGCCCCGGATGTTGCAATACGTGCTCCAGCACCATGATCCAAACGCGCGCATCGAAGTCATCAACGCCGGCATCACCGCCATCAACTCCCACGTGCTGATTGATATGGCTGCCGAAATCGGCAAGTTGCAGCCGGATATCGTGGTCTTGTACGTCGGCAACAACGAGGTCATCGGCCCCTTTGGTCCCGGCACCGTGTTTGCCGGCTACCTCGAACGCGACGGCATGATCCGGTTCATGAGTTGGCTGAACCGAACACGGATCGGCGGCTTGATTCGCTTTCTGGCAGCGTTGCGGGCCGAAGGCCGTACCGTGCACGGATTCGATGGCTTGGCCATGTTCGTCGACAATCCTGTACCCCACAATGATCCGCGCCTGACGGCCGTCTACCGCCGCTATGAGCGCAACCTGGAACGGATGATCGAGTCTGCACACGCCGCAGGTGCCCGCGTACTGCTGAGCACCGTCGCCGTCAATATCGCCGACTGTCCCCCGTCGGCCTCCATGTCCAAGCCCACGTTATCACCTGAAGCTGAGCGAAGCTGGAGAAGTTACCTGGAAAGCGGGATGGAATCTGCGGAACAGGGGGACTGGACTGCGGCGCACCAAGGCTTTGCCGCTGCCGCCGAAATCGACGATCAGCACGCCGAAACCGTGTATTGGCTCGGCATCAGCCAAGAGCGACTCGGCAGACAGGACCTCGCGCGCGCCACCCTGCGGCGCGCCATGGACTTGGATGGGTTTCGGTATCGCACGGACACTCGCCAGAACACCATCATTCGATCTCTATCCGAACGCTTCGCAGAGGTGGTCTTAGTGGACGCCGACGCCGCGTTCGAGCAGCATCCCGATCTTGGCGATGCCGACCTGTTTGTTGATCATGTGCACTTCAGCTTTGCCGGCACCATCTGGCTGACTCGGCAGTGGACCGACGCGATTCTAACTCTGCCCAACCTGCCGTTGCAAGACCGGCAGGGCCCGCCGTCCGACTCATGGCTACAGGAAGAACTACTGTTTATTCAAAGTGCCGAAGCCGAAATCCTCCAGAAAATGCTGGACCGGTTCGAACGTCCGCCGTTCGACCGGCAAATCGGCAATCAGCAACGCATCCAACTCTATCGACAGCGCGCCGCCCAATTGACCGATGAGTTACGCCTCCTCCCCGACGATGAAATCCCCTTGGCGTTTCAACAGCGTCTGCAGTCCTACCCCAACGATTGGGTCTTCCCCACCCAATACGCCCTGCACTTGATCGCGTTCAATCGCTTCCGCGAGGCCCATCCCATTGCGGCCGCCCTGGTTGATCGCTACCCACATCGTCGTGGCCCCCGCAGCCAGATGGCATTCCTGATGGGGCGCGAAGGGGATGCTGATGGAGCGGCGGAAATGCTCATCGGCCATGCCCCCAAACTCGGCTTCTTCGGTGCCCTTGAGCTGGGCAACGTAACTGCAGCCTTGCTGCAAGCTGGGGCCTACGAGGAAGCAGCCGCTGTTGCTCAGTCGCTGGCAGACATCATCCGCCCCACGGACTATCGCTGGCGGATTCAAGCCGCAGCAAAACGACTCGATCAGACCGCCGCATGGCACAACCGAGCCATGGCCCACATCGACGCAGCGGAATGGCCTCAAGCAGAAGCCGCACTGGTCACTGCCCTCAACCAAGGCCAGAATTTCGGTGAATCCATGTTTTGGTTCGGCGTATTGCAGGCCATCAAAGGCCAGCCGCGCGAGGGTGTGGCCGCCGTGCAGCGAGCCTTGCAGCAAATGAACTTCGCCCGCGCCTACTACCATGCCGGCTTGTGGCAAGCTAAGACAGGCAACATCCCTGCCGCGCAAGATTCCTTCGCCCAGGCAGCTCGGCATGCGCATGACGACCTGCAAATCGTCAACAGCCTCGCCTGGATATTCGGATTTGATGAACGCGCTGAATTGCTCGATCTGCCCAAAGCCCTTGCCTTGCTGGACCGCGCCTTGGCTTTCACTTCCGAACCTCCTGCACGGCTGCTCGACACCTACTCCGCTCTGCTGGCCCGCAATGGCGACACAGCCACCGCCCTCTCGAAAAATGAACAGGCTGCGGAGACAGCTCGAAACCACGATGAAATCGAGCTACTGGAAGAGATTCTCAAACGACGGCAACAGATTGAAGATCAATCAGTCCAAGGCTGGATGGCAGCGAATCGCCCCATAAATTACTTTTAGCCACAGCGTCCTCCCTAGCGACTATTGATAACGCGCAATAGTCGGCTTTCACACGACTCACATCAGGAGGCAAACCCAAATAACTTGATCGCGTTGGACATGAATTGATTCGCACAATCCTTGGCGTATATCGCCCGAAAATCGGCAAAGTAATCGTAGATGCTACCGAGGTTTGCGGGGTGATTCAGTGCTTCTCCCGCCTCATTTTGCAGCGGATGGGACTGCAACGATCGCGGTGGCAATTGGTCGGGAGCATCGGTCTCAATGAGGATGCGATCCAACGGTAACTGGGCAAAAACGGACCGCTGCTTGATCTTCTTTTCCCTCGCAAACGCACCGGGGAAGGAAAAATAAGCGCCCAGAGGAATACATCGTTGCGCGACTTCCAGCGAGCCTCCAAAACTATGAAGCAAGAACCCCCGCTCCAAACGCTCCGCCTCCTCTAAGCAGTCCACCAACTCGCCCCAGGCCCGCAAGCAATGAATACTGGCAGGCCGCTTCAACTCGGACGCAAGAGCCAATTGTTCCAGGAACACGTGCCGCTGGTCCTCAATGTCATAGTCCTTGATCCAGCGATCCAACCCAATCTCGCCGATACTGCTCCCCGGAAATGCCAAAGCGTCTTGCAATTTCCGCCCCCAATCAGGCGATCGATCACGAATAAACCACGGGTGCAGTCCAAAAGCAGGCCGGACAAGGTCAGGATAACGCTCGGCGAGAGCCTGTACATGTGGCCAATCCTGCTCCGTGGTACCATTCACCACCATTCCCACAACCCCAGCAGAAGCGGCTGCCTCGACAATACTTTCAACCTCGGCCGCCAGCCGAGGGTCTTGGAGGTGATTGTGGGCGTCAATATACATCACGCACCCAATTTAGGATGCTATCGAATCGATTAGCTCCAAGACTTTCTCTGGGTGCGCTTCAGCTTTCGGGACTTTGGCCCAGTGCTTGATGATCTTGCCGTCCGGGCCGATTACGACTGTGGACCGAATCACGCCTTCGACTTCTTTTCCGTACATCATTTTCTTGCCGTAGGCCCCGTACTTCGTCATCACACGGGCTTCAGGATCCGACAACAGCACAAAAGGCAGGTTGAACTTCGAGATGAACTTGTCATGCGACTCTACCGAATCTCGGCTGACACCTAAGACCACGGCGTTGCGGGCCGCGAGGTCATTACTGAGATCCCGAAAGCCGCAGGCCTCCTTCGTGCAACCCGGAGTGTCGTCTTTGGGATAAAAATATAAAACAACCGTCTTGCCAGCATAATCCGCCAGTGCATGGTTCTTGCCATCGCTACCCGCCAACTTGAACTCTGGCGCTTTCTTTCCTTCTGCAACACTCATGACTATCCTCCTTGTCAGATTTGACTTACGTAAACTGATTAGATACTTTGTCGTGGAACGTGTCGTTTTCGCGTTCACATCCTAACGAGCGGATTCATCTGAGACAACGAATGATTTCACACCTACGCGATCGACGGTTATGGCAGCACACGCTGATTTTGCTGGCCCTGGGCTGGATCATTGGGGTAGCGGTCAATGCCATGCGATCCAGTGGCGCCATCCCGTTGCTCTATCCATGGAGTCTGCGAGTTGAAAGCCTAGCTCGCGAACAAGGAATTCCAATGATCGATGCCACGGCGGTTCAAGTCGCCCTCGAAGCAGGAACACATTGGGCGCTGGATGCGCGATCTCCCGCAGAGTATTATGCAGGCACACTACCCGGCGCTCTTTCCCTACCCCGAGCCGATGCCGACAACCGATTCCCTGAAATTTCCTTGTTCTTGGCTCCAGAAGAGTCAGTCATCACTTTTTGCTCCAGCGCGGATTGCGATGATGCCCTCTTATTGACTCAGTTTCTTCACGAGCAGGGAATCACCAATGCCTACTTGTTTATTGGAGGCATCGAAGAATGGGTTGCAGCAGGATTTGAGTTGGAGGGCGGCTCATGAGTCCCCGCTGGATCATTGCCTGTTGTCGGTTTTTGTTGGCCCTCGTGTTTATCTTGGCCAGTATCCACAAAATCATCTATCCGGAAACGTTTGCACAGACGATCTACCAATATCAGATCCTGCCGGATTCAATGATCAATCTGGTTGCAATCACACTGCCTTGGATAGAATTGGTCGCAGCTGTGGCCATTTTGACTCCAACATCTTTTAAGGATGGAGCGGCTTTACTGATGCTACTGATGCTTGCCGTGTTCGCCCTCGCCATGTCGTTCAATATCCTGCGTGGCCTCGACATCAGCTGCGGATGCTTTTCCTCGGGGGATACCGACACCATTGGCTGGAGCAACGTTGTCCGCAACCTCGGCTACATGTTCCTGTGCGTGGCGGTCATGGGCGAACAGTGGATAACGGATAAGCTCCGGGGGTAAATCTAGCCAGCATCACTGAAGGTGTTCAGGAATTCAGTGTTCAGGCTGTCACGGCCTCTTTTCGTTTTCCTCGACCGTCGAATCGATCATAGCTTATAGGCTATTATCCAAGGTGCCCGAATCCACCCTAATAGCTTATAAGCTATTGATTCGATTTCGACTTTCATGCAGCAATGCTCATTATGGACATTTCGGCTCGCTCG
>SLBD01000108.1 GCA_007126515.1 Kiritimatiellia bacterium
ACGACAGTTACTCTAAAGGATTTTTCCCTTCGGAGTCCTCGTTTTCGATGCACATGATACCTGCGTTGGCAGACCAAGGGATCGAATGGGTATTGGTCGATAGTGGCCACATCGACCGGACGTTGGAGGATTTACCGTGGTCAGCAGCGAGCTCGATTCGGCCCAACCGCGCCGATCAGCGAAACGGCGTGGCGGCGGATTGGAACAGCCAGTGGACCCAATTACAAAATGTCTGGGCGCCGACACCGGTAGCGGCTCCCTTCAGCTATCAGCCGCATCGGATGCGCTATGTCGATCCCAATAGCGACCCGAACAATCCGACCGTGTACCGCATGATTGCAGTGCCCGCTGCCCGGTACGAGGGCAATGAAAATGCGCGAGGGGGCTACGGCGCGTTCAAGCCTGAAAACGTGTGGGGCAGCCAAGTAGATCGCAACAACAATGCAGATCGCCCCATGCTCATCGTCTGTCACAGTGACGGCGATAACTTCGGTATGTTGAATGCTGATGCCTATCATGGCCAACATCAAATGTTTCTGGATATGACGATCAATAACCAGAATTTTGCTCACACATCCATCCAGGATTACTTGGATATGTATCCTGTACCAGAGAACAGCCCCTACATCCACGCGGAGCCCGGTTCCTGGATTGGCATTGATGGCGGCACGCCTTATTACGAAAAATGGGTGGAAGACAATGCGGTGGATGGGGAGCACCCCGACCACTGGAACTGGTCTGTTCTCCAAGCGGCACACAATCGCGTCGTGCACGCAGAAAGTCTAGAGAACAATTATTCAATGAACGATGTCCGTTGGGGGATTGGTTCCGACACGGCCAAAGCGTGGCGTAACTATCTCAATGCCGAAACCTCCTGCTACTGGTATTGGGATTTTGACCGTGCCAATCCGTGGGATGGTAATGTCACTCGTGCTGCCAACATGGCCATCGAGCACGCGAATAAGGTCATTGCTCGACATCCTGGCGTAGACACGGTAGGGCCCAGTATTTTCCATCCGCAGCGGCGCACCTGGAATCCGGGCGGCAACCACTGGGGAGAGGGCGACAACAACATGATTCAGCCGTCTGATTTCGAGGTGTGGACCTTCGTTGACGATGTTAGTGGCGTGGCTTCAGTGGAGCTGAAGTGGCGCACGGCAGATTGGGATTCCTTCAAGAATTTGAATGAGTACCGGCATGAAGTCTATGCGCACACGCCGGGACTGAACAGCCCGTGGAAATCAGTCCAGATGACCAGTGACTGGTATCCGCCAGTCAAGGGGCCCTTGGTCCCGGATCCTTTGAATCGAGCCATGCGTTATACTGGACATGTCACGGGTGAAAGTGACACATTGGTCAGCTATTATGTAGAAGCTACGGATACTGTGGGTAATGTCAGCCGTAGCGAAATCTTTCACGTGTGGGTGGGCGAGACGACGGACGGCGGCGGTCCTGGGCCACGCGTCGAATTTGATCCGCCTGCCCCGGATGGCTGCGTTCCCGTGACGATCCGCTATCCCAAGTCCGGCACAATGCTCGGCGGCGGGCAAGTCTACATCCACATTGGTCGCAATGGCTGGCAGGACACGATTGAACCCAGCCCGGCCATGACCGATGCTGGCGACTACTGGGAATATGTGTACGAGACGTTAGAAGACACGTATGAAATCAATATCGTTTTCAACGATGGCGATGGAACGTGGGACAACAACAGCGGGCGCGATTGGCGTCTCAGTGTCGCCAATTGCGGCGATGGTGGCATCACGCCGCCTCCCCCCGGCGATGTGGTCGAGACCGTTCCCGCCGCACCGCAGGGATGCGATCCGATCACGATTCGATACAATCCCACAGGCCGTAATTTGGCCGCCGCCTCACAAGTGTATATCCATATCGGTCGTAACGGGTGGCAAGATGTTTTGGCCGATCCGAATCCGGGGATGACCCGCGACGGCGCGGTTTGGACCTACACCTATCATCCCGATCCAGGGACGGAAGTGATTAATTTTGTATTCAATAATGGAGCGGAGACTTGGGACAATAACGATGATCGGAATTGGAACGTTATGGTGGCTGACTGCGAAGGCGAGCCGCCTCTGCCGTCCGCTTTAGTGATTACCGATCCGGCTTCGGACACGGCCGTGTCACTGGCAACCTCTACATACACCCTGGCTGGCACGGCCTCGGGGATTGTCGGGGATATCCTATGGGATAATGTGGCAACCGGTGCGTCAGGAACGATCCCCGCAGGTGCCTCCTGGTCGCTGCCCAATGTGGAATTGGCGGTCGGCGCCAATCTGATCACACTGACTGCGGCAGTTGGCGGCAGTGGTGACGAGGGCACCGTGGCCGAGGATCAAGCAGGCAACTATGATGGCGTCTGGACGCAGGACAGCAATCAGGGAACGGGCTTTGCTCCCTGGCAACTCGGCGGTTTTGGCGAGCACGCTGGCCACTTCATTGAGGATAGCGTATTTGGCCTGTGGTCTCACGAAGGTGACAATTTGGCCGAGGCTGTACGGCCCTTTGCTGCTCCACTGGGCGTTGGCGATACATTCCGCGTGCGCATCCGCAACGGGTGGGTGTGGGAGAACGGTGGGTCCGTCGGAGCGGCCTTGCGAGACGAGGAGGGCAATCCGATTTGGCAATTGTTCTTCAACGGCGGCAATCAATTTTATGATGGCACGGATGGTATGACTCAGATTGGCTGGACCGATGCGGGCATTGATCTTGCCTTTACGTTGACAAGTCCCAGCAGCTATTCCGTTGTGCTTCATCCGGTCGGTGGTAGTCCGCTCACCTATGTCGGAAATTTCGAGGGAGAAATTCATCAATTCCGCGCTTGGTCCTACAACAATGGCACAGACGATGGCGATAATCCTAATCGCAACTTCTTCTTCAACCATCTTTCTATTGCCACCCCGGGCGTGCCGGGGATGATCTCTACTTCAGTCACCATTACCCGCGATTCAGATGGTGGCCCATCGCCGCAGTTGAGCATCACGCAGCCCGCCAGTGACATCAGTGTCATGGCCAGCGTCGACAACTATACGTTGGCCGGTGCAGCGCTCGGCCTTTCTGGAGATCTGGCGTGGTTCAACGCCTTGACAGGCGATTCTGGAAGTATCCCGGCGACCGAGGCCTGGCAGATTGAGCATGTGCCTCTGGCGATTGGTGCTAATGTGATCACGGTCAGCAGTGGGGCCGGAATGATCGCTGCCGATACCGCCAGCAACTACGAGGGCTGGGCGGACGGCTCCAACGAGGGCACGGGATTTGCGCCGTGGACCCTGCATGGCGTGGAGGGTGAAGCCGGCACTTTTGCAGACGCTGAACAGGGGTTTGGGCTGTGGTCGCATGAGGGCGGCAACTTGGCTGAGGCGTTACGCGATTTTTCCAGTCCGCTGGCTGTAGGAGATAGCTTCCACGTGCGCATCCGCAATGGGTGGGTTTGGGAAGAAGGAGGATCGATTGGTGTGGCTCTGCGCGATGGAGAAGGCAACACAGTTTGGCAACTCTACTTCAACGGCGGGAATGAGTTCTATGCTGGCACCGATGGTGATACCGATATGGGTTGGACCGATGCCGGGATCAACATTGCCTTCACGCTGACAGGGCCGGAGACTTATTCCGTGACCCTTCATCCGGACGGCAGCTCCGCGCGGACCTACACAGGAATGTTTGCGGGATCGATTGAATCGTTCCGTGCTTGGTCCTACAACAATGGCACAGACGATGGCGATAATCATAATCGCAACTTCTACTTCGACAACGTACAAGTCAGCAGCACCACAGCCTCGGCCACCGTCACCATTACGCGACTGGGAGAAGACGATGGCGAAGACAGCAATGCGGATGGTGTGCCGGATTCCTGGTATCAGCAGTATAACCAATTCCTGCCAGCTAATGCCGACATGGCTGATCCGAATGTAGGGCGGGCGATGGGTGCCAACGGCAATTCTCTGCGTTGTTCGTACATGTTGGGGTTGGATCCTACTGATCCTGATTCTACGTTTGCCATGGACGCGTTTGGCCTTCATGAAGGGCAGCTTCGAATGCATTGGGGCGGCGGCGAGAATCACTCCTATGTCATCGAGCATAAGGGTGAGTTATCAGAAGACGAATGGTCAATTGTTGGCGAGCGCACATTGCCCGTCAATGGGGGAAGCCGTTCGACGACCTATTCCGATCTGCCCATGAACGGGAATAGTGGATTTTATCGAATTCGTTTTCAGCCTTGAGGTGGGTGCCGAAAAAAGCAAAAAAATCAGGTTGCATTTCAAAGGGCGTTCGGTAGTATCTGCCTCACTCACCACACGGGGGCGTAGCTCAATTGGTTAGAGTCCCAGACTGTCGATCTGGTTGTTGCGGGTTCGAGTCCCGTCGCTCCCGCCACCCCGTCCGCTGAATTTGCTTCGCCATAAAGTGTTCGGATTTTGGCTACGTTGTTCGGGTTGAGTTTGCTCGGGCCGTTGGCGGCCGGGATTGGTTATGGCGTGTTGCGCAAAAACGAACCGGTAACAGCGGCGCTGATGAGCTTTTCTGCTGGCGTCATCCTTTACTTGATTTTTCAAGATATTTCTCCAGCTGCCGCACGAGCGGGTCATTGGAAAGCGCCCATGGGTGCCGTGCTTGGATTCCTGTTCGGGATGCTTGGCACGCAGTTGTTGGGCTGAGCACTAGAGCAAGGTGAGAGCCTCAAGCTCCTTGGGTGAACGCCATTTGCCAGAAGGACTTTTCTTGCAGTGCAACTTCCTTGAACGCAGCTTCGGCATCCGCTTGGATGTCGGGCGAAGCGGCAGCAAGTGCTTCATCCGCTTGCTGCTCGAGTTGTTTTACGTATTCTGTGAAAAGGGTATTCCCCCAGCGCTCCGCGAATTCGGCGTAGGGCACTTTCATCGGGCCGGGGCGTTGCCATCCCTGATTGTAGGCCAGCTCGATGGCCCACACAGCCGTTGCTTGTACAGCATAGGCTTGTTCGCTCCATTGTTGCATCCAGGTGCAGTATCTTGTGCACGCTTCTTGCCTCTCTACGTCGAGTGTTAGACCCCGCTCGGCCGCTTTTACCCGAAACCAATTCAACTCATCTTGGAGGGCGTGTAATCCGCTGAGCAAGACGTCGAAATGCGCAACGGGGGCCGTTGCCAATGTCTTCGCAAGTAGCCGCGTGAAATCCGTCACAAAATGATAGTCTTGAACCAGCCACGTTTGGAATTGCTGGGGCTGGATCGATCCATCTGCACATTGATCGAGAAAAGGATGGACCGTCGCCTGCTCCCATTCATGCGGATACTTCTTCGTTAAATCTGCACACGTTATGCTCATCTTATGCTTTCTCCTGGCGGGCTGTGAGTGGAGTGCTGCACAGCCACAAGAAGTTGCGAAATATCTCATTTCGTGTAATTGCATTGCGATAGTCCCACCGTAAGGCCTTGGGTATATGTGTCAAGCCCCTTACTGCTTTATAGTGGTTTGTGCTCCGAGAAGTCCTTGGGGTTGCGCTGTTCGTGTGATACATTTGGAGCCGTCATTTTGATAATATTAGTATCTTAGCGAAAGAAGGATTTAGTGATAAGTACATCTTCGTCCAATCCATTATATATTTCGATGTTTAGCTTACATGGGCTGATTCGGGGGCAGAACCTCGAGTTGGGGCGCGATGCCGATACCGGGGGCCAAATCCTCTATGTCGTGG
>SLBD01000096.1 GCA_007126515.1 Kiritimatiellia bacterium
AATACTCTGCGGCAAGACGCTCACGCCGAGTCAATTTTCTGTAGTTCATTATGCCCTCCTCTTAGCGTTGAGATTCTGAATGCTTTAACTCGCCTAAGATTAAACAAGCTATGCTCACATTTCCAGCACGACTTACCGCCAATTGTTGTGGCCCTGCGCATATTCGTCTACTTGCGTACCCCCTGGGCTGCGGACTATACAATGGCAGAGGCAATATGATATGCACTGCCAATAAATGATTTGCCCATGCCGATTCTCTCTCCCATAGGCCGTAAACATCCGAAGGTGCGATTTTTAATCGCGGCCATCTATCTCTTTCTCTGCATTGGCGGGATCACTATGATCTATCCGTTTGCATTGATGATTGCTGGCAGCACGAAAAGCGGAGTGGATGTTCGTGATCTGAACCTGATTCCGGCCTATCTGCGCGATGACACCGCCCTCTATCAAAAATACGTCGAGGGCTTGTTTAACGAGAGTATTGAGCTCTATCGGATCGCCTACGATGCCGATGACCGCGCGTTCGAGCATGTTCAACTTCCCGATTCGGATACTCCGCCCAAATTAGTGGACGCTTGGAGTCGGTTTCTTGAAGCAGAACGAATCCCTTCCTATGCCGTGTGGACAGGATATATCCAGGCCCGAATCTCGCGAACCACGCCACACGTGTTGCGACAATTCAAACACGCGATGCTGCGGCGCTTTGATCGTGACATCCACCGCATGAATCGCGAGCTGCAAACGGACTTCGTCAACTGGAACGCATTCTTTGTCCTCCCAGAAAATTTCTACACGCGCCTGCGCACCTACACATCCGATCCATTTCAAGATGCCTATCGCGATTTCGCCCAAGACCTATCGCCTCTGTACTCACACGTCGCCAGCATCAAAGGATTCTACCGTCGATCTTACCTACCCAATCGCTTCGGTCGCGATATCGCATCCTTTAATGGACTGCATGGCACCGCATACGAAAGCTATGATGATTTGTCGCTATCTCCAGGGTTCCCGACCGAATCCACTCACCAACAGGTCCTATGGGAGCCATTCGTCCGAAATACCCTGAACCTGCTTTGGGTTCGTGTTGATCCCGATGCCACCGAGCACTATCAGCAGTTCCTTGAAGCGAAATACCAATCAATCGATGCGCTCAACCACGCGTATCAAAGCGGCCATCGTGATTTTGGGGAGATTCCCCTACCCTCACAACCGCCCCCCGAGGGGATCTCGACCAGCGACTGGGATCAATTCATCCGAGGTTGGGAAGATCCCGAGACAGGCGACCTCTTCGCAGCGCCGGTTGAATATTTGAAGATCGATGCGCCTGAATTTCGCTTTCACGCCTTCCTTGCTGAGCAATATGGCGACATTGACGCCATCAATGAGCAATGGGGCACTGCGTTTCCCTCGTTTTCATCCATTGCCATGCCCCAGGCGGCATTTCATCAGCAGCTCTTTCTCGATCATCGTAGTGCATTGCGACGCGAGTTCTCAGCGCGTAATTACTTGACGGTGCTCGATTACATGGTGTTTCACGGCCGGGGCATCGTCAACACAGCCATCTATTGCACGCTGGCTGTTCTTCTGGCCCTGCTGGTCAATCCCATGGCGGCCTACGCCATGAGCCGGTATCGCATGCCAGCGACCTATAAGATTTTATTGTTCCTGCTTCTAACGATGGCCTTCCCCCCCATTGTAACGCAGATTCCCGCGTTCCTAATGCTGCGCGACTTGAATCTCTTAAACACCTTTGCGGCACTTGTCCTACCCGGGATGGCACATGGCTACTCCATCTTTCTGCTCAAAGGATTTTTTGATTCGTTGCCACGCGACTTGTATGAAAGCGCCGAAATCGATGGCGCCAATGAATGGACGATGTTCTGGCAGATCAGCATGAGCCTCTCGAAACCGATTCTTGCGGTGATTGCCTTGAACGCATTTATCCAAGCTTACTCAAACTTCATGTTTGCCTTATTGATCTGCCAGGATGAGCAGATGTGGACGCTGATGGTCTGGCTATATCAACTGCAAATGCGAAGTGGCCAAGGCGTTGTCTATGCGTCCTTGATCATCGCGGCAATTCCCACCTTCATCATATTCTTCTTTTGCCAGCAGATCATCCTGCGGGGTATTGTCGTGCCGGTGGAAAAATAGTAGCTAGGATGACTCAAAAACAAACAGATCGACCGCGCATTGCTCTCTGGTTCCGATATGGACCAGCGGAACACGCGGAGTTATTTCATGCCATGCCCGACATTGTCGAGGCATTGGCAGAGCATGCCGAAGTTCACTATTTTGGCTGCGCCAGCTCCAAACCCGTGCCCGAGAGGATTGCCCGCAACGCGGTCATCCATCATCTGCTCTTCACGGTGGATCGCAGCAACAGCCGCGACAAAGCGTGGAAGACGTTTCTCTGGCTGCTGAATCTGCCCCGCATCGGGCTTTGGTGCCGTAGACATGGTATCGCGGCGGTCTACATCGACGAAACGGTGCCACTCACCGCCCCACTTGCCCGCCTCTTTTTCGGCCCCAAAGTCGCGATGACCATTGCGGACTTCTTTGTCGATGTTTACGCCGAGCACAATGCCTTCGTTCGGGTAACGGGAGCGATCATCAAGAAACTCGATTTTGCCGCATGGCGACAACTGCCGCTGATTTTCACCCGGGCCAAGGCGACGCGACCCTTTCTGAGCGAGCACGGGATTCCTTCTGACAGAGTCCATCCGGTCTATGATCCATGCGATTTCGACATCTATCGTCCCCTCCCCGACTCCTCAGCACGACAGACCTTCGACATTCCCGACTCGGCGGTTGTCCTTGTCCACCACGGCATCTTACACCCAAACAAAGGGAATGATCGTATCTTGAAAGCCATCGCTCGCTGCCGCGATCGATTCCCAAATTTGGTCTACCTCCTGATAGGCGACGGGCCGGACATGCCGCGCTTGCGCAAGCTCGTCGATGAGCTTGATTTGTCTGCACACGTCCGCTTCACAGGTTGGCTGCCCACACTGGAAACGGTCAACGAAGCCTTGAATGCAGGCGACATTGGGTTGGTCATGCGCATCGGACAACGCTCCGATGACTTTCACATGACGGGTGCCTTGGTTCACAGTATGGCCTGCGGACTCCCGGTTTTGGCTGCCCGCCTGGGCGGAATTTCAGAAGTCATCAAGGACGATCACAACGGCTTCCTCTTTGATCCACATGAACTCCACGATTTCCCTGATCAGCTAGAAAAACTCTGCGACAACGCAGAAACGCGCAAACGAATCGGAGATGCCGCCCGCCAAGATGCCCTGCACCTGTTCTCAATCCCCACCATCACTCAACAAACCGTCGCGCCTCTGCTGCAATTATTGAAGCATAATTAGTTGTAGGGCAGGCACCGTTGAGCAATGGAATCGAGTCTATCCTTTTATTATTTCGCCGGTGTCAGAGTCCATCCGGCAGGAATCAGAACTTCGACTTCGTGTTCCCGTTCGCCTCTGATTTGTCGGTCGCCGACGATCCGGATTTTGGCGGTTCGTGGCCAACGGAGTTCCTCCCATGCGTCGGGATCTCCGGTGTATTCATCGAGCCAGTCTTCTTCTACTTGGACTTGGACATGAAATTCGTCCACACCCACCGCCAGGATATTCGTGCGGGCTGGTTGTAATGCTTCCGGTCCGATCAAGCGTCGTTCTGTCTGAAGAAGACGACCTCGTTCGCCCGGCCCCCGATCCAGCCGATACTCAACAGCGACCGTATGAAACCAACGTAAGTCCGGAGGGTCCCCAGGGACATCACCAAGACGCGGAACACTAAACGCTATCTGCGATATTGGCCCTCTCGTGCCCTCCTCTGTGGCTAATAGAAATCCGCCTGCCTCATGACCATAAACAGGCATCGATAGTGTCAGATCATGAGCGATAATTGCCAAGGCTTGCGACAATGCAGCTCCGCCACGGCGGCGTTGTTGTTGATCACGAGCTGAGCGGGATGTAATTCCATAGAGCGAAAAAAGCAGGATCGCCATAATCGCGGCAACCGCCAAAGCCAGATGCACTTCAACAATGGTTAATCCGCTACATCCTGAGGGCGGACTCTTCTTTTGGGTCTGATTGAAGCGCAACATGCTGCCCCCGTGCAGCCAAAGGCAACTACAGTGTCAATCTACGACTAGAATATTGCCATCAACAAGAGGACCAAAGCGGCCAGTGCAGCGATCCCAATCAGGACAATAATCACGAACCAAAGGCCGCGACTTTCAGTGCGACGAGCACCAAATGGAGAAATGTTACCAAACGATTCCGGTGCAGCGGCTGGTCCAGGCGCAACTTCGACATTGGCGGTTTGTTCTCGTTCATCCTTGATGACTTCCCCCGGAGCGGCATCAAACATAAACTCGATAGACCCAACTTGCAGAATGTCTTTCGGACGAAGTTTGCCATCGGATATTTCCCGGTGATTGATCCGGGTACCGTTTGTTGAACCTAAATCACGGACAATGTAATGACCCTCTTCGCGATAGACTTCGCAATGATGACCCGATACGGTCGGATTCTCGATTGTGACCTGATTGTCACTTTTTCGACCGATCGTGATCTTATCTTCCGTAATTTCGAGATGGGTGCCCTTTACTTCATCGGACATGCCTATCAAAGTGGCCATAACTTTTTCCTTTCCAAAAACGCATGCTAAACTCGCACGACTGGGATGCAGTGTCAATCCGCGAGTATGCAGGGATACCCGGTCAACTTGACCTTGTTAAAAGAACAGTTTCGACTTCGAGAAACTGTTTGCTGCGGATCAACAATCCATTCGCGCCGTGGATCAAAGATGAGTATCGGAGCACGGCTATTCGGTTGCAGACTCGGTAACGGCAGATTCAAAAGTTGGGCGGGTGCAGTCGTCCATGCTTTTACCCAATCCATTCGGCTGATCAGGCCTTCTTTAACCAATACGGTAAATGTTGCTGCCGCAGCGGTTTCTAGCCCAATCACTCCAAAGGGCGCGTTTAAGAAACCGGTTGATTTTGCGGCGTGCGTGTGAGGCGCATGATCCGTAGCCAAGATTCCCAGCGTTTTCTCTGCAACGCCTTGCCGGATCCGCTCCCGATCCATCGCAGAGCGTAATGGAGGATTCATCTTGAAGCGCTCCGGTTGCTCTCCATCAATGTCATCGTCACAATACCACAGATGATGCGGAGTCGCTTCCGCAGTGACTCGCACGCCACGCTGCTGGGCAGCAGCAATCAGATCGACACTTTTGCCACAGGAAACATGTTGAATATGCAGGGCGCAGCCAGTTGATTCCGCCAAATGAATATCACGCTCAACAATGCTGAGCTCAGCTTCTTCAGGTATCCCAGGCAATCCAAGCTGCTGCGATCTTGCTCCCGCATGCATCACGCCACCCTGTAATTCCATGATACGATCCTGAGCATGATCCATGACGGGAAGTCCGAGGGCCGCTGCCCCCCCCATAGCCCGCCGCATGACATCATCTGACTGGACCGTACAACCGTCATCGGTGAAGGCAATTGCTCCCGCTGCAGCGAGTTCGGCCAAGGGTGCCACTTCCTGGCCTTCCCGGCCAATGGTCAAACAAGCTGATGTCAGAACTCGGGTTCCAGTCGCTTTACGGCCAGCTGCCAAGACACGTTCCACGCGCTCTGGGGTATCAATCGGTGGCTGTGTATTCGGCATGGCCACAATCGTGCCGACTCCGCCGCGCCAAGCGGCGGCCGCCCCAGTTTCGATGGTTTCGGCCGCTTCGCCACCAGGTTCCCGCAGATGCACATGGACGTCAATCAATGCCGGCATCACAAGGCAATCCGTTGCATCCATTTCATGCAGATCGGAGGGTAACGGATTCGGACGCTCAATGATCTGGCCGCCCGCCAAATAAATATCACGAATGGCTTCGGAGCCTGTCGCTGGATCTAGACAGAGCCCCTGCCGGATGACTGTAACGATTTCCTGCTGAGGCAATTTCATCTCCGCCCTTTCCTATCGTTGATAGGTGCTTGGATGTATAAAGGGCAGATCCAGTCGCGGGTTAAATTTTCCGCTCTGACGATAAAAGGCCGCAGGGTTATCAAACAATAACTTCTCGATTTGTGCTTCCGTGAACCCGTTCTCACGCATGTGACCGGCAATTTTGGGCAGCGTGGTCGGATCCGACACTCCCCAATCGGCGGAGCTGTTCACCATGGTCTTTTCCAATCCCCATTTTTTGAGGATATCAATGCAACGAACCGGATTTAATTTCGAATAGGGATAGACAGTCATGCCCGCCCATGTATCAGCATCGCGCGTCAAATCCATGGTATCTTCGGTGTTGTGATCAATAATGATCCGGTCATGATCATAGCCCAACTCCCGCAGCACGGCGATGGTTCGCTCCACTCCCCTTTTTTTGCTGACTTGCGGTGTATCATGCGGCGTATGAATCATCACCAGGTAGTTGTGCTGCTTGGCGATTTCCAATTGCCTCATAAATACAGCTTCTTCGTTGGGAGTGATCAAGTTATACCCAATTTCGCCAACGGCTAAACAACGCTCATGCTGCCAATAAGGAGCCATGCCGTCGATGGTCGCGTTGGCAAGATCGATGTCTTCGGCCTCCTTGGGATTGACCGCGATATTGGCATAGTGATCAATGCCAAATCGCTCAGCTCGCTGGGCTTCAAAATCGAGGATACAATCAAAATAATCCCAAAAGGTGCCAGGGTGGCGACGCGGCGACCCTAGCCAGAACGAGGGTTCGACCGTAACCCGTATCCCTTGTTCGTACATGGACAGATAATCTTCAGTCGTCCGAGAAAACATATGGATATGAGGTTCGATAATGATCATGAAACATCCTGCCGATGCGGTTTCACGTCTTTCTTTTCCATGCGCCGTAATGCATCTCGCAGGGTGGCTGCTTTCTCGTAATTTTCGCTGGCGATGGCTCGCTGCAGGTCTTCTTTCAATCGCTCGCTCTGGCTCTTCGGCTTGCGTTGCCGGAGCTCTTCCAGCAGATCTTCCAACACTTCTTCCTCGTCCGTGGTAATATCTGCTTCATACTCCGCATCATCATGTTTCTGCCAAAACGAGCGGATATCAGCTAAACCTTGCTCCAAGGCCAGAACCGCCATTTCGAACTCGCTCCGATCATCTGCTGTGAATTGATCTGCTTGCGCACGGGCGTTCATCATCCTCATATATGGGAAGAATTGCAGGAATTCCCATGCCAGCTCTTCGTCGCTGGCATGGCGCTCAACAAGTTCCGCGACCATCATGTTGTGTTTCGTATCACGAATCACGCCTTCATAATTGCGAAGGGCGTAGAGGGCCAAATAGCGGTAATAATACTGAACAGCTTCTTGTTGCAGCTCCGCGCACGCTTCCTCGTCTAATTTCGGGAATGGACGGCCCCGCGAGGTTCGTTCCAGCGTCAAATAATAGTCCAACAACGTCGGGTATCCCCGTGGCCGTTGGCCGTCGGGACGCCCATCAGGCTCCATCTGGAACAATCCCAAATCCAAGCGCAATTGAATTTTCGTGCCCCCATCTTCGCCGTTAATCCAGCGCGCGGACACCTTGGCGGGATCATACTCCCACCCATCCAAAATATGTGTAATGTCTTTTGTCAACGACAGTCTCCTTCTCTGTCTTAATATCGTCTGATTGCATCAAAAGTAAAATCGCATCCCCAGCTGAATACTGGAATTGGTATCTTTCGTCTCGCTTTCGTCGAAAAAGATTTCGTCGTCCGCCCATTCAAATAGGTATTTGATGGAAACGGCAATATTTTCCGCGATGAAGTATTTGACTCCGGCATACCCCCCCAGCACAAACGAATCCTCGCTCGCGTCATCCAAATCTGTATGAGAGTACAAGGCCCGCCCCCCCAGAAAAGGAATGAAGATATGCCCCACATCAAAGTTATATTCAGCAAATCCTCCGCCTTTCAACATGGTGACAACATCATTATCTGACACTCCGCCAGTCAGCCCTACCTGAAAACCATCCAGTATGAAGAGGCCCAAACCCAAATTCACATTGAATGACCGACCGAGTTCCGAGCTGAACTGATACTCGCCTTCCAAGGTCAGTTCTCGCGTGCCTTCTCCAATCATTACAGCCGACGCAGACATCGCCATACCAAACATCCAAATCGCGAGCCAACCAGCGAGCCCTTGTTGTTTCATGATGTCGTCTCCTTTTCTGTTTTGAGGACTGAGTCCTACCACACGTCAAAATTCTTGTCAGCTCGAAAGGTCCTGCCGAGCGGCGCATACGCCTCGTTTAGAGGCCTCCACAAATTTCCACAATTCTGCCGCAGGCCCCTCAGAGAACTCTTCGCGGACCTGTTCTAGGGCTTGCTTGATATTGAGATTCTGTCTGAAAAGGATTTGATACACCTTTTTCACAGCCTTCCTCTCCTCGGCACCGAGCCCGGCTCTGCGCATGCCGACCACATTGAGCCCCGCCAGCAGGTTGCTTTCCATATTCAGCAAAATACAAAACGGAGGAACATCTTTAGAGGCCCCAGACAATCCTGACAGCATCGCTAATCGGCCAATCCGACAAAATTGATGCACCACCGCGTTGCCGCTAATGAAAGCCCCATCAGCAACCTCCACGTAGCCGCCCAGCAAGGCGTTATTCGCCATGATCACATCGTTGCCGAGTTGACAGTTGTGGGCGACATGGCTGTTTGCCATCAGGAAACAACGATCTCCCAATCGAGTCACCGTCTCCGGCTTGGTGCCCCGATGGATCGTGACTCCTTCGCGTATATGGCAATCAGCTCCGACTTCCACATAGCTGACAGCATCCAGATCAAAGGCCAAGTCCTGCGGAGCCCCGCCCACGATGGCACCGGCATGCAGGTGCGTGCGAGGTCCCAAACGGGCATGAGAATGCACCACCGCTCCAGGGCCGATTCGGCACCCATCCCCGACCACAGCATGCGCCTCAATGACAGCAAATGGGCCAATTTCAACATTGTCACCCAACTCCGCCGCCGGGTCCACAACTGCACATTCATGCTTCATCGTCTTCTCCATCGTTTTACTGCAAGACTATAGCCCCAAGTGCCTACGTCCGTCCACCTCTCATCTGCGGGGGGCGGATACTTGACGCTTTCTCCCTTTCCCATTAACTTGTGCCGCAATGAGGGCAGCAACAATTCACAGACGCCGCCTTTTGCCGGACTGATTATAAAAGTGATCAACTATGAGAAATAAACCGATATCTGCTGGCGAAATCGGTGCCAAGCTGAAATCCATTGCACACCACTCCCCCGCAACCGACGAGAATACGCGGGCTGCGTTCTTTGATCGCCAGACGGGGGCGTTCTTCCGTCGCACAGACTGGGCGGCCTTCTGGACGGTTCTGTTGATCGCTTTTGGCACATACCTTTACACCTTGGCCCCTTCCGTCACCTTGGAGGATTCGGGTGAACTGGCTGTGGCGGCCGATTACATGGGTGTACCCCACCCACCAGGATATCCCCTCTGGACGTTGCTGGCTTGGTTTTTTCAATGGGTGTTCCATGGCATAACATTTCATGGATACCCCAATCCTGCTTGGGCCATCGGTCTCATGTCAGCCACTTTTGCGGCGCTGGCGTGCGCGTTGTTAGCTTTATTGGTCAGTCGGTCTGGCGCCGACATGTTGCGAGGGATGAAGCGTACTACCCATGTGCTTGGATTTTCTGTGGAGAGCAAGATCTGTTGGACTGCGGGTGTTTCTGCAGGTTTGCTGCTCGCTTTAAGTCCCGTCCTCTGGTCCCAAGCTGTGATCATTGAGGTCTATGCCCTCAACGCCTTCTTCATGATCGTATTGCTGCTAATGACCTACCGCTGGATGTCTCGCCCCCATGAGAATGCGGCTCTGTATGCCCTTGCCTACCTATTTGGCCTTGGGCTCACCAATCACCACACCTTGTTCTTCCTGGCTCCGGCCTTCTTTTTCGCTCTGCTTTTTGGTGACATCAAATTATGGCGAGACACCGTATCGCTAGGCTCTGTCATTCTTGCACTGCTCTTGCTCTATCGCGGATTCACCGGCGACTCCGAAGACATGCTGGAGAATTTTGTTAAAGTCGTTTTTGGCTTTCTACTGCTCCTCGTGCCTTTTGTCATGCTGCTCGGCTTTAAGAGTCTGATGACAGAATGGCGACGGATCTTAATTGCCATTGGATGTATTGCGCTCGGACTGTCCTTCTATCTCTATATGCCGGTCGCATCTGAGCAGAACCCTCCTCACAACTGGGGCAACACCCGCACAATGGAAGGGTTTGTGCATTCCTTCACCCGCGGCCAGTATGAGCGCATTACCCCCTCGGACATTTTCGGGAACCCCGCACTCTTCAAAGGGCAAATCATTTCCTATTTCCAAAGCGTACGCAGCCAATTCACGTTGCCGACCATGCTGTTTGCAATCTTGCCGTTCGCCTTTTTCGGATCCGTACAAAAACGCACCTTAACGTGGTTTATTACGCTACTTTCTGCCTTCTTCTTTGTCAGCGTTATGTTGATCATCTTCCTAAATCCCACCCTGGATATTCAAACATTGTTCATCCAACGACGCTTTTTAATTTTATCTCATGCAGTGTATGCGATCTGGCTGGGATATAGTGTCATTTTTGCATTAACTCTATTGGAAATCGGCCTGACTCGGCTTCATATCCTGAGACCCGTTCGTTTTCTTGGTCTCGGCCTCGCGTTTCTGATGCCCTTGGCACTGGTGCACAAAAACCTGTACGACGAATATCAAATTGCTGTCATTGGCGGCCCGGAACAAAGAGGCCATGACTTCGGCTGGCAATTCGGGCATTGGCAACTGGAGGGGGTCAACGGCATCCGAGGCGATCTAGAACGAATCTATGGAGATGATTTTGAAGAGGTTTGGGCCGCCTATCCCAATCCAGATTATCCCCCTCCCATCTCTCAGGATGCCATCTTTTTCGGCGGCACAGATCCGGGGCGCTTTGTACCCACGTATATGATCTTTTCAGCGCATTGCCGTCCCGATGTCTTTCTGATCACTCAGAATGCCTTAGCAGACAATACCTACATGGCCGTGATGCGCGATCTATACGGAGATCGGATCTGGATCCCCTCGCAAGCGGATAGCAACCGAGCCTTCCAGGAATACATGGAAGACATCCAAGCCGGTCGGATCCCTCCGGGTGCCGATGTTGTGGTTCAGGATGGGCGAATTAGCGTGCAAGGTGTTGCGGGCGTAATGATGATCAACGCCATCCTCTGCCGCCAAATCTTTGATCACAATCGTGACCGACATCCCTTTTATGTCGAAGAGAGTTACGTTATTCAGTGGATGTATCCCTATTTACAGCCCAACGGCTTAATTCTGAAACTCAATGCGGAGCCCATCGAACTCACACGCGAAATGATCCAAAACGATCGCGCCTTTTGGGATTGGTACTCAGAGCGGCTGCTGTCGAATCCCCGCTTCAAGCGGGACATCATTGCCCAAAAGACGTTTTCCAAACTGCGCAGCGCCATCGCTGGGATTTATGTCTATCGTCGTGAATTTGCCGAAGCCGAACACGCCTTCAAGCAATCCGTTGCGCTGTATCCGCTCAGCCCTGAGGCCAACTTCCGATTGGCCGACTTGTATGTGCAGCAGCGTCGATTTGAGGACGCAGAAGCCGTAATGGCCTCGCTTCGTGAAGGGGATCCGGGTAATGATCGGGTCCGAGATTTTCACGAGCAAATTCGGCAAATGAAAGAATTTGACCAGCGTCGTCGCGCCATTGAAGGAACCATTCAGGATGGCGGAATCGAACTGGGCGCGTTGATCGAATTGATCGAACTGTATCATCGTCTGCAAATGCATGCTCAATTCCACAATGTCGTCATGAATCTGCTCCAGGACAATTCCATTCCCACGGAAACGTACTTGCAGGTCGGCGCCATATTGGAGAACGCTCAACGCTTCGACATGTTGCGGTTTGCCATGGAACAATTTATTCAGCGCGACGGCGGCAATCCGTCGGCGTGGATTCAGAAAGCAGTCGCCGAAGTTCAACTGGATCGCTCCCAGGAAGCCATCCAGTCGCTACAACAAGCGATCCGGCTCGGTGGCGTTCCTGTTCGCGAGTCGATTCGCCAAGATCAGCGATTTGCCCCCCTGCATGGCAATCCGCAATTCCGCCAGATGGTACCGCAACCAGCATCTATACGGCCTGGATTCCGCCTCTAAGGTGGTTATTCGCTTTCCCACAAACCTCTCCTCGTGATAAACTTCTAGTTCTTTATTAGAGGACAAACCGTGTCGATTGTTCGTTACAGCCTGATATTTGGCCTGCTTGCCAGCATCCTTTACTCTTCGGATCTGAACGCCTCCACGTTTGATCAGACACCGAAACGTGAAATGGGCGAACATACTCGGATTGGTGTCTTAGCCAATCGCGGCACAGAGATGTGTCTGCAGGAATGGCAGCCCACAGCAGCCTACCTTTCGGCTCGACTCGCGCCTTTAACGTTTGAAATCGTTCCGCTTGGTTTTGAAGAAGTCATTGATGCCGTGCGCGAAAGTCGCGTCTGTTACATTGCCGCCAACCCCTCCTACTATGCCTACATGGAACATCACGGATTGGCCAGACGTATCGTCACGTTACAAGTGCCCGGCGATCCAGATCCGCAATCCTATTTCGGCGGCGTGATTTTTACGCGCGCGGATCGAACTGACATCCAGTCGATGCAGGATCTGCGTGGCAGAACTTTCGCAGCCGCTGACGCGCGCTCCCTGGGCGGTTGGCACGCGGCGGGGCGCGAGTTCCATGATCATGGCATCAGTCCGACCGATTTCCAATCCCTCGTATTCGCAGGTACGCATGACCAAGTGGCCCACATGGTCATGGCCGGACAAGCCGATGCCGGGACAGTCCGCAGTACGCAGTTGGAGCGCATGGCCCGCGAAGGGCGTCTAGACTTAAAAGACATTCGTGTGTTGAACGCCACCGAAGATACATACCCCCTCTATCCCTACTTACTTTCAACCCGGTTATATCCGGAATGGCCTCTTGCTGCTCTGCCTTGTTCCCCCAACGAACTGAACAAACAAATCGCGGTCGCTCTTCTGGAACTTGACGAATATGCGGACGCTGCGCAAGCCATGCAAGGGGCGGGTTGGACGATCCCGCAGGACTACACATCCGTACATGATTTACTCAAAACATTGAGCCTCCCACCGTATGAATATTACGGACAAGTCACACTCCAAGAGGCGATTCAACAACACTGGATCCCCGCGATCATCATCGCCGTTTTATTGCTCTGCCTCATCATCGTCCTCGGGCTGGTGGTCCGCACCAATCAAAAACTCCGAGATGCGCAACAGATGCTCACCCAAACTCATCAGGATCTAAAGTTGGCCCATCAGGATATCACGTCAGCGGCCGCCGAGGCCCAACATGCCAATCGAGCCAAGACCGAATTCATTTCAGCCGTCACGGACGACATCCAGCCACTCTTAACCACGATCATCAAGCATGCAGACGCACTGCGCAGTGAGCTGCCAGCGGGCCAAAGCCGCCAATGTCTGAACAGGATCTCTTCAGCAGCGCAGTCCATATACCCATTACTTTCAGAAGGGCACGCGCTATCCGCACCGGAGCCAACTACGGCCGGGCCCGAAGATGCTCCTACCACCGCACTTGATGCATCGATTATCCGTCCCGCCCTCGGCAAGGCCATGATGGACGAAATTAACGCCGCGCAACAAACACTGGATGCCGAAACGATTCACTCTTTAGCGACCCGAATCGAATCTGCCGGGGCCGAACTAAGTAGCGACGAACTCGCAGAGCTCGGCAAACAGCTTGCCGAAGCCGTCCAGGCGTCCAACACCGAACAAATTCGATCACTTCTCCGTTTTTTGACTGAGTCATAAAGCGCGTTGCCCTTCTCGCCAGTTTTGATTAACGTAACGCGCATGGCACCACCCAGCAGAGAATATATTCATGGCATCAACCCGTGTTTCGAGGTCATCCGTGCGAGTCGGCGGTCGATTTACGAGGGCTTTGTCAATCAGGCCACCTTGCGACAACCCCGACTGGCAAAACTAATCCAGTTTATGGAGCAGCGGGATATTCCAGTCACCCCCGTCGATAAGCATCGCTTATTCGAACTCGCCCGTAGTAAAGAACACCAGGGGGCCGTCCTCAAGACATCACCCTACGCCTATCATCGGTTTGCGGACCTGCTCGGCTCCCCCCGTTTACTGCTGCTCGACAATGTCGAAGATCCAACCAACGTCGGCGCGATCATCCGTAGTGCGGAAATTTTCGGATTCCATGCCATTTGTCTGCCCACCAAGGGCACTCCGGAAATCTATCCCTCCGTCGTCAAAGTATCCGTGGGAGCCACAGAGCATCTAGCCATTTGCCGCGATCACTCCGCCAATCAATATTTCAAGGCCGCCCAACAGGAAGGCTACGTTGTGGTCGCATTGGACGGCAAAGGCATCACAGATCTGAATACCATTCAAATCGGACGTGATCAGAAGCTGTTGTTGGTGATCGGTGGTGAAGATCGATCGGTTGGACAATTTATTCTTAATGCCGCCGATGTCATCGCCCGCATCCCCATGGCGGGACGAGTGAATTCACTGAACGCATCCGTCGCGGCCGGCATTGCCATGTACCACCTTCATCATGCCACATCGGAAATGAGGCCCGCGAATGCTGGATAAAATCAAGCTGTTTACTGATGTCTTCGCTCCAACAGCGGCAGATCGCGTATTGATCATGGTTGATCAGCCCCATGACCATCTACAAGACCACTCCAATTGGCAAGATCGCAGGCAGATGGCCACCGAATGGCTAGAAGCGTTCGCTGCGTTTCCCGTCGAACGGCTCCCACTACTGGCCTATTCGGCCACCGGCGCGAACAACGGGGATCTGCCCGAATGGGGGGAATGGGAGGGTGCTCCGATTCCCTTGGATGAAGCCATCGGTCGCAGCACCCTATTGCTAGCCATGACGGAATTCTCAGCGACAGCCCCCCTCGCCCGTCGTGTTCGTCAGCAACCCGGACTACGCGTCGCCAGCATGCCGGGTGTCCTCCGGCGCATGGAACAAACGGCTCTGGCTGCCGATTACCGACAGATTGCTCGCCAAACGCGAGCGTGGGCCGAACAACTGACTCTGGCCACAGGGGCCACCGCCACGTTTCCGACCGGTGACCAATGTTATTTTGATTTGCGCTATCGAACGGGCTACGCCGATGATGGCATTTGTCATGCCGACAAACCATTCCCTCTCATCAACCTGCCCAGCGGCGAAGCATTCATTGTCCCCTACGAAGGCGAGCGAGAAGGCGAACCCAGCCAAACAGCCGGCACCATCCCTATGATGCACGAGGGAGCAAAGCTGATTCTCATAATTGAGAATAATCGAATCGTCCAAGTCGAAGGGGCAGATCCAGCAGCCCAGTCATTTTCCGACTACATCCAAGAAGAGCCGGCCCGTGCCAACGTGGCGGAATTGGGTTTGGGCTGCAATGAAAAGGCAATCGTCCAAGGTGCCGTCATCGAAGATGAAAAAGCGGGTATGCATTGGGCCTATGGCCGCAGTGAACACCTGGGCGGCACCGTCGGGCCAGATGCCTTTTCTGAGCCGAGTCGAGTGATTCATCAGGACATTGTCTATGCCGCTTCCAGCCCGATTGCGATTTCTACGTTGACCTTGCATTTACCGGACGGCAAAGATGTCCCCATCTATTTAAATCAATAAGGAGAGTGACAATGACAGCCCCTAGCCCGACCTCAAGTCTACCCCAACCCGGAAACTGGCAACAAATGGACGAGCAATTTGCCTTTGATGAATGGCTCGGCCCCCGTCTTCACGAAGATGGAACAGCAGAACTGCGGATGTGGTCGCCCTTGGCAGAAAATGTCTCTGTCATCATTTATGATCCCGCCGATGCAGATCGCGTTGTCATTGATGAACTCCCCATGGAACGCGGCGAGCGCGGTGTTTGGTCCATTCGGTTGAGTCGCGAGAACACGGGGCTTGAAACACTCCGCGGAGCTTTTTACAACTACCTTGTATCGATTGCCGGAGAAACCACGCCACGCGTAGCGCTAGACCCCTATGCCCCTTCCCTGGCGCCTTGCGACCACGAGAAGGTCCCGATTGGCCGCGCAGCCATCATCAATCCAAGCACGATTGGCCCAGCAGTCGACTTCGCGTCCATCCCCGGACATACGCAAAAGACAGACACAATCATCTGGGAAGTGCATGTTCGCGACTTCACCGTGAATCCAGCCATTGAATCCGCGCTTTCCGCCCCCTTCGGAACCTTTACCGCCATGATCGATAAGCTCGATTATATTCAGTCGTTGGGCGTCACTCACGTGCAGTTGCTCCCCATCATGAGCTACTATTTTGGCTCCGACTGGAAGGCACGCGAACGCGAGATGGGCTATTCGGCTCAAGGCAACAACTACAATTGGGGATATGACCCGCACAGCTATTTTTCCATCAGCGGCATGTACTCAGCCAATCCCGCCGATCCCGAACTTCGCGTCAGCGAACTCAAACAACTCATTAATGCCATCCATGCCCGCGGCATGGGCGTAATTTTGGATGTCGTCTTCAACCATACCGCGAACGTCCGTATCTTCGAGGATCTCTGCCCCGGATATTATCATTTCATGGACAAAGACGGCACACCGCGAACAAGTTTCGGAGGAGGTCGGCTGGGAACGACTCATCACATGGCCCGCCGCATCTTGGGGGACTCTCTGCTGTACTGGACGCGTGAATTCAAAGTGGACGGTTTCCGTTTCGATATGATGGGTGATCACGATGCCGAAAGTATTCAAATCGCCTACGACGCGGTTAAAGCTATCAATCCGAATGTAGTCATGATTGGCGAAGGCTGGCGCACCTTTGTCGGCGATGAAGGCGATCCCAGGCAAGCCGCTGATCAGGATTGGATGCAGCACACAGACAGCGTCGCCGTCTTTTCCGATGAATTCCGCGACGAGCTCAAGTCTGGATTTGGCAGTGAAGGCGAACGCCGCTTCCTCACCGGTGGCCCCCGAGAAATCCAACTGATCTTCGAAAACATCAAGGCGCAGCCGCGCAACTTTGTCGCAACTTCACCGGGAGATGTAGTCCCTTACATCGAGGCGCACGACAATCTCACCCTGCACGACGTGATTGCGCAATCGATCTGTAAAGATCCAGATGTGCCCAAGAATCATGTCGAAATTCATCGTCGCATCCGACTCGGCAACACACTGGAACTAACCAGTCAAGGTGTCGCCTTCATCCATGCAGGCCAGGAATATGGACGCACCAAACATTGGCGCACTGAAGGCAAGCCAGAACAAAAATCCGTCCACATGATAAACGATGACGGCAGTCCGTTTGCTTTCCCCTACTTTGTCGATGATTCGTACGATAGCACCGACATCATCAATATGTTTGAGTGGGACAAAGCCACGGATGAGAAGGCCCACCCCGAATCCACGCGCACCCGGGCCTACACCGCCGGGCTGATCGCTCTACGAAAATCCACAGATGCTTTTCGACTGGGTACCAAGGAACTTGTCGATCGCCACGTCACACTTGTCAATTGCCCGGAAATCGCCGAGACCGATCTCGTCATCGCCGTTCGCAACGAAGCCACCAACGGCGATGCTTATTACGTGCTGGTCAATGCCGACGACAAAGCGCGCAGTTTGACGTTACCCGTCGATCTGCAAAACGGCGAAGTGCTTGTGGACGGAGAACAAGCTGGCACCACTGCCATTTCGTCGCCACAAGATGTCGTTTTGGGCCTCAACACGATCAAATTGGCAGCACTAACTGCCACCATCATCAAAGTCAACGCATAATAGCTTATAAGCTATTAAGCTTAAGGATTCTGCATCAGCAATAGCTTATAAGCTATAATTGAGCTTTCCCGCGTTATCAATCGAAAGCGTATCTGCCAAATTTTCGAAGTCGCCAAGCACGAAAACATTGCCAATGTACCCACACTTCGATAAGTGTGGGACTATGAATGATTCACTGCGACCAACACTTTGGAGAACATGCCGAGCATTAGCCAACAAGCACCGCTTGGAAATCTTACGCGTTCTCGATCAAGATGGCCCACAAACTGTGTCTAAGATGAGAGACCGATTAGGTCAGCCAATCAGTTGCGTCAGCGAGAATCTGCGGGCGCTCAATGCGAGAGGTTTACTGACTGCAAAGCGACAGGGTCGCGAGGTCCGCTATGAGTTGGGTGCTGATCCGACAGTACCAGGAGCCAAAGAATTGTTGCAAGCGGTGCTCGAAACCCTGCGATTGAGGGAAAACGGTGACACATATGCTTTCAAGTTATTGACGGCTCTGACCCATTATCGTCGACACCAAATTCTGTTTGTGCTGACTACAGAATCACTTCCTTTTGGAGAACTTTGTCAACGCAGCGACATGTCAAGACAGGCTTTGCAGCGCCACATTGCTAAATTGCGCGAACGCGGCTTCATTGTTCACAAAGCGAGATCATGGCATCTGGCCAATGCCAAAAGCCCTCTTCATCAATGCC
>SLBD01000216.1 GCA_007126515.1 Kiritimatiellia bacterium
CGTAGGCTTCCAGCAGTTCTTCGACTTCACCCGACACAGAATTAGTACGCGGCCCCGGCAGGGTCATCAAGTTGAAGTCATCCTTGAACTCATGGTTCTGATTAAGATGGCCCTCTGTGAGCGGACGAGGACCTTCATTAGCATGAGTATATAAGGTCATGCCCCCGTAAAATATCGCACTATTGACGTTGGTATCGAAGTCGAGTCCCGGGGGTGTGAAAGGCACATCCAAGCTAAATACATAGGAGCTGACAAAGTCGTTTGTCAGTGTACCGTCACCGGTCCGATCAACGTGAGGAGCGTAATATTGTGGCAGCTCGCCGCGCGGCCAACCGGTCCCCAGCTTCGCTCCAAAATCCACGATCGTGACGGAATTCGCCACACTAAACGCTGGTATCCATGTTACAGTCACTAACACTAACCAACAGATAATCGCTCGCATAATCCAGTTCTCCTATCCAGCTCCACATATTATCGCGTGCCGCCACACAAAACTCTAACAGGAGCAAGCAAAATCACTATGCGAATGAGCGACTTTCGTATGTGGATTCACGCCACAAGAATAGGCATGTACTTGCTCCCGACGGGTGGGGAACGTCAAACCGGGAACATGGGGATTCGTGCCCATGTCTGAAGAGGCAAGGACAGGAATGTCCTTGCTCCGATAGGCGGGAAACGAACAATGGGTTCATGCTTGCTTTTGCCCGATTATTTTTGTTTATATGGTTATCGAATCGTAATGGGACGAATTCAACACGGAGAAAGCGTCATGACGACATCGTTCAATGCATTCGATTGGGCCGTTGAGCAATTTGCAAAATGGGATGTTGATGTGGAACAGGCCTTGTCGCAAGCGGCCGCAGTGCCGATCAGCATGCACTGCTGGCAGGGCGATGATGTGCGAGGATTCGAAGCGGGTGGCGGCGAGCTTGGCGATGGCTTGGCTGTAACGGGAAACTACCTGGGCCGGGCAACGACCCCTGATGAGCTGCGAGCAGACTTCGAACACGCAGCCGCACTAGTTCCAGGAGCCAAGCGACTTAACTTGCACGCCTTGTATGCCGAAACGGACGGAACCCGTGTGGACCGTGATGCGCTGGAACCCCGCCACTTTCAACGCTGGATCGAGTGGGCTGGCCAACAAGGGTTCGGCCTCGATTTCAATCCCTCCTTCTTTTCTCATCCGCAATCCAGCGATGGCTTTACCCTCAGCCATCGCGACCCAGCGATTCGCTCGTTCTGGATCAATCACGGCATTGCCTCGCGCCGCATCGCGGCCGCTATGGGCGAGGCGCTGCAGACTCCATGCGTCAACAATATCTGGATCCCGGACGGCTACAAGGACGTGCCCGCAGACCGACACGCCCCGCGCGAACGACTGATGGAATCACTGGACGCCATGCTGGCCGATGACCTGCCCCGCACACAGATGATTGATGCCGTAGAATCCAAATTGTTTGGCATTGGGTCCGAATCCTATGTCGTCGGCTCGCACGAATTCTACATGGGCTACGCCATCCGTCGCCAAATCGGACTGTGCCTCGACGCCGGCCATTTCCATCCGACGGAGGGGATCGCAGACAAACTCTCTTCCGTGCTGCTTTGGGTGCCTCATGTCCTCTTGCACGTCAGTCGCGGCGTGCGCTGGGACAGCGATCATGTGGTGATCGTCAATGATGACCTGTTGCTGACGGCGCAAGAGCTGGTACGCAGCCAGGCCCTAGACCGCATCTCTCTTGGCCTCGACTTCTTTGATGCCAGCATTAATCGCATTGCGGCTTGGATTATTGGATCCCGGGCCATGCGCAAAGCGTTGTTGCAGGCGTTTCTGGAACCTTTTGATCAACTGCGTGAGGCCGAGAACGAAGGCGATTACACACGTCGCTTGGCTTGTTTGGAAGAAATCAAGACACTCCCCTACGGTATTGTCTGGGATGAATTGTGTCGACGCCACGACCAGCCCGCCGGTTTGGAGTGGCTGGATGAGGTTCGACGCTACGAGGCAGATGTGCTGAGCAAGCGTGCTTAATTACATCGGACGTCGCATGTCGAGCTCCCGGCGGCGAAGGGACTCGCCGCCCTACCGAGACTCATCTGTAGACGCGAACGTTGGGCGCGTAATTTCACGAGCAAGATCCACGGGCAGGAATGCCCGCGGTCCCTTATTCTGGGAACATGGGCTTTCTTGCCCATGTCTTGAGGGCAAGGACAGGAATGTCCTTGCTCCTGCCGTGAGTACGCCAGATGGGAACATGGGCATTCTTGCCCATGTATCGACGCTCTAAGAGACTCCGCGGCTACTTGCTCCGCTCTCGAACTTGCCGCCACTGTCCCAGCGCATCTTCCCAGGCGGCGCTGTCCTGGGGTGGGAACTCCTGCATTTCATTGGCAAAGGAACGGCGAATCAAGGCCCGACCTGCAGCCAAAGACTCAACTTTCCCCATCGCCATCAACTGCACCAGCAAATTCCCCAATGCCGTTGCTTCAATAGGCCCCGAAACAACACGGCGGTTCACAGCATTGGCGGCGAACTGATTCAGCAGCGCATTCTGACAGCCTCCCCCGACAATCCGTAGCACATCCAATCGGCGATCACTGAGCTTCTCAATCACTTGGTATGCATCCGCATACAATAGCGCCAACCCTTCATAGGCGGTCCGAATAATTTCGCCATGCGTGCCAAGACGACGCTGTCCCGTGCGATCGCAATATTCTTGAATGCGGGTTGCCATGTCTCCTGGGGCCAAAAACAACTCGTCGGACGGGTCGACAAATGCAGCAAAAGGCGTTGACTCTTGTGCCAACCGGTCCATGTCCCGCCAGCCATAATCAATCCCCTGCTCTTGCCAAACGCGTCGCAACTCCTGAATCACCCACAAGCCGGACAAATTCTTCAGAAACCGAATCGAGCCGCATACGCCCGCCTCGTTGGTCAGATTCGCAGCGCACGCGGCTTCGCTGATGATGGGTGTGTCCAGCTCCGTCCCGAGCAGCGACCAGGTACCCGAACTTAGAAATGCACACGACTCCCCCTCCTCCACCGGCACGGCGGCAAAGGCACTGGCTGTATCATGGCTGCCCACCAATACCACCGGGGTATCTTCGTGCTGCCCCAGCACGGTTCCTGGGTCGGCAAGTGGAGCGAACCAATCCATCCGCAAGCCAGCCTGATCAAGCAATTCCAAGGCCCACTCGCCTGTTGTCGGATTGAGCATTTGGGAGGTGCTGGCAATGGTACGCTCACAAGCCATCTCTCCGGTCAGCCAGTAATTTAAAAGGTCTGGAATGAATAGCAACCGATTCGCCATCCGGTACGAAGCGGCCCCGGACTGCCTCATAGCTGCCAATTGATACAGGGTATTGAAAGGCAAGAATTGAATACCCGTTTGCGCAAAGATCGTCTGCCGACCGATTTCGTTACAGACGCGGTCCATGACGCCGTTGGTGCGCGAGTCGCGATAATGCACGGGCTGCGCCAGCAACTGTCCCTGCTCATCCAGGAGGCCGAAATCCACTCCCCATGTATCCACTCCGATTGAGATCAATTCATCGCCGCGTGTTGATCGCGCGGCATCAATCCCTTGCCGGATATGCCGGAACAAATGCAGCACATCCCAATACAGCACACCGTGGATTTCTGTCGGCCCGTTCCAGAAGCGATTCACTTCCTCCAGCGTCAGCTTCCCTTCTGCCAGCGTACCCAGAATCGTGCGTCCGCTGGATGCCCCAATATCAACTGCTAAACAGCACGGACTCATCACCACCCCTCTAGCTTAACACTGGCGTTTTCTTCGTGGTGGCGACTCAGGCGCACCGGCCAAGTCAACTCGAACCCGCCGCGCCTTTAGAGCCTTAATAATTTTGGGCGGAGTCATATGATCGGTCAAGATCTCGTCAAACTGGTCGACGGGACAAATCAAGGACAATGACCGGACCTTAAACTTGCTGGAGTCAGCCAACAGGAACGCCACATCAGCCTGCCCCAGCATGACACGTCGCAACGATGCCTGCGCATCTGTCGCATCGCTAGCGCCGAGAGTAATATCTACGCCTCGACAGGAAACAAATGCCTTGTTCACTTGGTACCGCCTCAGCATGTCCTCTGCGTTCGGCCCTTCGGCGGACATCGTGTTCCGTGACAAACCTCCGCCTATCAGCACCACATCAATCCGCGCCCGGGAAACCAACGCCATGGCAATTTCCAGCGACGGTGTCACTACATGCAAAGGCCAATCCGGCAGACATTTGGCCATGTAAAGTGCCGTTGTGCTGGCATCAAGGATCAGACTATCTCCCTCGACCACCCGAGTCACTGCCAGCTCGGCAATCAGCTTCTTTTCATCTTCATGGACAACCTCCCGCTGGGAATGCGGTATTTCCTCGTCCCCCCGCTCGACGCGGACGGCACCGCCATGACTACGTCGGATCAGCCCGGCCTCGGCCATCTGGTTCAAATCCCGCCGCACGGTTTCTTCCGTGACCTTGAAACGTCGAGCTAAATCCGAGACGCGCGCTCCGCCATCACGATCCAAAAGCCGGACGATTTCTGCCTGTCTCTGTTCTGCCAGCATAATTCTCCAATCCTAGACAATGTCCGATTATTTTCTTTATTGTCCGAAATTGTTGATATAGTATCCGTCGTAATTAGCAATGTCAATGGCAACAACGGGACATCTACCGCCTAGCGGAGGCACTAGCATCGGAAAGTGAGTAGCTGCGCCCGTTGGGGCGTGGAAAGTCAAAATACAATTTACCGCTATGACTGACAGCGCCCAACCAACCTAAAACCATTCCGCAGCAACATCATGAACGCCTCGAAATCCTATATTCATCCCCGCGACGAACTCGTCGAAACCATGGCTCGCATCTATCGCTACCGAATGACCACCACCTCAGGCGGGAATCTCTCCATCCGTGACCCAAACGGCGATATCTGGATCACGCCAGCTCAAGTAGATAAAGGAGGCTTGACGCGCGACGACATCGTCTGCGTGAAAGCCGACGGTACAGTGATCGGTCGCCATCCGCCCTCTTCCGAATTCCCCTTTCACCGCACGCTGTACGAGGCGCGACCCGACTTAATGGGCATCGTGCATGCGCACCCCATTGCGCTTGTCGCTTTCAGTGTCAGCAAAAAGACACCGGACTTGCGCGTGTTGCACACATCCGCTGGCGTTTGCGGTGAAGTCGGTTTTGCTCCGTATCGCTGTCCAGGAAGTCAAGCCTTGGGCGATGTCATCGCAGACGTATTCCGGGAAGGACCAACTTCGGTGATTCTCGAGAATCATGGCGTGGTTGTCGGAGGCGAAGACCTCCAAACAGCGTTTCAACGATTCGAAACACTGGAGTTTACGGCCAAGACCATCATTACCGCCAGCCAGCTTGGCACCGTCCGCACTCTTCGCGATGACCAGCTCTCTCTGCCCAAAGAACAATTTATACCGCTGGAGGAATTCGATCCGCCCCCGCCCGACGCGCGGGAAAAGGAAATGCGCAAACTGCTGCGTGACTTCGTCCGTCGTGGCTATCAGCAACGACTGATGATCAGTACGGAAGGCAGCTTTTCCGCCCGCTTGGATCACGACACATTTCTGATCACGCCCTATCGAGTGGATCGCAGTTCGGTGGAGATGGAGGATCTCGTTCTCGTTCACGA
>SLBD01000179.1 GCA_007126515.1 Kiritimatiellia bacterium
CGATTATCGTGCTTGTGTGCAAGGAGGCGCAGAGTCCGCTCCGCAGTGCGCCTTGGATCTCCGGCCGTGGCGGAATTTATCGGAAGGGCGCCAGCGTCACGTTCTGCATCGCTGGCTAGTGACCGGGATTCAGCCGGAAACCATCACCTGTGAGATCGTCCATCGCCTCCACTGCATGTGCCTTTCCGATCAGGGCTCTCAGCGGATCTCATTGCCCGGCAATCTGACGGCTATCCGACAATATGATGCGCTGTTCCTCGAACCGAAAACTCGAGGCTGTTCAGGATTTTTGGAGCCCGTTGTGCTGTGCGAGGGGAAAACGCAGGCGGCGGATTTTGGGGTGGAAATCACCATGAGTCATTCGCAAGGATTCCGACCGATCCGCGAGGAGGGGGTAGGGATCTATCCCGCTGCAGCGTATCTGTCTGCCGCAGTGATTGCGTCGGGTGAGTTGAGTGTGCGATCGTGGCAGCCCGGAGATCGGATGATCCCATTTGGAATGAGCGGGTCCCGCAAGATCCAAGATATATTCACCGATGCCAAAATTCCAGAAGCCCAACGGCATACGATCCCGCTATTCATCAGTCAGGGACAGATTGTTTGGATCCCCGGCTACCGTATTGCCGCCCACGCCGCAGTCGAGTCGGCAACGGCGCCATCGCTTCATATCCGCATTACGCGGATGTCCCCATGAATTGACAATGCGCGTGTTGTCAGCCTATATTCCCCGCGTACTTACCCAACGAGGAGATCCGGGAATGCCAACCTACGAATATGAATGCGCCCGCTGTGGGCACACCTTTGAAAAATTCCACAGCATTTCGGCCACACCGCCGAAGCGATGCCCCGAATGTCGCGGCAAGTTGAACCGCAAAATCGGTACCGGCGCCGGACTCTTGTTCAAAGGTTCAGGTTTCTATATCACTGATTATCGCAGCGAAGGCTACAAAAAGGCATCCAAGGCGGAAGCTAATTCTGGCAGCAGCTCGACTTCATCTTCCTCGACCCCGGCCAAAAAAGAGACGAAGGCCGCTGCTTCCAGCAAATGAGTCCAACGCTCATAACCTGCTCCGAGTGTGGAGACAAAAATACTCCCACGCAATTGCATTGCAAACGCTGCGGCGCCAAGCTCAATTTAAATTCCGTCCGTTTTTCGCAGGGATCGGGGATCGGGCGATGGGTTGGCCGCCTGCTGCATCTTGCGGTTTTTGTCGCTATGTTGACCTTTTTAGGGCTCTTGCTTTGGAGTCCGGAGCCTGAGGGAGCTGTTGGATCGCGAGAAGACGGCTATGTGGCCTATCAGAATATGGTGCAATTGATGGAGGCCATTGCCAGTAGGCGATCCTTGTACCGCGACTTTTCCGAAGAAGAAATGAACGCGTATCTTGCGGTACGGGTCGATGATTCTGTAGAGGAGAACGGGCGAAGGCAATGGCAACTTGCCTTGGAAAGTATAAACCTATCCTTTACAGATGCAGGGGTCACAGTCCATATTACGACTCGATGGCGGTTTTTGGCCTTGGCATACACTCTACAAGGAGAGCCATTTGTCGAAGGCCGAGGAGTACAATTGAGACTAGAGCGAGTCGCCCTCGGTAGAGTGCGGATACCGGGTCCACTTCTGCATGCGTTTGCCATGCGAATGATGCCCATAGTAGAAGCCCTTGATCATGATTGGGCCGTTTTGCAAAATGTTACACGAATCGGAGTGCGCCCCGGAGCATGTCGACTCATGGTTGAGCCATAAGTCAGCGTTCAACCCGGAGAGAGAAGTATAGAAAGGGATATCGCAATGAGAGATAAGCGAGAATTTTACAGTATGCTCATGGAGATCAGTGGAAAGGATCCTTCAGAGTATAGTCGATTGGTCGGGGATTTTGATTTTTCAAGGTATGTGCTGAAGATCAGCAACATCGCCCCCGACTCCGTATCTTCTCCAGTCTTATTTATTGTCCGAGTGCCCCAAACCATAGCCGGATTCCCCGATAACAGTTTTGATACGCCTGTGCGCCGGACCGCATTGGAGGATTTTCTCACCCGCAAAGTCAGTGAGCACATCGACCAATTGGCTGAATACGATTCTCAAGGTGTATCGCGGAGACATTTATCCATTGCCATGCCCGGGCAGAAAATTCTCCCCCGCACCTCGTTGCTTGTCACGGAAGAATATGTGGAAGCCCGCCTGTACGTGAAATTGCCTCAAACAAATGGTCGTATTGATGCCGAACGTGTCAAAGGGATCTTCTTTGACGAGCTCGCCAGTATTGTGAACACCGCCTTGGTCTATTGCAATTTAGATGAGCGCGAGCTAACCGAATTCGTCGATGTGATGGAAGATGCGGACCAAATCCGGCAAAGCCTTCCCACCCGTGGACTCCTTGGATTTGTTGCAATTGGGTCCATGTTGGCCCGCATGGGGAAGACCGACTATCCCGAGTACAACGCTGTTACCCCCTTGACGATGGACGAGTCCATTCAGGTGGAGATTGAGGTTCCTAACGCAGGGACAGTCAAGGGACTTGGCATCCCCAATGGCGTCACATTGATCTTAGGCGATGACTATTCCGGTCGAATCGAGTTGATGCGGGCGCTGGCGGCGGGCATTTACAATCATATTCCAGGTGACGGGCGCGAGCTGGCAATCACCGTCCCTGATGCTGTTCATATTTCCGCTGAAGCGGGCCGTTCCATACAGAAAGTTGATATCAGTCCTTTTGTTCGAGCCACGAGCGAAGGAGGAAGCACCACCACGTTTACCGCAGAAGAATCGGATCCTTGTAGCGCCCAAGCCGCCGCAACAGTTGAAGCCTTGGAAGTTGGGGCTCGTGCCTTGCTGTTTGATGAATCCGATGCGTGCCCCGCGTTTCTGACTGCCGATGCGCGCTTGGATGGCTTGTTGCCCGACCAGAATCGGCGCGTCATACCGCTATCGCAACGAGCCCGCCAAATTGCCGATGATCTCGGGGTTTCCCTCGTCATCGCGGGTTCCGCTTCCATTGCTGAATTCTTGCCGCTTGCAGATACCATTTTGCGTATTGATGGATTCAAAGTTGAAGACATTACCCAACAGGCCAAATCCATGGATATGTCGAAGTTTGAAGTGGATGCCGTCAACGAGCCCATGGCGGATCTGTTGGAACGTAACCGATATGTGGTGCCGAGCAGTATTGATCCCAGCAAAGGCACCAGCGATCAACTCATCGAGGCCGATACCGCTGACTTTTTGCGATTTGGTCGTGGTGTGATTGAGTTAATGAATACAACCCAACTCGCAGATAAATTTCAGACCTCTACCATTGGCGTGATCTTGTACTACGCGAAGTTGCGCTATATGGATGAGAGTCGTCCGATCCGCGAAATCATGGATTTGATTGACAGGGACCTCGGTACCGAAGGGTTGGAATGTCTGTCACGAGATCTGCGAGGCGACTTGGCTCGTCCGCGTCGCTATGAAATCGCCGCTGCCTTGAATCGGTTAACATCCCTGCGAATCTCGCACATCGAGTAAATGTATATGCGCCTGGTGATTCAGCGGTGCCGCCAGGCTGCTGTCCGGATTGCTGGCGAGACAGTGGGAGCCATTCAGTCGGGAGCCGTTATTCTCCTGGCTGTAGCCCGTGATGATACCGTTGAACAGGCACGCGCCCTAGCCGAAAAAGTCGCGAAGTTGCGCATCTATGACGATGCCGACGGACGACTCAACGCATCGATTCATGATGTCGCCGGATCCTTTCTTGTGGTCAGTCAATTCACACTGTACGGCGATTGCGCTAAAGGGAATCGACCTAGCTACATTCGATCTGCGCCTCCCGAGCTTGCCCAAAAGCTCTATCTGGAGTTTGTCGACCACTTACGCTCCTTGGGGCGCCCTGTGGAAACAGGTCGCTTCCAGCAAACCATGGCCGTAGAACTGGTCAACGACGGTCCCGTCACGTTGATTTTGGAGCGGTAAAGACTCGTTTGCCTTCATACAGCAAGGTAGGGCGATATCTGGAAACGGCGGGTCTGTAAGGGCCTACTGCAGCCGGGCACGCTGGGCCCGGCCAGAAGGAGCGCGGAGATTCGAGTGTAGGAGTGCGTGTACGAGTACGGCCCCTGCATCCTCGCCTCCCCACTTACTTCTACACTCACTCATACATGCATATCTGCGCCCTAAGCATTTTTTTTGAATTTAGGCTGACGTTTACACCAATTCCGTGTATGTTCTTGTACTGTGTGGAATTCGTGTGGAGATCGTCTCATTCCATGTGAATAAAATTAGCCAGTAGGGATCCAGAAAAAATACCAGGCGAGGAAGAATCATGACGCAGTGTAAATCGTTTTTATTCGCATTTTTCATGTGGGCTGTTGCAGCGACTGTGAGCGCGGCTCCGTTCAACACCGTTATCTTAGACGGTTTATTGCGGGAGTATGATGAGGCCGAGTTGGTTGGGGTTGATACTCAACAGGCTTCCACAGCACAACTACCCCCAGCTAATATTACCAATCTATACGTGACGTGGGATGCGACGCACATCTATATCGCTCTGGAGGGAACGTCGGACATATACAAAATGGGCGTATTTATTGATGCGCAACCCGGTGCCGGCAAAGGCGCAGTCACCACGACCAATTGGGTCAATAATTCTGAAGGATACATTGCGTTTAATTCTGCAGGATGGCAGGCCGCCGATCCGACGGGGATCGATTTTGGTATGGACTATTTCATCGTCAATCAAGGCTCAGGCGGATTTAATAATATTCTGCAGATTCTCTACGATGGCATTGCCGAGCCCACCACCAATAATGTAATTCGTCTATTTGATCAGCAGAATGGTGGTTCACCCACTGGCGGCGCAGTGGATATGGTAACGTGGACATTCGATGAATGTGGCCATCCCGTCGGCTTCGAAGCACGAATCCCTTGGACTGTCTTCTACGCCAATAATCGCTACGGCACAGTGCTCTCGGGTGAAGTGGTCCCTCGCAATGCGTTTATCCGCTTGTTTGCACAAGTCTTTAATGACTCGGCGAGTGAAGCCCGTAGCCAAAACCGCAAAATCCCTACGTTTGATCCCAGTGCAGGTGATAGCTACTCGGCTCCAGTGTTTACGACCGCTTCTTATATCGATGTCGTCATCGACAGCAATAATGACGGCATGCCGGACAACCTCGCTCCGGCTGGGAATCCTCCCTATCTTCTGGATGCCACCGGAAAAGCCGGAGGCAACATCATTTATGCGCGTTTCAATCAGGCTGTCACCGAAGCGTCTGTCACCGATGCGAGCAATTGGGATGTGGGTGGACTTGATATTGATTACATTGACCAGGCAACAGCCAATGCAGTCTATATTTACCTCGAGGACGAACTCCCCACCGAACAATTATCGATTGTTGCCGATGGGGTCATTTCGGCGGGCACCGGCTCGCGCTCATCTTTTGTTTGCTTTACGCCTGTTGAGGAGGGGTTAGATGAGCCGATCTTGGTTCGGTTTGTGCTAGAAACAGCTTCAGGGATGGGCGTGCAAAGTGGCTCAGGAATCAGTGGGTCGCCGGCGCACCGCGCCACGGCATTTTTCCTGAACGGCGACTCTCCGTTGGATTGGGGCTACCCTCCGGCTCGCACCACCCCCATTACAAATGTGCAGGCAGGCACCGTGCGTTATGTGGA
>SLBD01000213.1 GCA_007126515.1 Kiritimatiellia bacterium
AAATTGGCGGCCACAGAAGCCTGCAAGCGGATTACCAAGTTCGCCAAGGCGGGACTCAGCAGCGACTGGACCATGTCGAGTCCCAAAGGCGGCATTTTGGGCGAGCAGTTCGTTCCCTACGACCGCATTGGTGCCTACATCCCTGGTGGAGCGGCTCCCTTGGCATCGACAGCGCTGATGACCTGTACCTTGGCGCGCGTTGCGGGAGTGCCAGAGATCACTGCCTGTACACCGGCAGGGAAGGGGGGCGCAATCAATCCCTTCTTGCTTTATGCCTTGGAATTGGCCGGAGCGACAGAAATCTATAAGGTCGGAGGAATCCAAGCCATTGGCGCCATGGCGTACGGGACCAAGACCGTTGCGGCGGTACAAAAGATCGTCGGGCCCGGGGGACCCTATGTTACGGCTGCCAAACGGCTTGTCTATGGTGACGTGGCGTTAGACTCTGTGGCGGGTCCGAGTGAAATTGCCATTCTCGCCGATGACTCTGCTTCACCCGTTCATGTTGCTGCTGACTTGTTGTCGCAGGCGGAGCACGGGACGGGATCGGAAAAGACGTTGTTGGTCACAAGCTCAAGTCGGCTGGCGGAAAAGGTGAAGGTGGAGTTGAATCGTCAAGCAGAGACGCTCACCCGCTCCACAGCGGTTCGCCAAGTCTTGAAAAAAGGCACCCTGATTGTGGTAGTGGAGACGTTGGATGATGGGATGGAGCTAATTAATCAGTTCGCTCCGGAACATTTTGAGCTGTTGGTCCATCAACCTCGTTCGTGGCTGAAAAAAGTGCGGGCCGCAGGGGCTGTATTTGTTGGACCGTGGACTCCAGAGTGTGCGGGTGATTATGTGGCTGGACCCAGCCATGTGCTGCCGACGGGCGGGGCGGCGGCTTTCTTCTCTGGTCTGACCGTGGACGATTTCAGACGTCGCACCAGTGTTGTTTCATTCACCAGCGCGGACTTGAAAGAAACGCTGCCCGTGATTGAGGCCTTTGGGCGCGTGGAAGGCTTGGATGGCCATGTCCGATCAGCCCGATCCCGATTTGAGGCCATATGAGCTCATACATTCGTGCCAATGTTGCTGCGTTGCACGCATACACACCCGGTGAGCAGCCGCGGGATGCCGATGTCATAAAGCTGAACACCAACGAGAATCCGTATCCTCCAGCCCCGGCCGTGCTGGAGGCGTTGCCGACACTGATGCCCAATGCATTGCGAATGTATCCTGATCCTGTCTGTCGCAGTCTCCGGCAGACGATTGCGAAGGTCCATGATTGCGAGGAGGAGAATGTCTTCTGCGGGAATGGCTCCGATGAAATCTTGTCTCTGTGTATTCGTGCGTTTGTGCCGAATCAAGGACGAATCGGCTATTGGGAGCCTTCCTATTCGCTCTATCCTGTGTTGGCCAATATCGCGGATGTGGGTGTGGAACCCTTACCCTTGGCAGCAGACTTTTCCTGGCCCGCCATTCCTCGTCGCTATGATGTTCCTCTCTTCTTTTGGACCAATCCCAATGCTCCGACCAGTTTGCAATGTCCTGTGGATGTGATTGCCGACTATGCGGATGGTTCTGAGGGTGTTGTGGTCGTCGATGAAGCCTACGCCGATTTTGCCGACACCAACGCATTACCGTTAACGCGCGAATTCGCCAATGTGTTGGTGACTCGCTCCTTCTCTAAATCATATTCATTGGCGGGCGTACGATTGGGATATGCGATTGGACCTGAGCCACTTATCTCGGCGTTGTTTAAAATTAAAGATGCGTACAATGTGAATGCGGTGACTCAGCGGGTCGGACAACTGGCTATGGCGGATCAGGAATATATGCACAAGAATGTCCGGAGGATCCGAGCCACGCGGGAGCGAGTCAGTCAACGACTGACACAGATGGGCTGGCAGGTCTTGCCATCACAAACCAATTTCCTTTGGGCGCGTCCCGCTGCTCAATCTGCCTCCGAGTGGTTTGAGTACTTGCGAGCCCACAAGATCTATGTCCGCTATTTCTCGGGCGCTGCAGTGCGGGAGTACGTGAGGATTACAGTCGGGACCGATGCTGAAATGGATGCATTCTTGAAGATCATCGAGACGGCAGAAGCTGTATCCTGAGTATTCAGCATCGTTTGAAGTGAATAGGGATCCTGGATGCAAGAATGGCCACTAGAACCTTGGATTCAGCCGCAATGGTTGCTTGGGGCGTATCCAGTTCTTAAAACCCTGTTCGGGATCCTTGCCATCGTTTGGTTGGTGGCCTTGCTCCGTTATTCAGTGCAGGGACCTTCTCGGAAAGCCATCGGGCGCGCCTACCGAATCTTTTTTTTGCTGATTGCCGTGGCTGCGGGGGGAATCCTGTTTTATCAGGCAACGTGGCAACTGACGGGGTTTGCGCGTCCAGATTTTGTTGAGTTCATGCGGGTCTACAATCATCGGCCCGACAATCCAGTGCGCCGCATGGTCAGGGGACGGATCGTTGATTCGCAGGGGCGACTCCTGGCCGTATCGTCCGATGATGCAACGGGACGGCGCTGGTATCCGCAACGATACGTGATGGCCCATGCCGTCGGCTATCAGCACCACCGATACGGTTTGGCCGGAATCGAAGCGGCGGATCATGCCTTATTAAGCGGACTGGTGGATACGGTGAATCCAGATTGGGGCCAGATTCAGCAATCGATCTTGCAACGTGAGCGCTTGCGGGGGCGGGATATCCAAATGACACTGGATCTGGATCTGCAGCGAGCTGCTCATGAAGCCATGCAGGGACGGCCTGGCGCTGTTGTGTTTCTCGATCTTTCGGATGGTTCTCTGTTGGTCTGCTATAGTTCGCCGGGTTTTGATCCGAATCAACTGAATCCTACGTTGTTTGAGCGGAACGATGCTGCTGCACCGCTGCTCAATCGCGCCTTACGCGGTCTCTATCCTCCCGGATCGTCATTCAAGTTGCTGGTTGCCGCGGCAGCATTGGAAATCGGTTTGCAGCCCGTGTTTGACACACCGCCTGACGGGTTTACTGCGACGGGCGCGAACCAACCGATTCGGGATCATCAATATTATGCCGCAAGTCGAGCCGGGCGTCGTTGGCGGGGGTACGGACCTTTATCGATGCGCGAAGCCTTTGCGAAATCTTCCAACACCTACTTTGCCCGGCTCGGAGTGACGATGGGCGGTGCCCAGCTCTATGCAGTTGCTGAACAGTCGGGAATGACACGGGCGTGGACCATTCATTCAGGCAGCTCGGCCACCATGGGCAGTGTCGCGGCACGATTCCCACCGCTGACCGACCCGCAAGAAGCCGCTACAGCGCAAATATCGATTGGCCAAGGAGAATTATTGGTGACTCCTTTGCATATGGCCTTGCTAGCTGGAGCGGCAGGAAATGGCGGTGATGTTTGGCAACCTCGAATTGCCACTCATATTTCACCACAGCGCGTCGAGCCCTTCTTCTCGCAACCCACCGCAGAGAAACTGGCCGAGATGATGCGACAGGCCGTTGCGGGTGGCACAGGAAGAGCTGCCGATTTTCGTGGCGTCGAGGTGGCAGGGAAGACGGGGACCGCTCAGAATCCCCATGGGAATGATCATGGTTGGTTTATTGGATTTGCCCCGGCTGCTCATCCACGCGTTGCGTTTGCCGTCATTGTCGAACAGGGTGGATTTGGCTCTGAATCCGCGTTGCCCGTTGCCCGCACGGTGTTACAGGCGGCACAGAGGGCCGGATGGTTGGATCGCAACGCAGACGAGGGCAGGCGATGATGGCAACCCGTAAAAAGCGGAAAGCCAAGAAGCCGCCTCAAAAAAAGCGTCGGACGCGCTCGAAAAAGCAGAAGCGGGGGGACGGTCTGCTTTATTTCGGTGGTTTTATCCTCTTGGCGGTGGGATACGCCATGGTGATGACGGCTGGGCTCGGTCATGAACCTGTTTTGACCTCACTGGATGTCCTGCCATTGGGATTTATCGCAAGCCTCTTTGCCCTGTTTTGGCTGATTTTCCGAGGGGAGGGGTATCGCGGCGATCGAATCATTCCATTGTTGACCTGCCTACTCGCGGGACTTGGTGTGCTTGTCCAGTTCCGACTGGGAATGATCAAGTGGCCAGAATGGACGCAGGTCGCCACCTACGTTTTTCCGTTGGGTATTGCCGTTTATGTGATTGTGTGGGCTGCTTTCCGTCGCGGCCGATATGCCATGCTGGCGAGATTCGCTTTTCCCTGCTGGTTGTTGGCTATCGTCGTGCTGGTGGGAATGCTGGCATTCGGCCAGCGATTTCGCGGAGGCGTTTTCCTGCCTGGAAATCTGAATCCAGCAGAAGTCATCAAGCCGCTGTTAGCCATTTTCATGGCTGGTATGCTCACCCAGTATCGCAAACCTTTGCAGCAAACTGTGGCGGGATTGCCTGCGCCTCCGTGGCAGACCTGGATGGGACTGGGATTGCTCTGGTCCGTGCCGATGGCGCTATTGATGGTCCATCGTGATTTAGGAATGATGATCATTTTGAACATCACCCTGCTATTACTGATTTTCATGGCCACCAGTCGCTGGGGCTACTTGGTGGGAGGACTGATTGTAATTGCCTTGGCCAGCTATGCCGGATTTCAGTTCTTTTCTCATGCGCAGATTCGGTATGCCGTCTGGCAGGATCCATTTCAGGATCCGATGGGGCGGGGCTGGCAGGTCTTACAATCACTGTCCGCCATGTTCTCGGGCGGCTTACTCGGCAGCGGATTAGGAACAGGGGCTCCAGGGATGGTCCCCATTGCCTCCTCAGACTTCGTTTATGCTGTCTGGGCAGAGGAACTTGGTTTCGTTGGCAGTCTTTGGTTGGTGAGTTTATATCTGCTTTTATATTATCGCGGGTATCGAATTGCGGACCAAATACGGGCACCATTTGCCCAGACATTGGCTGCTGCCTTGGTGACGCTACTGGCAGTGCAAACGCTGATGAATCTTGGCGGAGTTACAAAAGCCATTCCACTCACAGGAATCACCTTGCCACTGATTAGCCACGGCGGCAGCAGCCTGCTGGTTACATGCGCGATGCTGGGATTGCTAACGGCCCTCTCGGAGCCGAAATGACTATTCCGCCAGCCGCACGTTAATCCGATAATAACGAGTGGGCGCCGCGCCGTTCAGCGGTTCTGGATCGGACCACACGGCTGTGTTACCGTTTACTGTGTAGTCCTCTTCTTCCAACTCGATCGAATGCCATTGCATCTCGGGACCTAAGGAATCTTCTGACCAGAAGATCGTGTAGATTCGTCCGGGTGCCCACGGCCAGCGTAGGGTGATGTCTTCTGGACTGGACGAAGAATCATCGGGAACGCCAGCAAAAACCGCCTCTGGATCAATTACTGATAGCCCGGCAATTTCTTTGTCCAAATTGCTCATCCCGCCGCCGTCAAAATCTCCGTCCTCACTCACAACAACGATCTCACGAGACACAGCGTACCCGATGTTACCTTTCTGATCGGAAGCCCAGACGAAAATCTCATACTCTTCGTCGAGTTCCGCAGGAATCAGTTCAAAGGTTATATTGGTCGTCCACGTCCCGTCGGTGGTCCCGCTGCCATCCGTGAAAGAAATGTAATAGCCCGCGATGCCAGAGAGGGAATCCTCAAATCCGCCCC
>SLBD01000072.1 GCA_007126515.1 Kiritimatiellia bacterium
AATGTCTATTATCTGAGCGTACTGATGCGTAACAGTGCGATTGATGCGGGAGTGAACAACTATCGCGCCTTGGAGTTGTGGAATTTCGGCAATCGTAATTTACAAATTGGCGCGAACCGGGACATCGATGGGGATGGGCTGCGCTGGGGCATGAGAGCCATCGACAACAACGGCCTGCGCGTGACGGCTGCCGATGCCGTGGCGGGCGAGGCCGTGCTGGCCGTGGCGCGCATCACGTTTTCCACGGAATCCAACGGGGATGCGGTGCGGCTCTGGATCAATCCAGAGGATCTCGCCAGTGAAACGCTCTCGACCAATTACGTCGAACTGACCGGGTTCGACTTCGTTAACAATAACATCAATAACTTCCGATTCGCGGCCTTCAGCGGATCGAGCACAGCGTATTGGGACGAATTGCGAATCGGAACGACGTGGGGGTCGGTTTTGCCGGAACCGCAAATTCCGACCTTCACGGTCACCTATGTCGGGTCTGGTGCGATTGGCGGGCTGCCTCCGGTCGACGAGATGGAGTATGAGGAAGAGGATGTGGTGACCGTCCTTGGCAACACGAACGCGCTGGTCCGAACGAATCATTCCTTCGACGGTTGGAACACGGCGTCGGATGGAACGGGCGATGCCTATGATCCGGCAGACACCTTTGTGATGGGCGATGCCGATGTGACGCTGTATGCCCAATGGCAAAAGATCCCGCCGGGGGCCGGATTCTACGAGGTCCTGTATCATGGCAATGGGCATACCGGTGGAGAGGTACCTGAGGATCTGGAGTATTATGAGGAAGAGGATTCCGTAACCGTGCTGGGCCCCTGCAACATGTTCCGGCAGGGCTGGGCGTTCGAGGGATGGAATACGGAAATAGAGGGCGAAGGAGTGGCCTATCAACCGGACGACGTATTTCAAATAGGTACAGCGAATGTGGATTTATACGCGCAATGGAGCGAGAATCCCAGCACAGGGAATCATGTGCGCGTATTCGTGTTGGCCGGGCAATCGAACATGCGGGGATCGGGGCGGGTGAATCAAGCGCCGGAAGAGTGGAGACCTTTGGCAGGCGTGCTGTTTGATGACACGGTGCCGGGGACTCCTGAATCGTTTTCCAGCGAATGGGGCGCGATGGGGGCGGTCGATGACGATATGGGGCCGGAAATCGCCTTTGCGGCCGCGATGCGGGAGGCCTATCCTGAGGATACGATTGCAATCGTGAAAGTCAGCCAAAGCGGCACGGGATTGCCGTTCTGGAGAAATCCGGGGCAGGGCGGGCATGACGCGTTGATGGCCCGCATCGATACGGTGCGAGGCTGGTTGGATGACGCGTTGCTTGCCAATGATATTCCTTCCTGGGAATTCTCTGGTTTCATTTGGATGCAGGGCGAAAACGAGGCCAACAGCATTGAGTCAGTCGCTCTGGCCTATGAAGCGGATTTCGATGACCTGGCGACCAAAGTCCGCGCGGAAATCGGTAATCCTGATTTACCCGTTGTGCTGGGACGGATCAGCATTCAGTTGGACCCGAATGCGCCCTACAACGGGCCGGTGAACCAACCGCAACTGGACTACGTCCGAGCGGGTCAGGTGAGCTGGGCGACGAACGATGCCCATGGGGGATGGGTGGACACGGATGACCTGACGCTGATCGATAACTGGCACTTTGGCAGCATCGGACAGGTAACGCTCGGGCAGCGGTTCGCGGAGGCGTGGTTCCACGTGGCGGAGGAGCGACCGATCCTGACATTGCGTCGCTCTGCCGGACAGGCGGCACAGTCCTCGGCGGCGAGCGTGGTATATGACGCGGTCTTTAGTGACTCGGTGACGGGATTTTCCCCTGTATCCGTGGAGGTGTTGGGGGACACCGGAGCGGATCATGTGGCGGTTGAAGAGGTCGCGCCGCATGACGGGACCACATACCGGGTCACGGTGACCGGCATGTCGCATCCCGGCACGGTAGACATTCGAGTGAGTGGTGGTGCCGCCACGGCGGGCGAGTTGCAGAGCTTGCCGGGGTTGGCAGAGGGTACGCGAGTCCTATACGCCGCGCATCCGGGCGTTGCCGATCTGCTGGTTTATGAACCGTTCACTTCTGTTGAGCGGCCCTTGCATCGCCTCCAAACAGGTATGGGCTGGAACGGCGCTGGCTGGATGATTCAAAATAACGTCACGAACTCCTATGTCACAGCCAATGCCGCTCCGTTGACCTATACGAATCTATTGAGCTCGCCTGGGTACGCGACGGGCGGTGAGAGCTACAACGCCAGCGCCCGAGCACTGGATTTGGAGAAGACCTTTGCTGGTTACATGACCTCGCGCGGCGCGGGGGCGGTGGATGTGCCGGGTACAACGCTGTGGATGAGTTACTTGATTCGGGCGGGGGATGCGGGGCAGCGACAGCGGATCTCCCTGTTGCGTGGCACGGGGGCGACCCATAGCGATGCCAACAACATGGTCAAAGTGAAGCGCATTGACGGCACGTGGCAGTTGGTTGTGTTGAATAACGCGGCGCAGTTGGACACGGAAATCCCCGTGGTGGCGGGTCAGACGCACTTGATGGTGCTGCGTCTGCATATCGCCGGTCCGTCTGATCCGTCCAGCGTCCACCTGTGGGTCGATCCGGATCCGGAATGGCTGGGTGGCGACGCGCCGGATTTGGCGACGGCCATGGTGTCTCATAGCGTTACCAGCGCTGACTTCAAGTTTGGACGCATTCATTGGTACCCGGGCCAAGCGGCTGGCAACGGCATGCTTGATGAGATTCGCCTCGGAACTACGTTTGCGTCCGTCACGCCGTCGTTGGTTGAAGCGACTTCAGCTTTTGATGCCTGGAGAGCGGCCGAATTTACGCCGGAGGAATTGGCGGATGAGCAGATCAGCGGCCCATTCGTTGATCCAGACGAAAGCGGTATCAAGAACTTGATGCGTTTTGCGCTGGGGTTGGGTCGACATGAACCGTATAACGCGGTCATGCCGAGCGGCGAAGTTACGGACAATGCCTTGTTTCGTCATGTGCGCTTAATCGATGGGGACAGCGGCGTGATCTACGTCATTAATGTTACAGATAACCTCGTCGCTGGCGAATGGCTGCCTGTGACCGTTGGCGAAGAGTTGGTGCTGCATGGCACGGAGCCCACAGGCAACGGGCAGACGGAAGTGGTTGTCTATCGCGTGCCGGCAGAGACGCTAGTCACCCCGAAATATTTCCGGCTGGCGGTGCAACTGGCGGAGTGAAACATGGGCAGGAATGCCCATGTGCCCACCGCCCGGAGCAAGGACATTCCTGTCCTTGCAGAAATGTCCAAACCCAAACATGGGCAGGAATGCCCATGTTCCCACCAGCCGGAGCAAGGACATTCCTGTCCTTGCAAGTCGAGCTATTGCAGCGCTCCGCCGGACCAAGCATTGAGGGCTTGGAACTTGGGTGATGTGGCGGGATCCTGGGTGCGCCATTCCAGCAAGCCCCAGTAACCGTGGCGGCCATAGGTGCCAGTGGCGGTCCAGTGACAGAACAGATTGCCGCCGGTGACCTCGGTCCAATGATTGAAATATTCCGTGTAGAGGTCGCCCATGCGCGGGTCGCGGTTGGCGTCGGCAAGCAGATTGACGAGCTTTTCATTGTTGCTAGCTTCATCCAGGGCGGTGAGGTGTTGGCCGCCTTCGTAGGCGATCAATTTCAAACCAAATTCCTCTGCAATCGCTTGATACCGTTCCATCCAGCGCTTCGAGTTGGCCATGGGGGCACCCTGCAAGTATTCAAAGACTTGGTCGAGTGTCCAGTCTTGCACCTCGTCCGCGCCGGGTCGGTCGTCGCGACCCTGCATCGGAACATTGAAGGTCAGGTACGGTCCGATGGAAATGGCGTCGGCGCGCGTGTGGAGATCGCGGTGGGTGAGTTTGCGTCGGCCGATGTAGTCATTGGCGGCTTGCGTGGCCACAACGCGCACATAGCGGTCGCGGTCGCCTTCGTATACCTCGTCGAGGATGTCGAACAAACGATGTGACTGCTCGGCGTAATAGAGCCAGCCAGCCTCCCAGGGACGTTCGGCGAGCCCGGCGGCCAGGCCGCGCTCCTGTGCCCAGCGGGTCTGGGCAAACATCGTATTCCAGACTTCATTGGAGAATTCGTAGTAGGCCTTCAGGTTCGGGTCCAGCGTGTCGCGCACCATGCGGGCGAATTCGCGCATGTACTCGTCCGTGACGGGATGCGGGAGCGCGAACCAGCCATGGGATTGCGTTCGGTTGCACAAGTCGATCATCCATTCCAAAGCAACGCCGGATGTATGGAACGTGCGATGCCGAGGCGTGGGACGATTGGACCATTCCTCCTGATCGGTGCGATTGGCCAGCATCCAATCCATGAACCGGATGGTGTCAACGCCGCCCCAGCGTTGCAGGAAGTCGGTTGCATACGGATTCTCCGCATAGCGGTTCTCGTATCCTGGCCGGATGAAGCGCATGGCGCGGGGATGGTTTTCGGGATTGACGGCGACCAGTGTCAGTTGCACCCAGGACCCGCCGCCGGGCTGGACGTCAATGACCTGACGGCCGGGCGCGGATTCCACAAGCCGGGCAATGCCGCTCCACTCCCATTCGCCTTCGCCTTCGTAGAGAAAAACATACTCACCCGTGGGATGATGTCCTTGCAGGTCGGTTAGCATCAGCGTGGTGGCCCGCTGGCCTGGTTCGAGGCGGGTCACGTACCCGTATTCGTCCAGCGGCAACTCCTCGCCCGTGTCCCAGACGCCGTGCCGCTGCGGAATCCAAGGGCGGGCCATTTTCATCATATCCACAAAGGGCAGGTCGCGATTCCAGTCCTTAATCGCATAGAAGTTTATGCCCAAACGGTTGCCGCTGGCAGGCACCTCTACCTCAACGATCGATTCAGCGGCTGGTGTCGGCACCTCGGCAACAGGTGCCTCCTCCGCAGATGCAAGCGGTTCGACGGCAACGGAGGGCTCGTCGGGTTCGACTACGTTGCAGGCTGCGACCAACCATACTCCCCCGAGGATTGCGAACAGGCTCGATTTCTTCATCTTGATCCCTTTTTTTGTATTCAGTTCGATTCTCTGCCGTTTGTCCAGTTTGGATCATGCCGCATGAGCGGGAGGCAATCAAAAAGGGGATTCCTAAAACCGTTACATTAAAGCGATTCCTCCCACCTCTATTGGTACTATGGAGCATGACCACAACGGATTGAGTCGATTTGGCGATCGGGTGGCAGGGCTGATTCATGAAGAGTCACAAGCGGTTGCCGATCAATGACGAATGACGAAATACCCAAACCCGAATGAAAACCGAAGCACGAAATCTGAATCCGCTTCATCCATCGGGGCGATCAACTGTTGGCCTACTCTTCACATAGTTATGCACTTCAGTATGTTGCGTCACCCGTCGTGAGGTATTAATTCTCTCGCATTCGGGCTTCAAGCTTCTTTCGTGCTTGGGTACTTGGGTATTTCGTCATTCTTTCCAAGGGGTTACGCAAGTAGCTGAATATGCGCTGATCGGGTGGAAGGAAATCGTTTGCCGGATCTACGGCGGGGCATGCATTATGTTCAAGTGGAGATCTGAGTCGTATGGAAATCATTATTCAA
>SLBD01000052.1 GCA_007126515.1 Kiritimatiellia bacterium
ATGGGTGCGCCTTGGTTTTCACCTCCGGGCGGCAAGGCGTTCAACTGACGCGTCGCCGGCAGGAGGTCGAGCGAGCCATCGAGGATGCGTTTGTCACCGGGGCGGCGGGTTCCTTCGCCGCCGCAGTCCGTCTTCAAGCTTTCTTCGTGCTTGGGTAGTTGGGTATTTCGGTATTTTTACAGGACGGAACGATGGATAAAGTCGTGCGGACCGATCCCGCGCGTCAATCTGCTTTGCGTTTTCCCTCGATTTGCGTATAGAGAAAGTCATGTTTTTTGAAGAGTATCTATATGACTTGGCTTGGATTCTGGTCGCAGGCGTGATCTTTGTCTTGTTGGCGAGTCGAATTCGGATGCCCTCGATTGTGGCCTTCATTCTGGCGGGACTGTTCCTCGGTCCGTTGACGGGGCTACTGGCTATGACGGACTCGCTCGAATTAATCTCTGAAGTCGGTATCGCCTTATTGCTTTTTCTGGTCGGCTTGGAGTTGAGCTTGGCGCGGATTCGCGATGTTGGCCCCGTTGCTGTGGTGGCGGGCTTGGGACAGGTGGTGTTCACTGCCGCGATCGGCTACGGTTTTTGCTGGCTGATCGGCTTCTCCGTGATCGAATCCGTGTTCATCGCCACGGGTCTGACATTCAGCAGCACTGTGGTGGTGGTGAAGTTGTTGGATCAGAAAAAGGAATTGAATTCCCTGTATGGCCGGATTGCGGTGGGGATCTTCTTGGTTCAGGACATGGTGGTGATCGTGGCGCTGACCTTTCTTGCTGGCCTTGGACGAGGCGAGGAATTGGTATTATCCACAGTCTTGTGGGACATGGCTTGGGCTTTTGGCGGGATGTTAATTTTATTGGCGTTGGTCCTGGTTGCCTCCCGTTACTTTTTGGCCAAGCCATTCCGCTGGGCGGCGCGGCAATCGGATATGATGTTTATCTGGGGTGTCTGTTGGTGTTTCCTGGTCGTCGGCGCTGCTTACTGGTTGCAACTGTCTGTCGAAATTGGCGCGTTCCTGGCGGGTATTAGCTTGGCGCAATTACCGATTAGCGACGACTTGCGTCGCCGTGTTCATCCTCTAACGAACTTCTTCCTCGCCGTCTTCTTTGTCTCGCTGGGCATTCGCATGGAATTTGGCGAAGTCGGTGCGCATCTCGGTTCGGCCGCCGCCCTCTCCCTGTTTGTCCTGCTGGGCAACCCGTTCATCTTTATGATCATTATTTCCCGCATGGGCTACAGCGAAAAGACGGCGTTCAAAACCAGTGTGACGGTGGCCCAGATTAGTGAATTTTCCTTCATCTTCGCGGCCATGGGGGTGTCAGCGGGGTTGATTGGGTCACCAATACTCGCCATCACGGCGCTGGTCGGCATCATTACGATTGGAATTTCCTCCTATATGATCATCTACAGCGATGGCCTGTACGCCTGGTGTCGTCGTTGGCATCTCTTGCGCATCTTCCGCGCTGGCGAGCGCGATAAGCGGGCCGAGTCGCCCTCCCGGCAGCGGCAGGGGCATGTGATTGTCGTCGGCTTGAATGCCTTGGGCCGCGACATCGTCAAGCGGCTGCACGAGGCCCAAGTGAAAACGTTGGCTGTCGATGTGGACCCGGAAAAATTGGCAGGCCTGCCGGGCGAAACGATGATCGGCAATGTCGAGTATGCGTCCGTCTTGGAAGAGGCGGGACTGCGCAAGGCCCGCTTATTGGTCTCGGCCTTGCAAATCGAAGACACCAATCACTTGCTGGCCTATCAATGCCGCAAATTCGATGTGCCCTGTGCCATCCACGCCTTTGATTTGTCGGTGATTGAGGATCTGGTGGATCTGGATGTGAACTATTTGATGTATCCGCGCGTGGAAGGGTTGAAGCGACAAAATGAAGTCCTTAAAGAATTGGGAGTGCTGCCGGCGTCATGATCGATGTGGCATTTCTTCTTTTTGTGGCCGCGCTCGCCTATGCCATTCGCCGAGTCCTGCGCGTTCCCCTGATTCCGCTGTTGCTACTGTCCGGCATGGTGCTGCGGTACCTCAATTTGGGGTTGGACGAGGATGTGGCGCGCAACTCGTTGGATATGGGATTGGCCGTGCTCGTGTTTGGCGCGGGCATGGAACTGAATCCTAAACGCTTCGGCGGCCGCACCCGAGCCGTATTGGGTATCGGCCTGGTACAGTTTTTGGCCATTGGATTGGGTGGCGTGTTGATTTCGGCTTGGCTGGGATTGGCGTGGATGTCCGCCCTGTACATCGGCTTGGCAATCAGTACCAGTTCCACCCTGATCATCATTCGACTGCTCAAGTCTCGACAGCAAATGTTTGAACCATTTGGCCGCATCGTCACGGGCGTTCTCCTTGTCCAGGACTTGCTGGTGATTTTGTTGATCGTGTTGTTGACGCGCCTTCCCGACGGCGGCATCGCCGTTGCCCAAGGCATGGGGGGGCTGGCCTTTTTGCTGGTATTGAGCGGCATCGGCTTGCGCTACATAATGCCCTATGTTGTCTTGCGCATGTCGTTGGATGATGAAGTGTTGGGCTTGTTGATTCTCATGGTCCTGTTTGCCTTCATGGGCATCTCGTATCTGTTGCAACTGCCCGTCATCACCGGCGCCTTTCTCGCGGGTGTATCCCTCTCTGCCTTCCCGGTCAACAGCGTTGCCCGCGGATTGGTCAGCTCTTTGACCACCTTCTTCCTGCCCCTGTTCTTTGTCGTTCTGGGTAGCCTCTTGTCATGGCCGTCCTGGGACGAATGGCAATTGATCCTTGCTTTGACCCTGCTTGTCCTGGTCGGCACACCCATGATCGTTACTTTGATTGCCATGCGCTTGAAACTCACCGCGCGTGCGTCGATTGAGAGCGGCTTGCTACTTGCCCTGACCAGCGAGTTCTCGCTGGTCGTGATGCTGCAAGGCTTGTTGGCGGAGCAGGTGGCCCTGGAGAGCTTTAATATTGTCGCAATGGTGACCGTGTTGACCATGACCATCACGCCTTTGGTCGCCCGCGACCAGTTGTCGCGCCGCCTCATGCGCCTGCTCCCCAACCCCGTCGCTGGACCCAAGCGAGTCGGTGCAGAGTTGGAGGGACACGTGATTCTGCTCGGCTATGGCCGCGGCGGATCGGTGGTCTTGAAAGCCCTGGTCAAAGCAGGATACGACGTCTTGATCGTAGATGACGATCCCGTGGTCGTACGGACCTTGATCGAAGAAGACAATCGCGCCGTTTATGGAGATGGCGCCGATCCGCGTGTGTTGGATGCCATTCAGGCAAAGCAGGCCAAATTAATCATTTCGTCCATGCGTCGGGTTGCCGATGCCGAGATGGTCATGCGCCAGTTGCAGCCGAATCCACCTCAACTTGTCGTACGCGTATTCGAGCCGCACGAGGCCGAACGCATTCGAGCGCTCGGGGGGATACCAGTCTTATCGTCAGAAGCTGCCGGCGAGGAAATGATGCGCTGGTTCAACATAACGATCGCCGAGCGTTAGAGAAATGAAAGTAATTCCGTAGCCGCCGTCGTTAGACGGTGGGCAATTCTACCCGGCGCATCGGCTTCCACGTCCTAACGGACGCGGCTACACTGCGACTTTAAAACGAAACAGGCCTGACTTTAGTTGCGTAATTCAAATCGAAAGCGTAGCCTCTCGATGAATGCGGCACCCAACATAAGGAGATGAGTAGATGAATATTGTGGCAGTTATTTTGGGCGGTGGTGAAGGTTCTCGACTGAATCCCTTGACGCGTGACCGGGCCAAGCCCGCTGTGCCGATCGCCGGGAAATACCGCTTGGTCGATGTCCCGATCAGCAACTGTTTGAATGGCGGTGTCCGTAAGATTTACCTACTCACGCAGTTCAATAGCGTCTCCCTCCATCAGCATGTTTCTTCATCCTATCATTTCGACGCATTTGGTCAGCGCGGCTTTGTCCGCATCCTCGCCGCCCAGCAGACGCCCGGTTCGCAGGCGTGGTACAACGGTACCGCCGATGCCGTGCGCCAAACCTTCCGCTACTTAATGGATGAGCAACCGGACCTGATTATGATTTTGTCAGGCGACCAATTGTACCGGATGGATTTCTCCGATGTGATTCAACAGCATCTCGACAAAAAAGCCGCCCTAACGATTGCGACCAAACCGGTCGTCCGGGAAGAGGCGGGGGCTCTGGGCATTTTGCAGTCCGATGAGAACATGAAGATCGTCAACTTCGTCGAGAAACCAGGCACGGGTCCTGAGATCGATCCGCTGCGCGCTCCGTTGCCGGACGAGCGATACCTCGCCAGCATGGGTATTTATTGTTTCCAGGCGGATGTCTTGCGCGCCTTGTTGATGGATAACGACGAAAAAGACTTTGGCCGTCATATCATTCCCCGCGCCATCAAAGAGCATGACGTCTATAGTTATGTCTTCGACGGCTACTGGAAAGACATCGGCACCATTGGCAGCTTTTGGGAAGCCAACCTTGCTCTCACCGATGAAGTGCCCGAGTTTAGCTTCTATGATGCCAGTGCCCCGATCTACACGCGCATGCGGTATTTGCCTCCCTCCAAGATCAACTGTTGTGACATCACCCGCTGCTTGTTAGCGGAAGGATCGATTATTTCGGGGCATCGCCTCCTCCATTCCATTGTCGGAATCCGTTCTGTCATCGGTGCGGGCAGCGTGATTGAGCACTCCATTGTCATGGGTGCCGACTATTATGATGCGGAACAGTCGCAAGGCGTGCCACCTCTCGGCGTAGGCAAAGACTGCTTTATCCGCAATGCCATCATCGACAAGAACGCTCGCATCGGCGACGGAGCCTATATCACCCCCGAGGGCAAAGCCGACGAAACCGTCACGGACTTGTATTCCGTTCGCAACGGTGTAATTGTCATCCCCAAGAACGCGGTGATTCCCCCCGGCACCCGCCTGTAAATCTGAACCAGAATGTGAGACGATGAATCAACCTGAATTACCGCCCTATACCCATGTGCCGCAGCCGTACACCGGACCTTCCTTTGATCAGGTCCTGGCGATGCGGCAACAATATCTCACGCCAGCGCTGATCACCTATTACAAACAGCCGATCATGATCGTTGAGGGCTCCATGCAGTACCTCTTCGACGAAACCGGGCGGCGATATCTGGATTTCTTCGGCGGCATCGTCACCGTCAGTGTGGGACACAGCCACCCGCACGTGCTCGCAGCCGCTCAAGCCCAGTACGAGCGCTTGCAACACACCACCACGATCTATCTTCACCCGGGCATTACCGAATATGCCCGCGAACTTGCCGCCCGACTGCCGGGCGACTTGAGTGTCTGCTACTTCGTCAATTCCGGCTCCGAAGCCAACGACCTGGCCATGATGATGGCCCGCGGCTACACCGGCAATTACGATGTCATCGCTTTGCGCAACGCCTACCACGGCGGCACCGCATCCACCATGGGCCTCACCTCGCACCACACGTGGAAATACAACGTGCCTCACTCATTTGGCATTCAGCACGCCATGATGCCCGACACCTATCGCGGCCCCTGGGGGGCTGACGATCCGAACGCCGCTACGCATTACGCCAATGACGTCCTTGATCTCATCCGCTATGGCACCTCCGGCCAA
>SLBD01000131.1 GCA_007126515.1 Kiritimatiellia bacterium
GCACCAATACGGTGAAGACGCACCTGAAGCGCATGTTTGTCAAACTAGGCGTCGAGAACCGCACTGCCGCCGTCATAGTCTATAAACAAATGCCATCCATTGGATAAATCCGCGAGAACTTGCAACCGTTCGGAAGAGGGCAGAATCGTCGGCCGCTTCAACAATGTCACCCTTCCAGGCAAGGGGATCTGTGTTAGCCCATTCCGTATCTCGGCTCGGCAGGGATGCCTCGCCCTACCCCATATCGCTGAGATCTCTGTGCAAGTGGTTCGTTCGAGGAGAACGCATTTCGGTTTGCTGTATATATTATCGACTCCGCTTTTGGCGCGATGATAAGCGGCCGGAACGCAGAAAGGCTTGAGACGGAGACAGCAGCTTCTGCCATCGGGGCATGGGTTTACGGCTTTGGATACTGCGTCGACGCCATTCTTTAGCAGCAGCCACCCAAGGAGCCTGAATGCCACGCTGCTCAATCAGCTCGAGGCGCTCATCCATGCGCTGTACTCCCGCAGGCTCAAGCGGTATATGCATGACCGCGCGGATGGCGGCGGCAAGATCCTTGATGGGTAGACTTTCCGGGATCGGCAGTTCGTTCACGGCAAAGCAAATACCGAGCGCAACACATTTCGTGCAAGCACCGCAATTGCGGTCCAGTTGATCACCCGACCAGCATACGCGTACCTGCTGCATGGCTGCAGGCCACTCCGCTACCGCCGCGGCTTTCTCGACTCGAGAGAATCCGGCTCCATCATACACAATGGAAAGCCGAGCGCTCGATAAGAGCGGATCGGTTACAGGATTTGATCCGAAAGGAAATCGCAAAGCTTCATACGCATAGGTTACAGGAATCAGTCCGATCGCATGCTGTCCGCTCATTGCATGCAGGCAAGCGGCCACACCTGCACCATGTGAATCTGACCAGTCATCTTCAAACATCCGCAAATTGGTGGCCAGCGTCTGAAGAGGGACCCCAACACTACTCAGAATCTGTCGCGATTTTTCTGCCGCGCGGGAAAACACCTCCGCATCCCATATCGGGATGTCCAATCCGTGCGCCATCAGCCCCAATTGCACCGGTTGGCGTGCGGCGAAACGAGCTTCTTGTGTATTGCTCCAGATCGTGAAACAGGAATCGAGCCCACCGGAAAAGGCTGACAGAGCGGTATCGGCAACAGGGGGCGTGGGCCGCGAAAGATTCTTTTGCGCCTCAATCTCTATCATTTGGTATCGATCCGGCTTCCATTTTGACCAAGCCAATTGATACTCATGCAGATTACGGAGTAGAGAAGAGCAAACGGGGCCGTTCACATGGATATCCAGCCGATTCCTCATCGCATAAAACAGAGCAGCCAACACAAATGCCTCGACAGATGAGGATACGTGAGCAGCTCCAGCTTCATTGACACGGAACCAAAGCATGCGCGCATCTCGTCCGGTCTCTTCAATCGCCGCCGCCCATTCGATGTGTCCCTCGTGTGTCACGGGCGATTCAGGATGGATTGTTAAGGTCGATGTCATGACAACCTCTTCTAGAAATGGAATCGATCGTCATTTGGGTCATGTGTCCGAATGACCTTCGCAGGCACACCGACAGCCGTCACATTATCGGGCACATCTTGGGTAACCACAGCACCCGCGCCAATGACAGCATTCCTACCAATGGTCACCTTGGGGAGAACGATAACACCAGCTCCAATATCGCACCCCGTCTTAAGATGAGCGGATCCACAAATTCGCACGCCGGGACTGAGATATACGCGATCCTCAATCGTCACTTCATGACTAATAATCCCACCCATGCGACAAGTAACATGGTTTCCCAGCACAGTGCCAGGGCCAACGAGGCATCCATCTGCCAGCGAGACATTCGTGCCCACACGGACATCATTCATATCAATGTCGGGGTGGATGAGATTGATCGTGCGGCACCCATTTTCTGCGAGCCATGCATCGGCCGTGCAGATTTCTCGCGGGGACCGATTAACGTTACAAAAAAAGACACGATCCGGTTGGGCTCCCAACTCTCGAAGGACAGAGTGATTTCCCAACAGGGGATAGCCGTAGCAATTGATGTTGGCAGGATCTCCATCGCTCAAGACGATGCCCACCAACTTCAGTGAAGGCTGCCGCCGATTAATGGCATCTATAAGCTTAAAGATCAGCGGACTGGTTAGCCCATATACGACTAGATTTTGTATAGCTGTGGTCATCCGCTTCGAATTCAACCCCACCCCACGCATAACGTCAATTTTCTTTGTGCGAGAATTGGCCTTCTCTACAAACCACTCTACAGGCTGTCGACGAAGTGTTGTTGTCGCACAGCCGTTGCTTTATAAACTATGGCTTATGAGAAAAATCATCATAAACTATTGCCCAACGGGGATGATACCGACTAAGGCTATTACTCCCTTCGTGCCGATTTCGCCGTCTGAGATCGTGGAACAAACGCATGCGGCCTACGAGAGGGGAATAACCATGGTTCATGTGCATGCACGCAATGATGACGGCACGCCCACCTATCGCCCCGAGGTGTATCAGACCATCTTTGAAGGGATTCGGAAATGGTGTCCCGAGTTGGCCATTTGTGCCAGTTGTTCGGGACGGAACTGGCCGGAATTCGAAAAGCGAGCAGCGGTAATTGAGCTCAAGCCAGATCTCTGTTCGCTGACACTTTCTTCTTTGAACTTCAGTCAGCAAGCTTCGGTTAATGAGCCACAGATTATTCAGCAACTGGCTGAAAAGATGAAGCAGCACGGAGTCATCCCAGAACTCGAATGCTTCGACATGGGCATGATTAATTACGGGCTATATCTGATCCGCAAGCAGTTCCTTGACGGGCCCTACTATTGGAACCTATTGTTCGGCAACATTGCTGGATTTCAACCAACGTTCAGCCAAATAGGCGCAGCATTGCAGGAAATTCCCTACGAACACTTCATCAGTTTGGCAGGCTTAGGCCAACATCAATTACCAGTAAATGCGTTAGCCATTGCCATGGGATACGGTGTCAGAGTGGGGTTGGAGGACAATATCTGGTGGGACCAACAACGAAGCCGGAAATGCACAAACCTGGAGCTTGTCGAGCGCATTCACCATCTAATGGAATTACATGGAGCGACCTTGATGACAGCAGACGACCTCCGCCGACAAGGATTTGCAAACAAGCAAAAACAACTCCATACTGAAACATCACGCCCTTAATAGCTTATAAGCTATACTTATTTATTGACAAATTCCGCTTAATAGCTTATAAGCTATAGATGATGAAAAGCAATCAAATGACCAGTCAGATTCGGGCCGCCCGCGAAGCGGCAGGGTTGTCCATGGCGGAATTGGCCAGGCGCGCAGGTGTTAGCCAACCTACCGTTGCCAACTGGGAAAATCGAGAGAGCAGTGGGCGGATTACGTTGGCGACGCTGACACGAGCTGCCAAAGCGCTGAACGCAGATTTCGCCTACACGATCACTGTAAGACCGAAATCGGCAACTAAGAAGCAGAGCAAGAAGCCTGCCCCCCCACCCCGACGGCAAGCCGCCATCACACGCACAACTGCCCCGACTCGGTCAGATCCGAATGAGATCTGGATGTGACATCTGGAGTCCACGGCATTTCGCATGGGGCAACGGTCGTCGAGCATCTCAAATCACAGTGATTTGGAAATCGTTTCAATCGCTTGACGCATGTCCCTGAATTTGTTCCTGTTCGCCTTCTGAAAAAAGGAGATGCTTATGTTGAAGGCAGAGGATTTACAGGATTTAACTGAGGAACAGCGACAGGTTGTCGAAAAGAGTCCTTACAGCAATGCTGATTTAGCACCGATTCCCGCCACGGAGCGGAATTGGAGTATGATCAATATTGCCCATCTATGGGTAGGCATGTCGGTTTGCATTCCAACGTATATGCTGGCCAGCGGCCTGATCGATATCGGCATGAATTGGTGGCAGGCGATTCTAACGGTCGCGCTCGGAAATTTGATTGTCTGCGTGCCGATGCTCCTAAATGGTCATGCTGGGACCCGCTACGGAATTACCTTTCCGATTTTCGCGCGTGCTGCCTTTGGCATCTATGGAACGCATGTTGCGTCAGTTCTGCGGGCTGTCGTGGCGTGCGGCTGGTTTGGAATTCAAGGGTGGATTGGCGGTTACGCCATCTACAGCTTGGCTCTGCTTGCTTTTCCGGGAATGGCAGACAGTATGGTGCTTGGCGCGCTCGGCAATGATCTGGTTCAGATCAATATTGCCCAGTTTCTGTGTTTTCTCTTGTTCTGGGCCATCAATATTGGTCTTTTCCTCTGGAAGGGGATGGACAGCATCAAGTACATCGAGCACTGGGGCGCACCGCTACTGATTGCCATGGGAATCGCGTTGCTTGCCTGGGCCTGGATGAATGCCGATGGATTCGGCCCGATGCTATCCCAACCGGACCGATTCGAGACCCGCGCTGATTTTTGGCGAGCGTTCTTCCCCGGATTAACCGCCATGGTCGGCTTTTGGGCCACGCTCTCCTTGAACATCCCCGACTTCACGCGGTATGCCCGCTCGCAAAAAGATCAAATGCTAGGACAATTCTTGGGCCTAAATACAACGATGCCCTTCTACGCCTTTGTCGGAGTAGCCGTTACCAGCGCCACGATCGTTGTCTATGGTGAAGCGATCTGGAATCCGGTCGATCTACTGGCCCGCTTCGATCACATCGGTTTGATTTTGATCTCCATGTTCGCCTTGGCCTTGGCCACCCTGACAACGAATATGGCCGCCAACGTGGTGGCTCCGGCCACAGCCTTTTCCAACTTCTTGCCACGCCTGATTAGCCTGCGCACCGGCGCTTTGATCACGGGCCTGATCGGCATCGCCATCATGCCTTGGAAATTACTCGCCGATCCAAGTGGCTATATCTTTACATGGTTGATTGGCTACTCCGCCCTGCTGGGGCCGATCGGAGGCATCCTGATTTGCGACTACTTTTTGATCCGCCGGACGAAACTCAATTTGGTGGATCTTTATTTGCGCGATGGAGCCTACCACTTTGGCAACGGTTTTAATCTGCGAGCCATGATCGCTCTGATCATCGCCATCTTGCCCAATGTTCCCGGCTTTCTTCATCAAGTGAATGTCATCACTGTGTCCTCGTTCTGGAGCGGGCTCTATAACTATGCTTGGTTCATTGGGTTTCTAGTGGCATTTTTTGTCTATGGGGTCTTGTCTTACCGCTCCCGGGTGGAAACAACAGTCTCCAGATAAAAAGGTCAGGGATACCCCTATTTCCGTCTTGACCTTGTGGCAAGTAAGCCGCACCATTTTGGTGATCAATTATTGATCATGCCAAGGAGGTCAGGATGGCAACATATTGTGTGCGCAAGGTATGGACGCAGGCATGCCTGGGGCTGATGTGGGTGTTATTTCATGTCCCATTATCCGTCGCTCAGCTATCTCAAACAGCATCTGTGATAAGTGGAATGGGTGGGCGCGCCGCTGGAGGTACATTCTCTCAGATCAGTTCCGGAGCCCAACCTGGAGGCGTTGCGACGTCCTACGAGGGTGGCCCCGCCCACTATGCCGGGGGCATGATCAATCGAGC
>SLBD01000109.1 GCA_007126515.1 Kiritimatiellia bacterium
TCCAGCCCGCCATCGCGCTCATCCTCGGAAATGGTTCCGCCCTTTTGCAACTCTTTAATCAAATCATTGGCTTCGCGACGAATATTGCGGATCGCCACACGCTGATCTTCCGACATGCGCTTCGCTACTTTCAGCAGGTCTTTGCGCCGCTCTTCGCTGAGTTCCGGAATCGGAACCCGAATCACCCGGCCATCATTCATTGGGGTAACGCCGACATTGGCCGCCAAAATCGCCTTTTCAATCGCCGGTAAGGAAGACGGGTCAAAGGGATTAATCACAATCAAACGCGGCTCAGGCGTCGAAATGCCCGCCAACTCTTTCAGCCGGGTTGCCGCCCCGTAATAATCAACAGCAATATTTTCAACCAAGCTCGGCGAGGCCTTGCCGGTCCGCAGTCCGGTGAATTCTTGATGCAGGAACTCCACCGCCTTGTCCATCTTGTCTTCTGACTCTAAAAGGATTTCGTCTACCGATTCCATGGTTGATCTCCTCGCCTATTTATTCTTCGACCACCGTGCCGACCGGTTCCCCTTTCAGCACGCGGATGATTTCGTCTGGTTTGAAAAAGTTGAAGACAATAATGGGGATTTTATTCTCTGAGCAAAGCGAAAACGCCGCCGCATCCATAATTTTCAACTGTTGTTGCAGGGCATCGCTATAGGTCAGCCGTTCGTAGCGCTTCGCGGATGGATCCTTGACGGGATCAGCCGTATAGACTCCGTCCACCTTTGTGCCTTTAATCAAGGCATCCGCGCGGATCTCGCTCGCCCGCAAGGCCGCCGCGCTGTCCGTCGTGAAATAGGGATTCCCCGTTCCCGCCCCAAAAATTACCACTCGCCCTTTCTCCAGATGCCGCAAGGCCCGGCGGCGGATAAACGGCTCCGCCAGCGAGGGCATGGCAATCGAAGTCATCACCCGGGTGTGCACGCCGATCCGTTCCAGCGATGATTGCAACGCCAAGCTGTTGATCACCGTAGCCATCATGCCCATGTAATCGCCTGTCGTCCGATCAATGCCGCAGTTCTCGCCCGTTAAGCCCCGAAAAATATTGCCGCCTCCCACCACGATAGCGATTTCAATATCCATCTCGCGCACTTTCTGAATCTGTTGGGCAATGGATCCTAGCACAGTCGGGTCCAAGCTCATCCCTGTGTCTCGATTTTGCAGAGCCTCGCCACTCAACTTCAATAATACGCGTTTGTATTTCATGCCAGAACCTCGTCTTTCGGGCAGTCCACCACTAGCAAACCGCCTCGTGCTTAAGTCGGCACGTTAATATAGAAGGCGTGTGGCTGTAAATGCCAGAGTTCGGCACCCTCAGGGCAGACAGCGCATATTCATAAGATTATGACTCTTCATGAATCTGCCCTGTTAAAGGGGGGGCAATACCATTTAGATGAACTTTGCGGTGTAAACCTTGTGGGTAGGGCGGGCGGCTTGTCCGACGTAGCGTCCTCGCGAAGTCGGGTCCCTCGCCCGCCGTGGCTCGCTCGCCCTGCCTCCCTGATTAATCCCGCTATGTATATGTGTTAGGGGTATAAATCAGCGCTAAAAAAGCACCCCGAACATGCCGACGAGGACAAGGATGATTCCGAAAACAATCATGATGATCGTTAGCTTGCGCTTTTCGCGTCGGATTCGGAACTGGCGTTGCCGCTCCAAAACCCGCAACTCGTCCAGATCTCGAAAAACTTGCTTCATGCGCTGCCTCGCGACCGTTTCCACTCAATGGAAGAAAAAATGGGCCGTTTCTCATTCAATGGAAAAAAAGTACCGCCTTTTTCCACTCAATGGAAACTTTTTGAGCGGTTTTTCCATTCAATGGAAATGTCTCGGCTCGACAGAGTCTCGCCCTCCCAAGCCGAACAGGCTGCTGCGGCTCAACTTACATTTCCCCAACGATCTCTTCCATGACGTCTTCGATGGATATCAGGCCAATGACGAGTTGTTGCGCGTTTTGGACGAGGGCGAGGGGTTGTCGCGTCATGCGCAATCGCGGGATGACTTGATTGAGCCGCGTGTTGGCATCGACATACTGGGGCGGTCGCGCAAAATCTTGCGCAGTTTTGCCGTCAAGGTTGTCGAGCAATAGGAGGTCGATGGTGTTAATGAAGCCGGTGAAACGACTGGTGTGGTCGTCGTAGATGGGGAAGCGACTAATGCCATGTTGACGCGCCTGATCGAGGACAGCCGCCGCGGGTGTGTGCGCTCGGCAGTGGATCATATGGGCGCGGGGAATCATAATTTCGGCGCAGGTTTTGTGGGTCAGGGCGAGGACTCCTTGCATCATGCGGCGCTCGGACGAGGTCAGTTCGCCCGCCTTCTCGCCTTCGCGGGCGAGGAATTGTAGCTCTTCGCGGGTAATGAATGGGGTTCGCTTTGTGTCGCTGTCGGTTGGGCTGGGGATCACCCGGCGGGCTAGTTGCATGATCCCGGCGCTGATCGGGTAGAACGCCCATTTCGACGCATCCAGAAAAGGCACAAAGGGCAGCACGCGGTAGGCTGGATAACTGCGGAACCAGGCTTTCGGCAGATATTCGCCAAAGATCAAGAGAACCAACGTGGTGAGAATGCTGGCCACCCAGAGGCCGTGGTTGCTGTGGAGTATCTCCACTGCGAGGCCGGCGCTGACAACGGAAATCAAGACGTTACAGACATTCGTTCCGGCCAGAGTGGTGCCCAACAGATGATCGGGATTTTGGAGGTAGTGCTGAATCCGTCGTGCCCCGGGAGTCTTCTCCCGGATGAGGTGTTGCAGGCGCAATCGATTGACGGAGACCACGCCGGTCTCTAACCCTGAATAGAGGGCGCTGCCGACCAAGCCTATGCACAACAGTAGCCATTCGGCGCTATGCATCGCTGGCCTCCGCAGTTTCAGTCGATTGACGTTCAAGTAAGGCGAGCGTGATCCGGTGTTTTCGCATTTGCCGGACCCAGACGCGTACGCCTTGAGCGGCCACCAAATCGCCCAGTTGCGGCATTCGTTCGAGCTCGGCGGCGATCCATCCGGAGAGTCGGTCCACGCCTTCTGCTTCCAGTTCGAGGTCGAGCCGTTGATTGATTTCTTCCAGGCTGATACTGCCGTCCATGACCCAACGATTGGGTCCCGTCGGTTCAAATAATTGGCGGTGCGATGCATGTTCATCGTCAATCTCGCCGGTGATCTCCTCCAATATGTCTCCTCGCGTGATGATGCCAGCGGTCCCGCCATATTCATCGACGACGATGGCGGCGCGTAGCTGTTCCTTTAGGAAGCGGGTCAATAAACTATCCAGCCGGGCGGCTTCGGGGATGTAGACAGGCGGGGTGCAGGCCGCCCGCCAGCGTCGCTCGGGATCAAGAAGAAACTTGCGGGTGTCAAGAAAGCCTTCAATGTGATCCAGCGATTCCCGGTAGAGCGGTAATTGCCTGACACGCGCGAGTCGGACTTGGTCCGTTAAGGCTTGTTCGCCTTGGCGCAGGTCGGCGCCGACCATGTCCACTCGAGGCGTCATCACATCGCGCGCTTGCAAGTCCTCCAGCCGCAAAATGGCTTTCAGCATGACACGTTCCTCCTCGCTGAGGATGCCTTCTTCTCCGCTGAGATCGACCACCGTCTCCAATTCATCTCCGGTTAATGTGCGGCCGCGAGGCTGAAATACATCATCGAAGCTCTGAGTGATGCGCTCGAGGCCCAGTCGCAATGGGGTGAGGGTTTGCATGATCCATGCAAGTGGTCGGGCATAAAAGACGGCCATTTTTTCTGGCCATAAAAAGGCGGCGCGTTTGGGCATGACTTCGCCAAAGGTCAACAGCACGAGCGTCATGATCAAGACGGAGAGCCACTCGCCATGCTGCGAAAAGAAGTGCGAAAGCACGGCATATCCAAGAACAGCAAGGACAACATTGACCAGCGTGTTGCCGATCAGGATGGTCGAGAGTAGCCGAGTGGGCGGCGAGAGGATATCGCGGATCATGTCCGTTTCGCGGGCATGGCGACGAGCCAGTCGACGTAATTGCAGTTGGCTGAGGGAAAAGAGAGCGACCTCCGAACTGGAAAAAAAGGCAGAGCACAGCAACAGGACAAATACGCCGGTCAATTGAATGGTCAAAAGAAGAGTCATGTTGTACGATGCTTGCTAACGCCTTCAGTATCTCATAGAGTGCTGCCATGATGAAACGGATTCTGCAAGTTCTAGTTTTGGGGACATTGGTTGTCTCTGGATGTGGGGATGGTCCTGGGGAGCGGGATTTTAAGCAGGCGTTGAGCCATGTAGAGCGCGGGCGACCTGTCCGGGCGCGAGAGCTGTTTGAGCGATCGGTGCAACGGCGGCCGGGGCATGCCGGGAATGCATTGGCCCTGCATCATTTGGGTGTGATTGCTTGGCAGTTAGGCGATCCGGCTGCGGCTGGGATCTATTTTGAGCGGAGTCGGACAAAAGACCCTACGCTGTTTGAGCCCGTGTTCAATTTGGGCGTGATGGCATTTGATGCCGGGGATTGGGGCCGGGCTCGCGCCTTTTTCCAGTCAGCGGCGCAATTGGCCCCGCGGGATGCGCGTCCGTGGGAATACTTGGCGGCGACCTATCCCGGGCCCTTGGGAGTCCGGGAAGCTCGGCAAGCGCTGTTTGAAGCCGAAAATCGGGATCCGCACTCACCCCGTATCTTGACGGCTCTGGCCCGTGTGGAGTGGGAGGATGGTCAGGTGACGCGGGCGGTATCCAATCTGATGCGAGCGCTGGAGGAGGATCCAGAATATGCGCCGGCCCTGTACAATCTGGCGCGGATTGCGGCGGATACGCCCAATCAGCGGCGCAACGCGATTTCTTATTACGAACAATTCCTCGCGGTTGCGCCCCCGAGCGAAAAAACTCAACAAGCGCAGCGTGAATTGGTTTTGTTACGGCGGGCGCTGGCGCGCCCGGATGCTGAGTTGATCCCGGATCCGCCTGCCGTTGATCCGATTGAAGAGCCTGAGCCACCTGCTCCGCCCACCTTGGACGAGCAGATTACAGAGGCCGTCGCGTTGGCCGAGGCGGGGCAGCCGGAGCGTGCTGTGGCGGTATTTATGCGGCTGGCCTCTCGTCTGCGTCAGGAGGAAGACGATGGTTCCGTAGAGCGAGTGCTGCGGGCCGGAATCGATGCCGTGCCGGATTCCTCCACACTGTATTCAGCATTGGGTCGCCACTATGCGGACGAAGGACGACATGGAGCCGCCATTCGAGCCTTTCAACGAGCGGCCAATGTCGATGAGGAGTGGGCGCAACCCTGGATTCTCTTAGCGGAAAGTGCGCAGGCGTTGGAACAATATGACACGGCGATTGATGCCTTGGTGCGTGCCGTGCCGTTGGCGCGTAATGATCCCAGCCCGCTATGGGCGTTGGCTGAAATGTATGAGCATGTCGGAATTCAGCGCCGCGCGGTTGAAGCCTACGAACAATTTGTGGCGCGATTTCCGCGGGATTCGCGGGCGGTGACGGCTCGCGAGCGAATCTTGCAATTGCGGCCTCCTGAGCCGCCCCCTGATTTGGAGCTGGCGCCGGAACCCGAACCGATCCCGGACCCGCGCCCGCAGACGGCCCATGAGTTGCAGCGCCAACAGCAAGCGCGGGAAGCCCTGCGCTTGGGCAGGGAGCAGCAACGGCGAGGCGATTACAATGGCGCGTTGTTCATGTTTTCCCGTGCTGTCGCGCAAGATCCGACACTGGAACGGGCGCATTTCAGCATTGGCTGGATCGAACTGCAGCAAGGCAATTGGGAGGCTGCGCGATCGGCCTTGCAGCAAGCGTCGGCCTTGGAATCCTCGAATCAGCAAACTTGGTATTTATTGGCGTTTGCGCAGCATCAATTGGGCGAGCGGCAGCAGGCCATCGCCTCGTTGGAGACAGCGATTCACTTGAATCCAGACTACGACCTCGCCCACTTGTTGCTCGGGAATATCTTGAGCGAAAGTGAGAATCAGATTCCGGACGCAATCCGCGCTTATCAGCGCTTTTTGGAGATTGCGCCAGATCATGATCAAGCCGAAGCCGTTCGGCAATGGTTGGCGAGGCACCGATAACTCACTTTCGAGAATCGTTCACCGAATGGGCCTCAAACAAATGTGATGACTGTAGCCGGGCACGCTGGGCCCGGCATGACGCGCCCAACGTGCGCGTTTAAAGAGCGAGATGTGGATGCAGAATCTGTGTGAGGGATCATACTATGCGAATAAGAATCTTACAGACATTGATTTGGATCGCGGTCGGAGCGCTGGCTGTCGGTTGTGGTCGCCCCGAGGCCATTGATCCCAGCACATTGGAGCGTGTGGAATGGCATGATTTAATCCGGTCTTTATTAGATACGGATCAAGTGGCCCGTCTTGATACCCGCACCGCATTCTTAGAGTCATCGACGGACCCGACCGGTGGCAACGATGACTTTAATCAACCGTTGCGTCAGGGCCCGCCCGGCTGGTGGGTGATCGCTGACTTGGAAGGCCCGGGATATATTTCCCGCTTTTGGTTTACGGGGGCAGCGGATGGACAGCATCGGGTGCGCTTTTATTTTGACAACGAGGCGGAGCCGCGGATCGATTTGACGATCGGCGAGTTTTGCGGCGGGCTGGACCCGTTTCTTCCCCCTTTAGCTGTCTATGAAAACTACTGCTGGTACAATCTCATCCCGATACCGTATCAGCAGCGGGTGATTGTCATGGTGGAGGAGGGCGGCTATCGCCCCGGTAATTGGCCGCGCTTATTCCATCAAATTAATTATCATACGCTGGAGCGGCACGAGACGATTGATACCTTCCCGCTCGAGATGACGCCAGCGGATCGCGATGTGATTGCCGAGGTGCGTCAGGTCTGGGCGGATGCTGCATTTCATACGCCTGACCCCAGTTGGATTGAAGCCGAGATGGCCACGATCATTCAACCGAGGCAAGCGGCCGAGATTGTTCATGACGAGGGTGGCGGGATCGTGCGACGTTTGGATATTACGCCCGATTTTTCGGCCCTGCCCAGTGCGATGGCCAGAGAATCTCTGTTGCGCGACTGGGTTCTGAATATCTATTGGGACGGATCCGACGAGCCCAGTGTCGCGGTTCCGTTAGGCGATTTCTTTGGCACTTTCTGGCGGCGAAATCGATTTCAAACCCTGTATGTGGGGTCGCACGACGACACCTTCCGATCGCATTTCCCGATGCCCTTCCGGCAATCAGCACGGGTCGAAATTGTGAATCAAGGGGCCTTTGCGGCTCCGGTTGAGATTGCGTGGTCGATCGAGCCGGGGGCAGGGCAAGGGCCTGAATGGGGATTCTTTCATTCGGCGTGGCAGCGGACCGGTCCAGAAGATGTTGGCCGTCCGCATGTGACGCTGTCGACCCAGGGGCGCGGTAAATTTGTCGGATGCTTTTTGGCGGTCGTTAGCGCCGATCGGAGCTGGTGGATTCTGGAAGCCGACGAAATGATTCGTGTCGACCGGGAACGAACGCCTGGCTGGCGGGGAACTGGGCTGGAAGATTATTTCAATGGCGGCTGGTACTATCAGAACGCCATCATCCGGCATTTGGCTGGAATTCCCTTCAAGATGCCGTTCCGCGTCTTGCAATATCGACTTCATTTGATGGATCCAGTGCATTTTGAGGGCTCGGTTGATGTAATCTTCGAGCGCGGTCCGCTGGATGAATCGCGTGGCTGGATGGAGAGCGTTGGCTATTATTATATGGAGGCACCGCAGGCGGCTGCGTCTGACTTATTGACATCTGCACAGCGCCAGCCTCCAGACGATGGGTTCGGGCATCTCACGGCCATGACCGAGATCAATAATTTCGAGCGCATTGGGGATCATCAAGGCGCCCATGATTTTATTGACTGGTTTCTGGAGCGGTACCCCAATTTTGAATATGCGGAGACCCTGCGCTTGCGTCAGATTGCGTATGTGGAATTTTTCGAGGGCATTGATGTGGCCCGACCGCTCTATGAAGCTTTTCTGGAGACGGCCACATCGGCGGATGCGATTTCTCAAGCCGAGGACTTGTTGTGGTTCCATCAAGATGAAGGAAATGCTTTGCTGAGTTTTTACGCAAATTCGCCCTCGGCCATTTTCTTGAACGGTCGACCGATTGGATCGACGCGGGACGCGGCGCAACTGTCTTTCTTCCGTGTCAATGTGACTCCGGGGCGGCATGCCTTGGCGATGCAATCCCGATTCCAGCCCTATCCGAATTGGATTCAGGCCTATTTGCGAACTCATTTCGGAAGTGTCTACACCACGCCCGACTGGCGCTGGCAATTCGGGGCGCGAGGGGCTTGGGCCAATCCGGGATTCAACGATTCGGCCTGGCCGATTGTGGGGGGAACCGGGGTCAAGGGGCCACCGGAAGTCCCGCATATTTGGGTGGTGCCGCATGCTCACATTCATATGCAGTCGGTTGCGGTGGGGTTGCGACCATCGAGGGATTGGACCGATCCCAATGTCCTGGCTGCGTATCGGCATGAATTTGAATTGGAATGAGAATCACAGGGGGCACACTCAAAGGTCGGACATTAAAAGTGTCGCCCCATGTCCGGCCCACGCAGGATCGCGTTCGGGAAGCTTTGTTTTCTTCGCTAGCGACATTGATTCCTGATGCGCATGTGCTGGATTTGTTTGCTGGCACGGGGGCGTTGGGGTTAGAAGCGTGGAGCCGGGGGGCCGCGACCGTTCGCTGGGTGGAATCGGATCCCCGCACCTGTGCCGCCTTGCGGCAGACTCTGCGCAATTTGTGCGGCCCAGACGCGGCGCAGTGTTGTGTGCAGGCGGATGTGTTCCGGTTTTTGCAACGAGCGCGTGGAAACGCGCCGCCCGCTGACTTCATTCTTGCCGATCCGCCGTATGATCGGCATGATTCCGCTTTCGAATTCGATCGTTTCCTGGAGAGTGTGACCTCCTCGGGCTGGCTAAAGCCAGAGGGATGGCTGGTGTTTGAGCAGCGTTCCCGTCAGCCCGTCCGTGAGCATCCACACTGGCACGTGGTCCGGGAACGAACGTATGGCGAAGCGCGATTGATCTATTATCAACCAGTGGAAGGAGCAGGGGATCCCTCACCATGAATGCAGCGATTTATCCGGGTACATTCGATCCGTTGACCTTTGGTCATCTTGATGTCATGGAGCGGGCCGCCCGGATTTTCGACCGGGTGGTTGTGTCAGTGGGCGTGAACGCGTCCAAAAAGCCGTTGTTTTCTGTTGAGGAACGCATGGAGTTGGTGCGCCAGGTGACGGGCCACATTCCGAATCTAGAAGTGGATTGTTTTGATGGATTGTTGATGGAATATTGTAGAAACAAAGGCATTCTGGCCGTGATTCGGGGGTTGCGAGCTTTTTCCGACTTCGAGTATGAATTTCAAATGGCTCTGACCAACCGTAAATTGGCACCTGAGGTGGAGACCATTTTCCTGATGCCGAAAGAAACACATAGCTATTTAAGTTCCAGTATGGTGCGAGGGATTGCGGCTATGCGAGGCAATATTGATGATTTTGTCCCGGCACCGGTGCGCGATGCCTTGCAAAAACGAGTGATTCCCCGATGAGTTCGCTGATTCTCCATATTCCGAAAATATCCGAAAACGGCAGTGTCTACGAAGGCGAGCTGCCCAAAGCCATCTTGGGTCTTGAGGAAGACCGGTTTATTCGACCGAAAAGCGACATTCGCTATCAGTTGCGGGCCGAAATTGTCTCCGATCAGGTGATCATTCAGGGATGGCTCGAGGCAGACCTGGATTTACTTTGTGTTGCTTGTGCTGATTTTTTCTCGACAAATGTGCGAGTTTCCTCTTTTCTACGCGCTTGCACGATCCATCCAGGTATGGAAACGATCGATCTCACCGACGAAATCCGCGAGGAAATATTGCTTGAAGTGCCGTATTATCCGCGTGGGGAACGGGATGAGAACGATGTTTGTAAAGAGTGTGGACGAGCAGCAAGTGAATTGGAGATACCCCCTCCGCCGGAGTCCGGCTCGGGCGTCTGGGATTCCTTGAATGACTTGAAGTTGTAGTTTGTCGCCCGTATGATGGGCGAGCCGTGGCGGTGTGTCGCGGATGAGGCAGGAGCAATCTTATGGCAGTACCCAAGAGAAAAACATCGAAAAGCAAGATTCGCATGCGGAAGCGATCGCATAGCAAACCCTTTGTGGCGACATCGACGTGTCCCCAATGTGGCGCTCCCACCCAGCCGCACCGCGTCTGTCTGGCCTGCGGCACCTATAAGGGCCGTCAAGTACTGACGATCGCTGCGGAAGAATAAAAACCCCTGACACCATCATGCGAATCGCGGTGGATGCCATGGGGGGCGACTTTGCCCCGGTCGAAATCGTCAAGGGCAGCTTGGACGCCGCTCGGGTCTTTCCCCAGATCGAGAAGATCTTTCTGGTCGGCGACGAGACCGCCATTCAAAAGGAATTGGATGGCAAAGGTCCCATTCCCGATTCCATTGAAATCCGCCACGCGTCCCAAGTCGTGGAGATGGGGGAACCGCCAGCAGCCGCCATTCGAAGGAAAAAGGACTCGTCCATTGCTCGATCTGTGGAGCTGGTCAAATCGGGTGAGGCTGATGCCGTTTTTTCGGCGGGTAGCACCGGCGCAGCTGTTGCTGCAGCGCAGTTAAAGTTACGGACTCTGCCTGGAGTCGGTCGCCCCGCCATTGCCATTGTCATTCCGTCCATGACCGGTCCGTCGGTCCTGCTGGATGCGGGAGCCAATACCGATTGCGCCCCCGAGTGGCTATGTCAATTTGCCGTCATGGGGATGGCTTTTTGTGAAAAAATCTTGCACAAAACCAATCCCACCGTGGGGCTGCTAAACATTGGTGGCGAAGAATCGAAAGGGAACGAAGCCACCAAAGACGCTTATCGCATGCTGTCGCAGTCGAACTTGAATTTTAAAGGCAACGTCGAAAGCCAGGATCTCTTTGATGGTCGCGTGGATGTGGTCGTAACGGATGGATTTGTTGGCAATGTGGTCTTGAAGACCTCCGAAAGCGTCGCCCGATCGATCGGCCGCTGGCTGAAGGAAGAATTGACTCGCAACCCGCTACGAATGGCGGGAGCCTTGATGGTCAAGAAGGGGATCGATGCCATCAAAGAACGGTCGGACCCTGAAAATTATGGCGGAGCCCCGTTACTGGGTGTCAATGGCGTTTGCATTATTGGGCATGGATCATCGTCGGCCGTCGCTGTCCGCAATGCCATCCGCGTATCTTCTGAATGGGTGGAGAAGAACATCAATACCGTCATTGAGCAACAAGTGAAACAGTTTGGGCAGCATCCATGAGCGCGCCCACCCATGAGCTCGTGCGGCCCTGCATGTCCGCCCTACGAACGGTATCGATCACGGCCACGGGCTTTTATGTGCCGGATCGGGTCATGACCAACGCGGATCTGGAAAAGATTGTTGATACATCCGATGAATGGATCTTCACGCGCTCCGGCATCCGCGAGCGTCACATCGCGGCAGAAGATCAAGCGACATCCGATCTAGCGGCAGCCGCAGCTCAACGGGCCATGGAATCAGCCGGCGTTACCCCCGACGAAATCGATTTCATCCTGGTGGCCACTTGTACCCCCGATATGACGTTTCCCAGTACGGCGTGCCTCGTGCAAAAGCTGATTGGAGCCAAGAATGCGGCGTGCCTGGATGTGTCGGCGGCTTGCTCCGGTTTCCTGTATGCCATGGATATCGCCCGGCAATATATTGCCTGCGGAGCCAAGCAAACCATCCTGGTGATTGGCGCTGAAAAAATGAGTTCCGTGATGGATTGGACCGATCGGGCCACCTGCGTGTTATTTGGAGATGGGGCCGGCGCAGCCATTTTGCAGGCGCGTGAGGCCAAATACGGACTGCTGACCAGTGTCTTGGGTTCGGATGGCACTTTAAATGAGTTATTGATGGTGCCAGCTGGTGGCAGTCGTCAACCCGCCAGTCATGAGGCCATTGAGCAAGGGTTAACCTGTATTCGAATGGCCGGACGCGAAGTATTCAAACATGCGGTAACAGGCATGGCGGGAGCGGCTCGCGAGGCGTTGTTGCGGTGCGGAGCCAACATCGAGGATGTGGCCTGCATTATCCCGCATCAGGCCAACTCCCGCATTATTCAAGCCGTCGGGCAAAAACTCGGGGTGCCGATGGATCGGTTCTTTATGAACCTGGAACGCTATGGAAACACGTCGGCCGCCTCGGTCATCATGGCCTTGGACGAAGCCGTGCGGATTGGCCGCGTTCAGCGTGGCGATTTGGTCTTGCTGGTGGTCTTTGGCGCTGGATTCACTTGGGCTGCCAGTTTGTTGGAATGGTAATTCGGTAGCGAACGCCCCTCAGTTTTGATAAGGAGATATGCAATGAAATCAACAGCGATACTTTTCCCCGGACAAGGCGCTCAAGCCGTGGGTATGGGAAAAGAATTACACGATCAATTTCCAGTCTGCCGCGATTTATTTGCCCGCGCCAACGAAGTCTTGGGATTTGATTTGGCTCGTATCTGTTTTGAAGGTCCTGAAGGGGACTTAACGAAATCCAATCATGCGCAACCCGCTATTTTTGTTGTCAGCGCGGCCGCCTATGCCGCCTTGCGCGACCGTCGCTCCGACTTAGAGCCTGCCGCCTTTGCTGGCTTGAGCTCCGGTGAATGGGCTGCTCTTTACGCTGCAGGCAGTGTATCCTATGAGGACACATTGCGCGTCCTGGAGGCGCGGGGCCGGTTTATGCAAGCGGCCTGCGAAGTCGCCCCCGGCGGCATGCTGAGCGTCATTGGCCTGCCCGTCGACGCGTTGCGAGACATTGCGGCCGCGTGCGATATCCAAGTTGCCAATTTGAATTCGCCAGAACAAACCGTCTTGTCGGGCGCCGTGGCCGGTGTGGAAAAAGCCGAAGGGCTCGCCAAGGAAGCAGGGGCCAAACGCGCCATTCGTTTGACTGTTGCCGGCGCCTTTCATTCCCGCTTGATGGAGCCTGCGGCACAGGAGCTGGCTGCCTTTTTACAGGATATTCCGTTGTCCGCTCCACAGGTGCCGGTGGTTTCAAATGTCAAAGGCGCCCCCTTCGAATCCGTTGAAGAGATTCGCGATTGTATGGTGCAGCAGGTCACTGAGTCTGTACGCTGGGTCGAGGATGTCCAGTGGATGCGCGCTCAGGGAATCGAGCAATTCATCGAATGTGGCCCTGGCAAGGTGCTTTCGGGGCTTGTGAAGCGTATTGACAAGCAGTGCGCCATTCTTAACATTGCGGATGATGTGTCCTTAGAGAAGGTGTTGGCCGAATTATAATCTGTTAGGGAAGGAACCAGGCATGGGATCATTGGAAGGAAAAGTGGCATTGGTGACCGGCGCAGCCCGCGGGATTGGACAATCCACCGCGTTGAAGTTGGCGGCGGCGGGTGCCGATTTGGCATTGTGCGATTTGCAGGCCGATTGGGTAGCCGAGACAGCGGAAAAGGTGCGGGCTCTTGGGCGTCGCGCCGAGACTTTTGCCATGAACGTGGCCGTGGGTGAGGATGTAACCCGCGCCGTTGGCGAAGTGGAAGCTGCCTTCGGCCGCATTGATGTGCTCGTTAATAACGCTGGGATCACAAAAGATGGCTTGATTATGCGGATGTCCGAAGACGACTGGGACAGCGTTTTGGACATCAATCTGAAAGGCGCGTTTTTGTGTACGAAAGCTGTGGCGCGCTTGATGATGAAGCAGCGCTCCGGCGCCATCGTCAACGTGGCCTCAATTATTGGATTGATCGGAAACCCCGGACAATGTAATTACTCCGCCTCAAAAGGTGGCTTGATTGCATTTACGAAGACGACCGCCAAAGAACTGGCCGCTCGTAATATTCGGGCCAATGCAGTGGCCCCAGGCTTCATCAGCACGAAGATGACCGATGCATTGCCGGAAGACGTGAAGAAAAAAATGTTGGATAACATCCCCTTGAAACGGTTTGGCTCGCCGGATGACGTAGCCAATGTGATTACATTCCTGGCCAGTGATGAGGCCGCGTATGTATCCGGACAAGTCGTCACCGTTTGCGGTGGAATGGTAACCTGAGTGGACACAAATAAGGAGAAAGAACATGGCACTGGAAGATAAAATCAAAGACATCATCGTCGAACAACTCGGCGTCAATGCGGATCAAGTCACCTCCGACGCCTCCTTCATCGAGGATCTGGGAGCAGATTCGCTCGACACAGTCGAGTTGGTCATGGCCTTTGAAGAAGAATTTGGCGCTGAGATCCCGGATGAGGACGCAGAGAAGCTGACAACCGTCGGCGCAGTCGCTGAATACCTGAAAGAAAAGGGTTTCGGCGAAGGCTAAGCGACCGTTCATCATCAAACCGGGGAGTTCCTTTTCATAGAAGGACTCCCCGGTTGATGCTTGACCCCATACGGTTGGAGACGGAGGAAAAGGCATGCAAAAGCGTCGAGTGGTTGTGACAGGAATGGGCGTTGTCTCGCCCTTGGGCTGTAATGTTGACCAATTCTGGAAACGTCTCGTGAATGGCGAATCCGGCATCCGGCGTATTCAATCCATCGATCCGACCGATTACGATTCTCAAATCGGTGGCGAAGTCACCGATTTCGATATCGATGCCTTCATCTCCAAGCGCGAAAGACGGCGCATGGACCCCTTTACTCAGTTCGGCATTGGCGCGGCCAAACTGGCTGTTGTCGATTCCGGCCTTGAATTCGACAAAGAAAACCCCAATCGCGCCGGTGCCATTGTCGGCTCTGGAGTGGGAGGCCTGCAAATTCTCACCAATCAAGTTCGCGTCCTCATGGACCGCGGCCCCTCTCGATTTTCCCCCTTCATGATTCCGCAGATGATCACGGATATCATGACGGGCTACATTGCCATTGAATATGGTCTGCGCGGCCCCAATTTTTGTATTACCTCTGCCTGCGCCACAGCCACACATTGTCTGGGTGAATCCCTGCGAATTATTCAGCATGGGGAAGCTGATATTATGATCAGCGGTGGCGCAGAATCGACCATTTGCGAGCTCGGCTTGGGTGGCTTTGCCGCCATGAGAGCCTTGAGCACGCGTAACGATGACCCCCAAGGCGCATCCCGTCCTTTTGACGCGGATCGAGATGGCTTTGTCATTGCCGAAGGCGCGGGCGTGCTCGTGCTGGAAGAGTATGAACGCGCGGTCCGACGCGGTGCCAACATCTACTGTGAATTAGTCGGCTACGGTCGCACCTGCGATGCGCATCATATCACCGCCCCCCGGGAAGACGGTAGCGGCGGCGCCGAGGCGATGCGGCTGGCCGTGGAGGATGCCGGACTGAATCCTCAAGATATTGACTACCTCAACGCGCACGGCACCAGCACTCCCTTGAATGACAAGGGCGAAACGCTTGCCGTCAAGACTGCCTTGGGTGAAGAGCAAGCTCGTCGCATGGTCATCAGTTCCACCAAGTCGATGATCGGGCATACCCTGGGTGCGGCTGGCGGCTTGGAATCGATTGTTTGCGCGAAGACGATGTGCGAGGGCGTGGTGCATCCCACCATTAATTACACCACGCCCGATCCCGATTGTGACCTCGACTACGTTCCCAACGAGGCCCGCGAAGTCAAGGTGAAGGCCTGCCTCAACAATTCCTTGGGATTCGGCGGCCACAACGCCACCTTGTGCTTTAAGGCTGTGTAAGGCAGCAGTGTTGTTGATTATCCTTGCCACCCTTACCTTTCTACGACACACTTCCACTGTGTGTTAATCCTCGTGGGGAGTCCTATGAATGAATTAGTGGTGTTGCTCAGCCGAATTCAATTTGCGTTTACGGTGGGTTTTCACTTTATCATGGTGCCGTTGACCATCGGGCTAATCCTGTTTGTGGCGATCTTTGAGTTGCTGCATTTGAAGACAGGCCAAGATCGATACCGGGACCAAGCAAACTTCTGGGGAAATCTCTTTGCTGTCAATTTCGTCTTCGGGGTAGTGACGGGCATCACCATGGAAATCCAGTTCGGTACCAACTGGGCCGAGTATTCCAAGTTCATGGGCGATATCTTTGGTTCGCCGCTGGCCATTGAGGCGTTGACGGCCTTCTTCCTGGAAAGTACGTTCGCCGGGATCTGGATTTTTTATCGGCACAAGATTTCACCGGGCTTCCGTGCATTAACAGCCATCCTGATTCTGGTCGGTGTCCATATTTCGGCCATCTGGATCATTACGGCTAATGGTTTTATGCAGCATCCTGTAGGGTACGCGATGGCTGAAGATGGTTCGAAGGTCCTGCTGGAAAGTTTTCGGGCTCTCTCTCTCAATCCTTATGCGTTGTTTATGTTGTTGCATACCATCACCGCTTCCTATTTGTTGGGGGCCTTCTTTATTGTCGCCGTGAGCGGGTATCATCTGCTGCGGAAAACGCATGTCGACTTCTTCATGACGGCGGTTCGCTTTGCGATGCCTGTGCTGCTGATCGTAGCCTTGCTACAGCCGATGGTGGGACATTTTTACGGACAATATGTGGGGCGAGTACAACCCGCCAAGGCGGCAGCCTTTGAACTGGTCTGGGAAACGCAGAGTGAACTTCCCCTTTACTTAATCCAAATTCCTTTGCCATCCGAGGAACGCAACATAGATTTGCTCCCGATCCCGTGGTTGGGCAGCATGATGTATGGCAATGTGCCATCGTATGAGGTCACGGGCATCAAAGATGCCATCAGTGAATGGACGCCCGAAATGCAGGATCGCTTCAAAGCGATCTTGCCGCTGGTCCACTTCTCCTTCCGGGGCATGACCGGGCTGGGGCTGGTGTTCATTGCCATGGCGGCTTGGGGAATGTTCCTGCTATGGCGCAGGCGCTACGAGCAATGTCGACTGATCAATCGGCTGTTCCTTTGGCTGGTACTCACACCGTGGGTGGCCATCATGCTGGGCTGGATTGTAACCGAGGTCGGTCGCCAGCCGTGGGCGGTGTATGGATTGATGCTGACGGCGGATGCCGTTTCCGCAAATGTGACGGTTGCTCAAGTCCTCTTCTCGTTGATCAGTATCTTCGTGTTTTATGCCGTGATGCTGGTGGTGGTGTGTTACCTGATCATCAAATTTATCAAGAAGGGTCCCATCGCGGATCCGTTCAACAACAGGGGGTAGCAGATGCTGCATGATGGACTGGGGGTGCTTTGGTATGTGCTGTTGGCGATTCTCTGGAGTGGCTTTGTGCTGCTGGAGAGCTTCACGAGCGGCGTGGGGATGATTTTCCGCTCGGCGCGGAGCGAGACGGAAGGCCGGATGCTGCAGTATACGGTGGGTCCCTACTGGGACGGCAGTGAGGTCTGGTTCATTACGGCGGGTGGCGCAACGTTTGCTGCTTTTCCGTTAATTTTCGCCGAAATGTTCTCAAACTTATACATCGCATTATTTCTCCTCTTGTTCATGCTGATTATTCGTGCTGTCTGCATGGAACTCGTGTACAAAGATGACAACCTCACCTGGCAGCGCGGCATGGCATGGGGGTGGGTGCTCTCCAGTTATGGACTGGCCTTATTGCTGGGTGTGCGCTTTACCAATCTTTTCCTCAGGGCCGGAACAGAGGAAATGCAGGATGGCTCATTTCTCGGGTTGCTCAATAAGCCGGGTATTCTCGGCGGACTCTTCTTTATCGCCTTCTATCGCACCAGCGGCATCCTCTGGGTAACCCTGAAGGCCAAAGGGGATGTTGTGGATCGCAAGCGGCACGAAGCCTTGTACACCGCTGTTGCCATGGCGGCGATGGCTCCGATCCTCATGCTGGCCTTCAATTGGCGTTCTAACTTGTTTAGTGGTGCCGCCTTCACGGCAGTGCCGGTCCTATGGCTGTTGCCGGTTGCATCGGTTGGTTTGCCGGTGGCGACCGTGATTCTCTTGTTGCGCCGCCGCTTCGGCTGGGCATTTGTCACAAATTTGGGGGCCGTAGCCTTGTTCATGGTCACCGGCTTTACCGGCACATTTCCCTATATGGTGGCTGGCATTACCCTGTTTGAAGGCATGGCCAGCCTCAAGACCCTTCAAGTCATGACCATCGTAGTCGGCATCTTCCTGCCCATGATCCTCGCCTATCAAACGTGGAAATTCATCCGTTTCCGCCACGCCATTGAGATGAGTTATTTCGAGTAAGCCCATCACTGCGGTGGCCGTGCTGGCCCCGCAAACAACCGATACTGCGCGCATTGACCGTCCAATCCGCCATGCTGCAAGGGCTGGCGCATGTGTGGCTTCAAGCCTAGCGACTTCATGTGACCGGGCTCGCCGTAATAGATGCA
>SLBD01000005.1 GCA_007126515.1 Kiritimatiellia bacterium
GCCTTACCACTTGGCTACCGCGCCGTAACGAAATTCGTGGGATACTATACCAATCTTCGTGGCGATGTCTACCCCGAAGCCTGACCACTTCTAATGTTAAAACTCATTCGCAGATTCTCCAGCAGCAGATCATTGCTGATACATATGATGCCATCCTAAAAGGTCATTCCGAGCGAATCTCATGCAATACCGACAGCGTTCGCAATAGGGACAAACGTATGCAGGGGGCTGTCTACGGAATGCAATTGGCTGTTGGTGTGTTCGAAGATGTCTCGACTGCGTTCCGATACCCGCCTTGCGGCGCGATCGAAACTCCGCTCGACATGACTCGTTGAGTTGAGTTGAAATCAGCAAACCTAGGCGGGCGCGGGTCGCCACGCCCACCCACAACGATGAATCAGAAAAAAACTACAAGTAGCGTTGCAGACGATCCAAAGGCGACCGCGGTTCGCGCGAGGGCTCTTCCTCGCGTTCTTCGCTGGGGCGGCGATCCGGCACAACCCGGCGAGCAGCGGCATCAATCAAGATCGCCCAAAACGGTCGAGGATCCGGTTCGCCGACGTTTCCTTCTATGTTGAGGGGGCGATTGACGCGGCGATAGCCATCGGCTGCCGGTTCTTCCTCCAATAGACGCAAGCGGTCAAACAAACGATCCAAGGGCGGCCGCACCCCGACATCGAAGCTCAATGCGATTGGCTGCTGATGAAATTCACGCCCTTCGACATGCGATACCACACCGGTGCCAATCATTTGCAATTCGGCATTGCGCAGGGCCAATCGCGAGATATCGATGCTGAAATCCGGATTTCGTTGCGCATCAAGAGTCAATTCGTCAAAGGTGATTTCGTTGAAGTATCGAGCCAGTTCGCCGACGACGTCGATGTCTTCCCGTCCCGTGATCAATCCACCAATCCGACCGGCCGCAGCGGCGGCATCCACGGCCCGACTGGCCCGCCCCTGTCGGAAGGCGCGAACAATGGCTTGGGACGCTGTGACGCGAATGTGTCCAGTGGCCTGTTTCGCCAGCTGTTCCAATTCTGCAGCCGCCGCCCGCACACGAACGTCCGCTGTGACCAAGGCCTCAAACGGAGGCGTCTCTTCCGGCTGCGCTGTCCGTAAGTAGGCGCCCACATCAAACCGGGAAACATTCACCTCCGCCACCAATTGATACAACTGCTCGATCATACCCGGATCAAACAGCAACTCGACCATCGCGGAAAGAGGGCTGTCCTCAATCCGAGCCCGAACCGGATTCAAAAAGACTCCTTGTTCAAGGACCCGGCCTTGCACCACGACATCACGAATCGGAGGCTGTCCCTCGAGGCGAACTTCTGCGAGAGCCAAATCGAGGTCCGCTCGGATACCGTCCCAAGGGGCGACTGGAACCGGTGGTGCGGTAGGGACGGACGGATCACGATCCGCCGTTGGAGGAGCGGCGGGGTCATCCTCTGGGTGCACAGGTGGTTCCTCAACCGCAACAGGGACCTCCGGCGCAACATAATCCGGATTTTGGAAGGCGTCCGCCAAGACAAGCAGATGATCAACCCACAGTGTATCCCCCTGCCCCCTTACAGAGGCCGACAAGGGCTCGTCCAAGGTCACTTCGATCGCCAGTTGTAATCGGGATAGCTGTTCGCCCAGGGCCATGCGGATTGGCACGTTCAGAGAAATCAATCCCTCTTCCTGGATAGAAAAATCCGATCCGATGGCGATCTCATCCACCCGGCGTCCATCAGGAAGTGTCAGATTCGCAAAACTGGATTGCAATTGGCCTTCCAACGCTGCCGCTGTTCCACGCGCTTTCAATTCCCCTTTTAAGCGGCCCTGCTGCACATTGCGAAAGGCCTCGGCGGCCGGTTGCGCCAACAGAGCGGGAAGTTCAATCTGCCAATCAACCGCAACATCAAAATGAGGCTGTTCGGCCGCCAACTCGGTCAGAGTCGCTGCCAAGGTCAGAACCCCGACTTCGCCCCCGCTACTGATCCGTAGCGGCGAAATTCGCAGGTCCACCTGCTCTCCTCCCACCACGGCGTGCAGCGGGACCTCGACGGTGATGTTCTCGACCAATGCCTCGTCCGCCATGCTCACGGAGAGATTTCGCACAGTGACAGGATCGACCGTAGCGACGACAAACTCATCGTCCACGGCCGTCACCAACAGTTCCCCCGTCAAGCCCGTCCACGCGAGATCCATTTCGGCCACAAAGACATCAACAAGTTCGGAAGGCAGGTCAAGCAGGCGAACGCGCAGCAGCGGCTGGTCGGGATCGACATCCACGGGACCCATGGTCAGCAAATCAATGCCGAAGGCTTGTTCAATTTGAACTTGCAGCAGCGCTTGATCCGCCCCAGCCAGGTCCAGGTTCAGTTCGTTGATCCGAGCCTGATGGGCATCTCCCGCTAGATCAAATTTCATCCGTAGAGCGACGGTGGGCAGAACGGCCAATTCCTCCAGCAATTGATCCAGTCCCGCCCCATCCAGATCAAGCTGCCCCCGCAGCGTTGCCGACCCCGTCTCCGGCTGCATCGCAAATCGGCCCGTCGACGAGAGCACAACCGCAGCGCCTTGGAGGTATTGTTCCGTCAAATCGGCCAGTTTGTTACTGGCAAAATCAAGGTTCCATTCGCCATCCAGCGCGTTGGCGGCGTAGTCGTAGGACGCGTCCAGACGCAAGATGGTTGGCAGGTCGCTCGCGTCGGGGCCTAAGGCCAGTGTCACAGAATAGTCCTCACCTTCCTGATCAACACGTTGATCGGCCCTCAACGACAAGGTGACATGAATGGGCATGATCTCACTTTCATGGTGAAGATGGGCATGTAATTGGATGACCGAAGCACTGCCAATCACCCGTCCCTGTTCAGATAAGCGCCAACCGCTTTCCATATTCACTGTGCTCTGCCGAAGAACTGCATCCTCTGCGTCATCATCGTATTGCAGGGCAAGACGAATCGCAGACTCTTCCGCGATGCCAATCTCAGTACCGGTAATCTCCAGTGTCACGGTCTGGCTGCCACCGGGCAAACGCACAAATGCGTCAACCGCCAGCCGATCGATCCGCAGCGGCGGCCACATTAATTCTTCACGGAATACCCCATCAAACGGGATCGCCTCCACAATCCGTTCGAGCTCGGCTACCGTTTCTTCGTCGTAAAGGTCGCGAACTCGCTCAGCAGCCGCAGGCTGGCGCGGAGGCGCTGGAGCAATGTCTTCCGCATCATTGACAACAAAATGTGTCGCATCAACAGTCAGCCCGGCGATTATAAACTCTTCAATGTGCAGTTCGCGTTGCAGCAGTGTCCGGATGAGCGGTAATGTGATTCGCACTCGGTCCAACGAGATAATCGCACCCTCATGCTCCGCATGTACGGAATCGATGGACACGCCACGAAATCCCACATGAACATGCTCGATCCGCACGCCCTCGGGAGCATGGCGACGCACCAACGCCGTCTGCAGACCCGCGCTCGACAAGAGCGCAACCACAGCCCCAACCACGAGGACCACCACGATCAGCACGATTGCGAGGATTATTTTTATTGCTTTCATACAGCTAGAACTCCTAATGAGAAAATGATTTGTGTGTTAATGATTTGTCAAAGATCACGATATCGCCCCCCGCGCAACTAATCCATCTCGGATTCGACTGACTGTTCAGATGAATTCATACCGAAAATAGGATGATCCGTATTATTTTCCCGGAACACTCAACGGCCGCTTTAATGACACCTTTGGATTTGCCGCGAAACAGAATATCGACATCTTCATTGCGATCTAGCGCTTTGAGGACTTTATTCATTTGACCTCCCTGCTGCTTGCTCCGACTCTACCATTGACACCCGTCTCTTCACTTCGCTAGTCTCGGCCCTTGTATTTGACAGTAAATGTAAGGAACGGTTCAACAGGAGAACGCATGGAGATACGACCGATTCTGGATCCGGAAACAGCAACCCGCAATATGGCTGAAATTGAGCCGAAGTATTCCCCCCAGGAAGCGGTCACAGAGGCAAACAGGTGCTTATACTGTTTTGATGCCCCGTGCATCCGCGCCTGCCCAACAGGTATTGATATCCCAGCCTTCATCAAGAAGATTGCGACGGGTAATATTACTGGATCAGCTCGAACGATCCTGTCCGCGAATATTTTAGGTGCGAGCTGCGCTCGTGTCTGCCCCACATCTGTGCTCTGCGAAGGCGCTTGCGTTCTTTTGGACCGAGATCAACAGCCGATCAAGATTGGTCGCCTCCAGCGCTATGCGACAGATCATGTACTGGATGACAATATTAACCTGTTTTCACCACCGACGAAAAAATCGGGGAAACGTGTGGCCTTGATTGGTGGTGGTCCTGCAAGCTTGGGCTGCGCTGCGGAATTGGCTTTGCTTGGCCATGAAGCCGTGATTTTCGAGAAAAAGCCGGAAGCGGGCGGATTAAATACCTACGGTATTGCCTACTATAAATTGACACCGGAAGTGAGTTTGAAGGAAGTCGAACTGGTCAAGCAATTGGGTGTGGAAATCCGCACGGGGGTTGAAGTTGGCCGGGACATTACCATTCCCGAGCTGGAGAAAGAGTTTGATGCCCTCTTCCTCGGTGTCGGTCTGGGCAGCACACTCCGACTCGACATCCCCGGCGAGGAATTGCCCGAGGTGGTTGAGGCGTTGCACTTTATTGATGACATTCACACGAAGCCGTTGCACGAAGTGGCGGTTGGCAAGCGCGTGGCCGTGATCGGCTGCGGGAACACAGCTATTGATGCGGTGACGCAGGCCAAGCGGTTGGGCGCGGCGCATGCGACCATCATTTACCGACGTGGCGAGCGCGATATGCCCGCCTATGTCTACGAATATGAATTGGCCAAGCAGGATGGAGCGGAGTTTGTCTTTTACGCCATTCCAGAAGCCGTTCTGGAACGGGACGGCCACGTGTGTGGGTTGCGATTGGTGCGGACGGAAATGGATGCACAGCGCAATCTGCGAGTGATTCCGGATAGTGCATTCGATTTCCCGTGCGACATGGTGATCAAGGCGCTGGGCCAGGAGAAGATGACCGCGATGCTGGATCATCTCCTGCCCGGATTGGATCTTGCCGACAATGGAACGATTCGCCGGGATGACCAGACCGGCCAAACAAATATCCCGCATGTCTTTGCCGGGGGGGACGCAGCCAACGGAGGATCCGAAGTGGTCAATGCCGTCGGCGAGGGCAAGAAGGCGGCCCGCGGGATGCACAGATTCTTTTCCCAGCAAGAGGCAACGGGACCGATCCAGTGGTCGCGAATGGGCGTGGTCGATGCGCCGCCCTATGGCGCGGGATTGGATGCACCGGTGCGAGTGCAGGAAACAGCGACTTCATTCAGATAAGAAAGCACGACACCATGGCAGATTTATCAGTGAACTTAGGCGGTATTTCGTCTCCCAATCCCTTCTGGGTCGCATCCGCGCCGCCCTCGAACACGGGCTATCAATGCCATCGAGCGTTTGAGGCGGGCTGGGGCGGCGTGGTCTGGAAAACCTTAGGCGAAGCCATCGTGAACGTCAGCTCGCGCTATTCCTCGCTCGATTTGAACGGCAACCGCATGGTCGGATTCAACAACATCGAACTGATCACGGATCGCTCTCCGGAGGTCAATTTCCGAGAGATCAAAGAATGCAAAGAGCGCTGGCCCAATCATGCCATTGTGGTGTCGCTGATGACCGACACGCGAGAAAGCTGGCATGAGTATGTGAAGCGGTCCATGGATGCGGGGGCCGACGGTGTGGAACTGAATTTCGGCTGTCCGCACGGGATGTGCGAACGCGGCATGGGCTCGGCCGTCGGTCAAAACCCGGACGTGATCGAGACAATTGTGGGTTGGGTGATGGAAGTGACTCAGATCCCGGTGATCGTCAAACTGACCCCCAATATTACCAACATCACCTACCCCGCCCGCTCGGCCCGCCGTTCTGGTGCGAATGCCATTTCCCTAATCAACACCATCAACAGCATCACACAAGTCGACTTGGATCGACTTTGTCCCGAGCCCTATGTGGCCGGAAAAAGCACCAGCGGCGGCTATTGCGGACCGGCCGTCAAGCCGATCGCGTTGAACATGGTCCAGCAATGCGCGGCGGATCCAGAGGTGAAACTGCCGATATCCGGCATTGGCGGCATTCAGAACTGGAAAGATGCAGCGGAGTTCATTGCGCTAGGCGCAACCAATGTCCAAGTTTGTACAGCGATCATGCATTACGGCTTTCGCATCGTGGAGGATATGATCGAAGGCTTAAACGACTATCTGGATCGTTCCGGCATGGCCTCAGTGACGGAGTTGATTGGTCGAGCTGTGCCCACGATTGATCGTTGGGAAAACCTGGATTTGAATTACAAGCGGATTGCCAAGATTGATTATGACACCTGCATTGGCTGTAACTTGTGTTACATCGCTTGTGAAGACGGCGCTCATCAAGCCATTGCCCTAGTTGATCCTGATGCTGAAGGAATTGGCGAAGGTCCGGGCCGCCTCCCGGGCAAAGCGGTCCCGAAGATCAAAGAAGACGAATGCGTCGGCTGCAATCTTTGTTCGTTGGTTTGTCCCGTCGACGGATGCATCGACATGATCGATATCGATACCGGCAAGGAGCCGATGTCATGGACTCAATATCAAGAGCGCGTCGCAAGCGGCGATATGGAACCGATCCCGCCCCATCAGTAAGGTACTTGAACGGAGAATAAACGATGGCCACAACAGAACTGATTCCCTGCCCGAATTTCATCAATGGCGAATGGAGCACACCCAACGTTGATACATTTAGCCCCGTCTACAATCCCTCTACTGGCGAGGTGATTTCGCAGGCTCCCCTTTCCACAGCAGAAATTGTCCATGAAGCCGTAGAAGCCGCTGATGCCGCAGCGTATGACTGGTGGCAAACACCACCGGTGGAAAGGATTCGAATCCTCTTTCGCTACAAAATCCTGCTCGAAAATGCGTTTGAAGAATTGGCCTTATCTGTCACTCGGGAAAACGGCAAGACCTTACAGGAAGCACGCGGCGATGTGCGACGCGGCATCGAAGTGGTCGAATACGCCTGTGCAATTACCGAGTTGCTGAAGGGCGAATGTCTAGAGAATATCGCCCGAGGCATTGATTGCGAACTGCAACGACAACCAGTGGGCATTTGCGCTGGCATTTGCCCGTATAACTTCCCTGCACTGGTGCCCATGTGGATGTATCCCTTGGCGATTGCCTGCGGCAACACCTTCATCCTCAAGCCGAGCGAGAAAGTGCCACTCACCAGTGTTCGCTTGATTGAACTGTTACAAGAAGCGGGATTGCCCAAAGGCGTATTGAATCTAGTCCATGGCGGACGCGAAAGTGTTGATGCGATTTTGACGCATCCGAAGATCAAAGCGATTTCTTTTGTTGGGTCCTCGCCGATCGCCAAATACATTTTCGAGAAGGGCACCCAAAACGGCAAGCGAGTGCAAGCGGCGGGTGGTGCGAAGAATTTTGTGGTGATTATGCCGGACGCCGAAATTCTGAAAGCGGTGGATGGCATGGTCGATTCGTCCTTTGGCTGTGCCGGCCAGAGGTGCATGGCGGGTTCCACAGCGATTACCGTTGGCGAAGCAGCTGAATTGTTTTTGCCGGAAATGTCAGCCGTAGCACGTGGCATCCAGGTGGGTCCCACGGATCGAACCCCGTCCGGCCAACTGGGCGCGCTGATCTCTTCCGAGCATCGGGAACGGCTCCGGACATTGATTGATCAAGGACAGAAAGAAGGAGCCGATGTCGTCGTCGATGGTCGGACCGTTCAGGTCCCGGATTTCCCGGATGGCTTTTATCTCGGGCCGACGATTTTGGACAAGGTGACACCCGACATGACCGTTCACAAAGACGAGGTGTTTGGTCCGGTACTGAATGTGATTCGAGCCGATCATTTGGACGCGGCCATTAACATCGCTAATGCGTGTTCGTTCGGAAATGGTTGCTGCATCTACACGAGCTCCGGTCGCACGGCACGCGAGTTCAAACATCGAGTCAAAGCGGGCATGATCGGCATCAATGTTGGCATCCCGGCCCCGATGGCCTATTTCCCATTCAGCGGCTGGGACTATTCGTTTTTCGGGGACCTACACATTCAAGGGCGGGAGGCGATCTACTTCTACACGCGGGCGAAAGTCACAACGACCCGCTGGTTTGCGCAGGGAGAAGGCGATATTTGGCATAAGGACTAGCCGCTTGGCTGTCTTCAGGGCCAATTCATGAAATGACGTACGCCATGGATGAGCAATGACGAATGACGAAATACCCAAGCACGAAAGGAAATCCGAAATACGAAACTCGAACCTTTCGGGGCCAGGTTGTGGCGATCAATTGCGCCCGAGTGCGTATTGCGTTGAACCCGCCATTCGCATGATGGCCACTTCGGCGAGCTCACCGAGCGAGCCGCGAGATTGAATTGGACTTTAATAGGACAAAAACTAGTTAAGGGAGAAATGAATCATGGCACTACTGATTAAAAATGGAACGATCGTTACCGCCAGTGAGCGTTATCAAGCCGATATCTATTGCGAGGGCGAACAGATCACGCGGATTGGCACGCATCTGGACGTGCCGCCCGACACGAAGACGATTGACGCGCAGGGCAAGTATGTTTTTCCCGGCTTTATCGATCCCCATGTCCATATTTACCTGCCATTTATGGGCACCTTTGCGAAGGATAACTATGAAACGGGCAGCAAAGCCGCATTGATGGGCGGCACGACGACGCTGATTGAGATGCTCTGCCCGAGTAAGAGCGACGACTTACTGGAATCCTACGCGCTGTGGCGCAGTAAAGCGGAAGGCATCAGCGCTTGTGACTTTACCTATCATATGGGTGTGCCGCGCTTTGACGACAAGGCGAAAGCACAGCTCACGGAGATCATCGAAGACGGCATTTCCTCGTTCAAATTCTTCCTTGCCTACAAGGGTGTCTTTGATCTCAGCGATGAGGAGTTGTATCACGCGCTCTGTTTTGCAAAAGAGAAGGGCGTGATTGCCACGGCGCATTGTGAAAATGCCGACCTTGTTCTCGAGTTGCAGAAAAAATTAATCTCCGAGGGCAAGACGGGAACGGAGTGGCACTATCATAGTCGTCCGCCTTTAGTGGAAGCGACCGGAACCGCCAAATTCATGTCGTTCGCGGAAGCTACAGGTGCTGCTGCATACGTGGTTCACTTAAGCTGCAACGAGTCCTTGCGCGAAGTGATGCGGGCACGCTATGCAGGAGTGCGGGCTTTTGTTGAGATCGTTATTCCTTATTTGACTGTCGACATGACCTACGCCGAGCTGCCTGACTTCGAAGGGGCGAAATACGTGATGTCCCCTCCCCTGCGCCACAAACGCAATCAAGAACTCTTCTGGAATGGCCTCCAACAGGGCTTTGTGCATACAGTTGCGACTGACCATGCTCCGTTTGATTTCTATGGGCAGAAGGATATGGGACGAGACGACTTCACAAAGATTCCGAATGGGATTCCTTCTCTCGAAGAGCGGGTGAAGTTATTGTATTCGTGCGGAGTGGCCACGGGCAAAATCGACCTACACACCTTTGTTAATGCAGCCAGCACGCAGGCGGCCAAAATCTTTGGTCTGTATCCGCAGAAAGGGACCATCCAGCTTGGCGCCGATGCGGATTTGGTGATTTATGATCCAGACTACAAAGGCGTGATTTCACAAAAGACTCATTCCATGAACGTCGACTATAGCGCGTTTGAGGGCTGGGAGATTCAAGGTCGTCCGGAAACTGTGACTGTACGCGGTGAAGTCGCGGTTGAACAGGGCGAGTGGAAAGGCACATTCGGACGCGGTCAGATGGTGCGGCGCGAGCCGACTCATTTCTGATGGCGGGCAAGAAGGTGTGTATGCTGATTCCGGTGAGCTCTTGCAGTCTCGCAATCACTTTGATTGCGTGCGCTCTCCCGATGAGCCGCGAAATCGCCTGGGATTTCGAACCGGCCCGCAGTCATGTCGAGCGTAGTCGAGACATCTATGGCACTACACGCTGCTCGAGATTCCTCCACTTCGTCCCGCTGCTGCGCAGCGCGACTTCGGTCGGAATGACTCTATTGGCGGCTCGCTCGGTGAGCTCGCCGGCGGCGCGAAGGTCTGCGACCATTCGCGCCCTACAATTTCGCTTCGTGTCCTAGAGTTGAAATGATCGAATCAATCAAACCAATGTCCCAAGATGCGCAGACGAGGATAGCTCTGTGTCGACAGGCATTTAGGGCGCTTCATGGTTTGGACTCAGACGCCACTCAACCGGCCTACTCCCTTGAGGATGACGACGGGCTGCTGCGTTGGGCGCGGCGTCATCGTGTGCTGGGACTGCTGCACGCGCAGGCGAGATCTACGGCTCCCCCTTGGCGGAATGCGGCCTATGGCCAGGCCGCGTTTACGGCACGTTGCACGAGTTTGGCAGAGAGGTTGCAAGCCCGATTCCGCGAGGCTGTCCCCGACATCGTCTTAGTTAAAGGGCCAGCACTGGCCCGGCAGGCATGGCCGGATCTGGGCATGCGCTCCTTTGATGATCTTGATTATCGCTGCCCTTTTTCTGCCTACGACGCTCTCTGCCGCACCATGGCGGCCGAGAAATGCGAACCAGAACACTCCGACCCCATTCAGCAATCCCATTATTGGCACTTTGGCTGGGGCATTATGTTTCGGCATCCTCAAGGTATTCTGATTGAAGCCAATCATCGAGCCTTTCCACCGCACTTCCCCTGTATCCAGTCGCCAACAGTTGAAGACGAACGACGTTGTGAATCATTGGCGCTCGACACCGAAACGGTCAGAGCTCCCACCCCTGCTCATCACTTGTTGATTTGTAGTATGCATCTGCTCTGGCATGGAGGCGAGCGGCTCGGCTGGGTTGCCGATATCGCCGGACTCTTGGCGCGATACCCAGATGTCTTTGAGCAGGCTGACGAAATTTCTACAACCGAATCTGCCTTTGCGCGTCGAGCGCTAAACACCGCCTGTGCGCTTGCTGAAAAACTCCTGGGCCCTAACTTGGTACAGATCTCTCTGCCCATGGTTTCAGCCCAAGCCCTGCGCACACTGGAAGAGCATCTGCAGTCTGACTTACCGCCACGCCCGGCAAGTGTGCGGGCATTGCATGCGGCCTTGCTATCGCCTCTTGAGAAGACACGATATGCGATGCGCAGCGCTTTCACTCCCGGCGATGGTGACTTTCGGGATACAACGTTCAGCGAGAAAAGGCGATGGTTGTATTGGATCAGGCGTCCGTGGCGGATCCTCAGAAAGCCGCGCTCACCGCACGCGGCTGCAGCTCAAGATGAACCTTGACCGCTAGCCCGCACATTTCTCACCAAGATGCGACATGAACGCCCATCTCTGGTGAGAAATGGGGCTACTCTGAAGCGGACACAACTAGTTCTTCCTCGAGCACACTCCACCGTCGGACAGGAATATTGAATTTGCGCGCGGTGTCACAAATCAATTGCTCTTCGACAGCCTCCAGTGGTTCGACGATGTAAATTATTTCAATGCGATGTTGAGGGATTAATCCACCCAGTTCATGAAAGTTTCCGAAAATCTTATAGCCATGAATATAATGACCTCTCGTCGCTTGATCACTATTTACCATGCCTATGACTTGCAAGGCTCCATGACTCGGCTGCTTCGTTGTCAACTGTCGCAGGAACAAGGTCGTTTGATACCCTGCTCCGCAAAGGAGTGTGCGGCGAGCGGACATTTTTTCTGCCTCGCTATGACGTGACAGCCAGTGCATCAGGTCTTGAACAATGCGCAGCGAAGCTCTAACGCCAATCACTAATGGCGCGGACACTCCTGCCAGGACCACCACCCGCATTAACATATAGCCTGTATCGGCATTACTCGTGCCGACTAATTGCAGGGCATACGATGCCGCACAACCAATCACGACTGCGATTCCCACTGAAAAATATTCAGAAATACGCGCAAGGTACCACACTCGAGAATAAGCCCGAAAAAGGATCAAGAAGAGAAACGGCAAGCCAATATCAAATGGCACATAGCGCAACCACAACTGCCGCAACGGCACTGTTGATCCAGCTTCTTGAATTGCATCCAATCCGATCAGAGCAAGAAGTAAACCTGCGTTTAGAATAACCAAGTCAGAAGCTACATAGAAAAGCAGTGTTCGATTCCTTCTTACAGGAAGAGAAATTCCCTTCAGAACTGCCTCACCACTATCTCGCAACTCAATCCATGCTAAGTGACGAATAACTGTGTATGCGCCCAAGAAGAAGGCGAGGGCCAGAATTCCAATTGCTCGGTCATGAAAGACGCTGACAAGTATTCCTATCGCAGCAAGTCCCACCGTGCCAGCATATAACATGAAAGCAACTTGACTCTGATTGCGCCCCGTTTCCAAGAGCCGATGATGAAGGTGATCTTTGTCCGCTTGCTCGAATCCAAGCGAATGTGTTCCACCATCTCCGCTGACCAACACCCGTCGAACCGAACGTCTCCAAATTGCCAATACTGTGTCAAATAAAGGCACTCCCACTGCGAGAAGTGGGACACCAATAGCAGCCAGTGTCGGGCCTTTAGAACTGGTAGAAATTGCCAGCGCTGCCATAGAAAAGCCAAGAAACAAACTGCCTGTGTCCCCTAAAAAGATCTTGGCTGGGTAAAAATTATAGCGCAAGAACCCCAAACACGCGCCGGCCAGTCCCAGAAACAACAGGGTGTCACCGGGCTCACTGCGGAACAGCAGGGAAATACCAATTCCGACTGAGGCGATTGCCGCGATTCCAGCCGCTAATCCGTCCACGCCATCAATCAAGTTGAACGAATTCATCAGCAACAAGAACCACCCCATCGTGAAAATAAAATCAATCACTACCGGAAAATCCACGCCTAACACATTTTGAACTCGCAGTCCCAAGGCGTAGGCCGCAGCCGATATCAGCGTCTGTCCCGCCAACTTGAGCCATGGCGACAATCCCCACCGATCATCAATAAATCCTAGCGCAACAACAGCCATCGACAATGGGATAAATCTAAACCACCACTGAATCGCCAGTTGCCCTGCAAAAGGAGCCCACGGATAGAGAAACACGACAGCACAAGCGACATGAAAGGCAACAAACACAGCCACACCACCTGCATAGGGCACAGGATTGGCATGAATTTTTCGGCCACCCGGCTGGTCCACAAGTCCGTGTCGCAATGCCCATGGGCCCCATTTACGAGTCAGCAAAACCGCAGCTAAAGCAGCGCTAATGAATACAATCGGATATTTGAGGAATGCTTCCATGAGATGAATGACACTTAAACCATGGCTTCAATGATTTGAGCAAGTCTATTGCAGTTCATATCCCGGCTGAATTGAGTGTCCGCCTGCTTACGAGCGGACTCCCCTCTTTGGGTTCTGACAAGCGGGTCTATACATTCTGTAATTGCTATTTGCGCCGCCGATTGATCGCCAATGGGCATATGCCAACCCGTTCGCCCTTCTTTAATCCAGCCAGCAAGGGAGCTGTCTGCAGGTCCACTAAATAGAACAGGCCTGCCCAACCCACACGCTGATTGATACTTGCTGGGAACAACGACCCCCCCCCATTCTGGGCGCTGGCTAATCAGATGGACGTCTGCCGACAGGAGATGCGCAGTGAGCTGGCTGGCACCCACCGGATCAAGCCATTCAAAGCATGTATTCCACTGCTTTCTCCACAAATCCAACATGGGACCTTCACCACATACGACAAATCGGCATTTCTGCGGATCAGACTGCGCTGCCAAATGAGCAAAATCTGTCAAATCATGGGCTCGGCCCAAATTCCCACTGTACAAGAAAATGCATTGATCATCCCCCCACCCTCGTTCTGATCGCAACCGTCCGGCCGCCTCTTGATCGACCTCTGAAGCTTCTAATTCTGTCCAGACCGGGATAGTATAGGTTTCTGCCAATGGAGCCGATTCATATACGCGTTTCCGCATATCATCCCCTAGCACCACGACGGCGCCCGCAGTTTCACGCTCATGCTGCGCCCATTTCGCCATCGCTCGGTAGGCAAGATTCTGGTCTCGCATCCAACCGGCAGAATGCAGGGCCTCAGGATACAGGTCCATACACCAAAGGATATGACGCGCACTCCGAACCGAAGGCACTCGTTGCGTCCATCGCCCACAAAATGGCGGAGTGGTCATGGAAACAATTGCATCGGGAGCCGGACGTAAACGAGCGAGCTGCGTGCGAAGTTGGAGCAGAAATTTTCCGTACTCACGTGCTTTGTTAAAACGACTTGTGCCGTGTGCCTGATCGGAGCCAAGACGAATGACATGAATTGCTTCGGGCGACACATGATCATCGGCGGAGGATCCGTATAAGGCTGCTGACGTCAACACCGTAACCTCATGTCCACGGTGACACATTGTATCTGCTAAATCCGCCAGGAGTTTACCTGTAGGGGCACGTGCGGGCGGGTAAAACTGATTGATCAACGCGATTCGCATCTTGTACGCCTGAGTTCCTCGTCGATCATGCGTTCATACCGTGCCATGGCACGACAAAAGAGCCAGCCCGCCTTGCCGTCTCGCCAGCCACCTCGGCCAATGTACCCATACAAGAACCGCAGCATCGACCGTCCAGGAATGTGATAAGAGAACGATCGAATCGCTTTGCGTCGAAGACTGCGGTCACTGCTGAAAAAATCTCCTAAAGACGCTTGTGCATCTCCACATGCAATGCGCTCGGCCTCAGCACGGGCGTAACGGCGATGTCGCTCCCACCAGTCGGGCCACCCTTTGGACCATGTGTAGTGGAGCATGGGCTCACTCAATAACACCCGAGCCGATGCAGGCGCATCAATGATTTCTCCGTGTCCGCTCATAACGAATCTGGGGCCATCCTGATGAATCAGCCTCGGGACATGGACCGGATAATCTGTGCAGTAGCGCAGCCAGCGATCCTCCAGCATGACTTTTCTTGCCAGACAACCCACTTGATTTACAGACATCGTTTCCGTTGCCTGACAGACCTCGTCGAGGGCGCTGGGAGTCATGACTTCATCTGCGTCGAGATGCAGCACCCACGGATGCCTGATGCCTGCATGCGCCATGGCCCAGTTTCGCTGGTCTGCAAACGATGTGTAGGGATGCTCCACAACGCGGGCACCCGCTTGCCGCGCAACGGCTTGACTCTCATCTGTGCTGCCGTCATCAAGAACGACGACATCATCACAGGCGCTGACTGCAGCAATGCAGCGCGGCAGGTTGACCGCTTCATTGTGTGAAAGAATCACCACGGAAACAGGAATCGGGCTCGTTCCCGTCACCGTCATGCATCTCCTGTTGACTCGAAACGCAAGCGGAGGAAGCGAGCGGGATTGCCCCCCACGACATGGCGGTCGGGCACAGATTTCAAAACCACGCTGCGGACTCCGGCCACTGCATCAACGCCGATCTCCACTCCCGGATGGATATATGCTTCCGCACAAATCCATGCACCCGCTCCCACCCGGACTGGCGCAGTGACCAGAGGCATGTTGGGGTGATCAACATCATGTGTGGCTGTACAGAGAAATGCCCGCTGACTCACTGTGGCATGATCGCCGACTTCAACTTGGTCGACTGTATACAAATCGACCCCATGACTAATCGTTGCATAATCTCCAAGCGCTAGGTTCCATGGGGCCCACACCTTCACGGAAGGCATAATTTGGACGTGCATCCCAACCTTCGCACCAAACAATCGCAGGAGCATTCTACGTCCTGAGTGCCAAAACCACGGACTGGGCCGAAAGAAAAACACCCATGTGATCTGCCACAGCAGGCGGATTACTTTGTTCGCTTGGCTGTGCGGGCTGGGACAGGAGCCGCGGTCCACCCGAACACTGGATTTCGTTTTTTCAGTCATGACCATATCTATGCTGTCTTCATCCCCAACATAGCAAGCAACGGCGGAGATGTCCGCCTATATTCAAAGCGCTGCGAATTTTTCCTGGCAGCCATCGAAAGGGATGTCCACGCATCATCATCTTGCATCAATTCCGCACAGAAGCGGGCCGCGGTCTGGATGTCACCGGGATTTACATACCGGCCCCCCTCACCACAGACTTCTGGCGCGGCACTGCCATTCGCAGCGATAACGGGTGTTCCCACTCGTTGCGCTTCGATCGAAGGGATGCCAAAAGATTCACTGTGGCTCAATAGAACATACAAACGACTGGAGGCATACGCCTCATGCAAGGCTTCTCGATCGACGTGTCCCTCGATGGATATGGCATCCTGCAGATTGAGGCGCTGGATGTGCTGTTCCACTTCCTGCCGATACACCTCGTCTGCCCAACCTCCGATCAAACGCAATCGAGCGGGGAGTTGATGCTGTTGCCGCAGCAACTGGAGGAGCTGGCAAAGCGCGATGATATCTTTGTGGCGAGCCATTAACGATACACAGAGAAGCGTGTTCGGATCACGTGCGACTCCCTTTTCAGCCCAGGCATCCAGTGCGTCGGTTTCAGAGCTGTTCAAAGCCGGATAGACGATTGCACTGGCACGAGCCTGCGCGCCAGCATTCGCTTCATACAAGTGCTGCATATGACAGGATCCATATCCAATCCCATCCGCGTGGCGAACGGCGAGTCGATACATGCGCCGCTGTAGTACTGCCCGGATCTGATCTGATAACACGCGCGATCCGGTAGGAACCATTGCCCACGGGTTCAATGCCAAGGTGTACTGTGGACATGGCAATCCGCGGACATACCCACCCGACATGGATAAGCATGTATCAACCTGCTGCTGCTTAATGACCCGAGGCAAGCACAGACGCTCATATATCGATCGCCCCAGCCAGTGCGCAGTCAGAGGTGGCGCTTTATGTACGTGGATCGATTCATTCAGAGTCCCTCCAGAAGATTCGGTCAACCAGTCGAGCACATCCTTATTTTGATCATGCAACAGCAAAGTGATCCGGTCATCCCCTTGCATCTGAGCTACGCATTGCGCGACATGGCCACAGAGGACTTGACGCCCGCTCAGGTTGGTACTCGACAAGGCATTAATCAGGAGATGCATACGTTTGTGTACCAGTCTATCAATTGGTGCCCCATCCGTTCCAACGTAAATTTAGAGGCTTGTTCATAACCCTTTGTACGCCACTTCTCCCTCTCGGAGGGCGAATCAATCAATTGTCCACAGGCTTGTGCCAAGCCATCGAGATCATCCGCAGATGTCAGCAGCGCCGCATCGCCTGCCACTTCAGGCAACGAGCCGTTCGAGGAACAGATAACCGGACATCCCGCCGACATAGCCTCCAAAACAGGCATACCAAATCCTTCGTACAGGCTGGGGAACAAAAAGCAGGTTGCATGACGATACAGGCTCGCCAAGATGTCATCGTCAGGATGACTCACGAAATGGACCTGCCGCAACCCTGCGGCTTGCTGACGAAGAGAAGGAGTCGGATCTGCCCCCGCGAGGATCACGTGCAGGTGGGGGTAGCGCTCTTGCAACCGAGCAAATACATCAAGCACTCCCTTGCGATTCTTGTAAGCCGCATTATGACCGATGTGAAAAATGTAGGGCTGAGGCCATTCTGAAGACCTACTGGGTTCTTCGGGTAGTGAGCGAATAGCATGAGGTATTACGAGACAATCATCTCTATCTAGCAGGTGTGCACAATCATTGGCGGTTGCTTGTGAAACTGTGCAGATGCTACGGCATTTCTGCAATGCCTTCAGTGATGACCTCACCAGCCAGCGAGCCGGCACACTGGGTCGCTCTCCGAGAAGCTGTCCAGTCATGCAAAGGTACGGAATCAGATCATGGACTGTTACCAACGTTCGGGAACGTAATTCTTGCGGAACAAATGTAGCCATGGACCCGTCCAGCAAATGGAACCAGGCATCGGGAGTGCTTGCCATTCGTTCCTTCAAATGACGGAATCGCCAGACATGTTGATGCCACATGCCATCATCGGCGTTTCCGTTGTGGGCGTCCAGCA